>NZ_QUJT01000001.1:2500-536649 GCF_003480955.1 Clostridium sp. AM27-28
TTGATTCCGTCCTTCCTTTTATCCGCCAGACCGCTGGTCCCCGCACAATTATTATTCCCATCTTAAATATATATGGAACCGGTGCCAGGATGCAGAAAGAATTACCGGATTGTACCGTTCTGGATGGATGCATCTATGTTTCTGCATCCTTAGAACATCCCGGTGTTCTGGTTCAGCACGGTCCTATCTTAAGGGTTGTCTTCGGTCCCAGGGATCCTTCCTATATTTCTCCGATTTTATCAGCCATTCAATCGGATCTTTGCGAAAGCGGTATCGATGGAGTTTTATCCACCCATATCCAAAGGGATGCTTTGGAGAAATTTTCCTATGTCTCCCCTATCGGAGCTTCCGGAGTCTACCTTCATGCCGTGGCCGGAGATTTTCAAAAGGAAGGACCTACCCGTGAATTATTTAAATCCATGATTCGTGAAATCAGCGCTCTGGCTGCTGCCATGGGATATCCCTTTGAAAAAGACTATGTAAAAATAAATCTGGAGATTCTTTCCAACTTATCTGCCGATGCCACCACTTCCATGCAGCGTGACATAATGGAAGGAAAACCATCGGAACTGGACGGACTTGTCATGGAGCCACTCCGACTTGCAAAAAAATATTCTGTCTCTATGCCCTGTTATGAGGAGGTAGCAAACGTATTATGTCCATTGGAATTTTAGTTGGTAAAATTGCGGCATTATTTATCATCATGTTTTTAGGCTTTGTTTTGGTAAAGACTGGCATTTGCCGCTCAGATGACAGCCGCATTCTTTCACGCCTGTCTGTCTATATCGTAGTCCCCTGTTCGATTTTATCTGCTTTTCAGGTCAGCTGCAGCCCTTCCATCCTAAATGGGCTTCTTTTGGCGGTGGCTGCTGCTGTATTGATCCATCTCATCCTGATTGTCCTTTTTTACTTTATAGGACCTCTTCTTCATCTTAACGGAGTTGAAAAAGCCTCTATCATCTACTCTAATGCAGGAAATCTTGTTATACCGCTTGTTTCCTCTATTCTAGGACCAGACTGGGTTATTTATTCCAGCGCCTACGTCTCTGTACAGCTTTTTCTTCTCTGGAGTCATGGCAAAATGATGATCTGTGAAGAAAAGAAGCCTGATTTTAAAAAAATCATAACAAATACAAATATGATTGCCATTTTATTCGGTATTTTTCTATTCTTGGCACAGATTTCACTTCCCGATCCAGTGGACAGCGCTGTCCACTCCCTGGGAAGCATGATTGGTCCTTTGGCCATGCTGATCTCAGGAATGCTGATTGCCGGAACCACGCCCCAGGAAATTCTGGCTTTTCCCCATATTGGACTTGTCACGATTCTGCGACTCATCGGTGTACCGCTTTTGACAATTTTACTTCTTAAATTCAGCAGCCTTGCTTCTTTTGCTGAGAATGGTTCACAAATTCTGCTTGTCATCCTGTTAGCCACAATCACCCCATCCGCCTCCACAATCACGCAGATGGCCCAGGTATATGGAAAAGATGCCCGCTATGCTGGTGCCATTAACGTAATTACCACTCTGCTTTGTATGATAACCATGCCAATCATGGTTTATCTCTATCAATTATAACTTTATTCTTCACGACAAAAGAGAGGTTATTTGCAAAACAGCCAATAACCTCTCTTCATAAAACTCAAAAATGCATCTGCATTCTTGCTGCGGGATGGGAGTCATCCCACATCTGATATCTTATTATCCTATCTCTGATATTCCTTTACTGCGGTCTCGTAAAGATTGTTTCCTTCGGAATCAATTACCACAATCATAGGCATATTTTCTACCGTCAATTTTCGGATCGCCTCTGTTCCCAGATCATCGTATGCAATCACTTCCGATTCCTTAATGCACTTTGAAAGAATTGCTCCGGCTCCGCCCACTGCCGCAAAATAAACGGCACCATTGCGAACGATGGCATCGATGACTGCCTGGCTTCTCTTTCCTTTTCCGATCATGGCTCCCATGCCGAGATCCAGAAGTCTTGGAGTATATTTATCCATACGGCTGGCTGTGGTCGGACCTGCAGAACCAATCGGACGGCCCTCTCTGGCCGGTGACGGTCCCATATAATAAATTACATTATCTTTCAGATCAAGGGGAAGTTCTCTTCCTTCATCCAGCGTCTCTATCATGCGCTTATGAGCTGCATCACGTGCCGTATAGATGGTTCCGCTTATATATACATAATCACCTGCATGCAGGCTTTTTAATGTCTCCCTGTCAATTGGAGCTGTGATTGTTTTATCCATATTTTCCTCCAAATCTATCTTATGTACTCTCGGTATCTTTTTGTGCAGGAAAAACTCCGAGAGTACATTCTTTATACTATCAAATGATGTTTGGGTCACAAGAGATTTTTCCCCTTTTGATACCGGATTGCTATGTGCTTCGCACTTCCGCAATCCTAAAAATATTCATCAAATCACTCTGTGCGCATGACGATTTACATGACAGCAGATATTGATGCCTACCGGCAGCCCTGCAATATGGGTCGGGTAGGTTTCAATATTGACAGCCAGGGCGGTTGTCCGTCCGCCTAATCCGCCAGGACCGATCCCAAGGTTATTGATCGTTTCAAGCATTTCTTTTTCCAGATCACGCACATACTCAACCGGTGATTCCTCTTCCAGATTTCTGGTCAGCGCGTGCTTCGCCATCTCTGCACACTTTTCAAAGGTTCCACCGATTCCAACGCCTACTACCATCGGAGGACAGGCATTCGGTCCCGCATCCCGCACCGCTGTCAGAATAGCATCCTTGACTCCTTCAATTCCATCTGCCGGTTTCAGCATGAACACACGGCTCATATTTTCACTTCCAAATCCCTTCGGAGCCACCGTGATCTCTACCTGCTCACCCTCTACGATCTCATAATGAATGATAGCCGGTGTATTATCCTTCGTATTCTCACGGTAAATCGGATCCTTAACCACGGATTTACGGAGATATCCGTCTACATATCCCTGGCGCACGCCCTCATTGATAGCATCAGTCAGAGAACCGCCGATCAGATGTACATCCTGTCCTACCTTGATAAACACAACTGCCATTCCGGTATCCTGGCAGATCGGAATCATCTCCTCACCAGCGATACATAAGTTTTCTTCCAGCTGGCCTAAAATCTGACGTCCCAATGGAGATTCTTCACTCGCTGCCGCCTCATCAAACACCTTTTTCATATCCGGTGACAGAAAATGGTTGGCCTCAATGCACATTTCTTTGATATTCTGTGTAATGGTTTCAACATTGATTCTTCTCATTTGAAAACTACCCTTCTTCCATGAAATTTTTATCTGCCCCTGCTGACAGAACCGCATCTCTTAATCATTAATGACTCTTATATCATCATAATAGAAATTAAATAATCTTGCAATCATTTCTGAATAGATGTAATAAAAATACCCCCTGAATAGATTTTGATCTCATGCGCAGTGATTCTGATAGGAATATGCCAGCTTTGCTGACCAGAATCACGCGCCAAGTCTCACGGACGTTCGACTTGAATTTATCTCTATCTATTCAGGAGGTATTATATTGTTACAGTTCAGCCATGACATCTTCTTGTTTCCATATTCATTCAAACCAGCGCATGGCTGAACTGTAACATCATATTATCTTGAAATTTCTCTTGTCACGTGTTTTAACCACTCTTTTTCTTCGTCATTCATATACGGAGAAATGGTTTCGTATACGTCTTTATGGTATGTATTTAAGCGCTCGATATCCGCGTCGTCCATGAAACGTGTATCCAGTGCCTCTAAGTCAATCGGCGCCTTGGTCAGGAATTCGAACTTCAGGAACTGTCCGTACTCATTCTTCTCATCCTCGACACATAAGATCAGATTCTCTGTTCTGGTTCCGAAATCGCCTGCAAAGTACAGACCCGGCTCATCAGAGCAGATCATGCCCGGCTCGATCACAGCGCTGTCCTGACGCTCCGGAACAACCTTCCAGCGCAGTCCGTTCGGTCTCTCATGTACGTTAGAAAGATATCCAACACCATGTCCGGTACCATGTGCAAAATCAAGACCACGTTTCCAGAATGCTTCACGGATGGTGTAGTCTAAGTTAATTCCCCGGCAGCCGTGAAGGAACTTCATGGTTGATACCTTCAGCATAGCGGCTGCTACGATTGTGTAGTACTCTTTTTCCTTCTCGGTCAGAGGTCCTAATGCATAGGTTCTTGTGATATCAGTAGTTCCCTCTAAATACTGTCCGCCGGAATCTACCAGCAGAAGACCTTCTGGTTTTAATTTCTTGCATACCTCATCGCTTGGATGATAATGGCACATCGCTGCATTTTCCTTGTAAGCTGCAATGGTTACGAAACTTGGCTCGATATAGTTGCCCTGCTCGGCTCGCAGTTCTTCAATTTTATGAGCCGCTGTCATCTCTGTCATATCGCAGGTTCCGATGGTATGCTTCAGCCAGTACATAAACTTGGTAACAGCTATACCATCTTTTAAATGGGCCTTACGCATATTTTCGATCTCGGTCGCATTCTTAACAGCCTTCATGGTAGCACAAGGATTCATCTCATCTATGATACGGCAGGAAGCATCAATGCTCTCGCATACAGCAAAGCTTGCTTTCTTGCGTTCCAGAAGAATCTTCTCATTCTTCAGGGCTGCCACATCCTGTAAGAATTCCGCATACTCTTTTACCTGAACCTTTGCCTCAGCTAAAGCCGCACAAACCTCTTTTTCCATCTTAGTATCTTCTTTGATAGCTTCTTTCTGTACGTATAAATAGGCTTCATCCTGTGTAATAAGTGCATAGGACAGAAATACCGGGTTATTTACAATATCGTTTCCACGGAGATTGAATAACCATGCGATTTCATCCAGGGCCGTCATCAGATGAATCTGTGCTTTATTTTTCTTCATGGCATCACGAAGATCTGAAAGTTTCTCTACGGTGCTCTTTCCGGCATATTTTACATCCAAGCTCCAGATAGGCTCGCAGGACATAGCCGGACGGGAAGTCCAGATCTCACCTACCAGATCCTTGCTGCAGTTGATTGTTACATTTTTTTCCTGCAGTAAGTTCTGAAGACCATAACCCAGCTCAGAGTTTACAACACGGCCGTCAAATCCAAGGCATCCATCAACCGGAAGCTCCTCCTCTAAAAACTCGTCCAGAGTCGGGAATTCAGGTTCACCCATGCGGTATAATTTGATCTCACTGCCTGAAAGCTGCTCTTCTGCCTGTACAAAGTATCTTCCGTCTGTCCAGAGTCCGGCTTTGTCCATAGTGATAACAGCCGTTCCAGCGGTTCCGTTGAAACCGGTCAGGAAGTGACGGCATTTAAAGAATTCGCCTACATACTCAGATTCATGAAAATCCGCAGTCGGAACCAGGTATGCATCGATTCCCAGTTCTTTCATGCGATCTCTTAATTGTCCAATTTTTATATTTGTCTGGTTCATTATTTCCTCCTTCATGCGATTTTTTTGAAAAAATATGTACTCCTGGAATGTCTATGCATTCCGCATAAAACATTCCCAGAGTACATCTTATTCTAGTTATTTAAATTATCGTAACAATTCAGCCCCATTAGCCAAGAAACATTCCAACGCCCGGTCCTAACGGAAGGTTAAGTACGATCCATAATACTAACAGGATACTCCATCCAATCAGGAAGCAGATACTGTACGGAAGCATGGTGGAAACCAGGGTTCCGATACCAGCCTCTTTATCGTATTTCTTCATGAATACGATAATCATTGCGAAATAGGACATCATCGGAGTGATAACGTTTGTACAGGAGTCACCGATACGGTAAGCAACCTGAGCGAACTCCGGTGTGTAACCTAACAGCATGAACATCGGTACGAATACCGGAGCGATCAGAGCCCATTTTGCAGATGCAGAACCCATGAACAGGTTGATGAATGCTGCAAAAAGAACGAATAAGATCATGGTCGGGATAGTTCCAATACCAGAGTTTCTAAAAAACTCAGCTCCCTTTAATGCAAGGATCGTTCCTAATTTGGTATAACCAAAGAAGTTAATAAACTGTGCTGCCACAAAGGTCAGAGCGATGTAGGAGCTCATGGTTCCCATGGCACGTCCCATAGCGTTGCAGACATCCTTCTCTCCGTGGTATACACCAGTCATATGACCATATACAACAGACGGTACGAAGAAAAGTACAGTGATAATCGGGATGATGCCCTCCATAAACGGGGAGTTTCCTAACAGTGTTCCGTCCTCAGCTCTCATAACAGAGTTAGCCGGGAGACAGAAAGCTACCAGAACCAGAATCATAACCAGTAAGGTTAAACCAGCTACTTTCAGAGCCGTTCTTTCCTGGTCATTTAATTTATACTCAGAGCTTGTTTCATTCTCTTCCCCATTGCCGTGATACTCACCAAAACGCGGTGCAACGACTTTCTCAGTGATGATAGTACCTAAGATTGTGATCAGGAAGGTAGACACCATCATGAAGTACCAGTTTCCGGTCGGCTCAACTACATAAGTCGGGTCTACCATCTTTACAGCCTCGTTGGTAATACCGCAAAGAAGCGGATCCAGAGTACCGATTAATAAGTTTGCAGAGAAACCACCGGATACACCTGCAAATGCTGCTGCCATACCAACTACCGGATGACGATTGTATGCCATAAACATCAGTGCAGCAATCGGAATCAGAACGATGTATCCAACTGCGTCAGCCAGGTTGGACATAACGCCCAAGAATACGATCATCGGAGTGATTAACTTAGCCGGAGTAACCTCTACAGCAGACTTTAATGCGCCTCCGATTAAACCACTGTCCTCCAGAAGTCCGATACCAAACATAGCTACCAGGACAACTCCCAAAGGAGCGAATCCTGTAAAGTTAGTGATTGCATGTGTCAGCATGTACACAAGCCCCTCACCATTCAAAAGGCTGACAGCCTGAACCGTCTGAGTCTCTACGACTCCCTTAGAACGGTTAACCAGTTCACCTGTTGCCGAAACTCCAGCCATCTCACAGACAGCAGAAAGAACGATAACAAAGAGAACTAAAATTGCAAAAATAGAAATCGGATGCGGAAGTTTATTTCCGACTTTCTCAATTCCGTTCAGCCAGCGGTTTAATAACGAAGGCTTATCTTTTGCTTGTTCGTTTGCTTTTCCCATTTTTTCCTCCATTCCCAACTTATACGTATAAGTGAATTTTGTATTGTTAGAATATCACAAAAGGATCGGCATTTCAATTATTTTTTTAGCAATATTAAATTATTGTGTATTTTAGTGAATTTCTATAGACATTTTTAGAGAAATTTAATAAACTGTAAAAGTGTTATAAGGAGTCTACAAAATTATGAAAAAAAATGTTACTGCAAAAGACATCGCAAAACTCTGCGGAGTCTCTCAGGCGACTGTATCTTATGTGATCAATAATCGCCAGAATCAGAAGATCAGTGAGGAAACCAGACGCAAGGTTTTAGATGCCGTTGAAACACTTCACTACTATCCCAATGCTTCCGCCAAAAGCATGCGGACCAAAAACTGCACGTCCATCGGAATTGTATGTGCAAAGGATTACAGCCGCCAGGCTTTCTTAAATGCTTTTACCGGAATCAGCCAGTACCTGTCCCAGATCGACTATACCATCACGATTTTCAATGAAATGGATGATATAGATTCTTCTCCGGATTATGTCAAAAGCTATTATTCCAACGTGATCGATGGACTCATTTTTATTTCCAACGATGATCACGCTGCTTTTACAAAACCGGCCGATGAAAATCATATTCCCTATGTGGTTATCTGTATGGACGGGGTTTTCTCAAAAAAAACGCCGTTCCCCCATGCATTTGAATATGCCCTGCAGGAATGTGCCTCCTTCTGTCTGGAAAAGGAAATCCGCGAAGTGCGGTATTTTTCCATCAGCAATGACGGTCTTTTAGTTAATAATAAATATCCGCTTTTTGAATCCCTGCTTCGCCGGACGGCACCGAACTGCCATCTGGAGCACGTGATCTGCCCTATCAAGGATCGTGATCTGATTCATCTGCAGCAATTTTTAGCTAAATACATGGAAAACCGCAGTTTTGATCTTGCCATTTCTCAAAACTACGACATTGGACTGCTGCTGCAGCGTGAAATATTAAAAACAGGCTTTTCCATCCCTCAGAGAATTCGCCATATCTTCCTGAACGAGGTGAATTTCTATGAAATGGACTATCCTTCTATCAGCGGCATTGATATTCCCTACGATCAAATGGGCGAGTATGCTGCCAAACTTCTTCTTGCTATGATCGAAAACCGTGAATCTGAATTTACCTACCAGGAATTCAGGTGCCGACTCATTCAGAGAGAAACGACGCTGTGACGCTGTTAAAATACTGCGCCTTATAAAGATCAAAAAGAGAACACCCGCTAATTCCAGTTTATGAATTGCCGGATGTTCTCTTTTTTATGATTTTCTTTTCAAGGATCAAGGATATCTGATCTTTTTTACTTTTTATTCGTTACAGTTCAGCCATGACATCTTCTTGTTTCCATATTCATGAAAACAAGAAGCATGGTGGGTCCACCATATGCTGATTTGGATGAAAAAGTGCTTATGCAAGCAAGCTTGCAACACACTTTCTCATTCAAACCAGCGCATGGCTGAACTGTAACTTTTATTCTTCCGTATTCTCAGATTCGGTTTCTTCTCCGTCCTGTTCCTCCAGAAATTCGTCTTCTTCATCCTCATCCTTGTCGCTCTCCCGCACCTTGGCGATGCTTGCAACTGCTATGCCGGATTCAGCATCAATACTCATCAGCTTCACACCGGAGGTGTTGCGTCCGATAATCGAGATGTCGCTGACTGCCATCTTGATGATGATGCCTTCATTGGTAATCAGCATGATCTTGCGCTCATTATCTACCAGCTTTGCACCCACCAAATCACCGGTTTTGTCGATGATCTTATAGCAGCGCACGCCCTTGCCGCCTCGGTTCTGGGCTGTAAATTCATCAATCGGAGTGCGTTTTCCATAACCATTTTCCGATACTACCAGCAGGCATTCTCCCTGGCTGGCCATCTGCATACCGATGACTTCATCGCCTTCATCAAACTTCATGCCGATAACCCCCATGGAAACACGGCCTGTCACGCGGACATCGGTCTCATGGAATCGGATACACATACCTTTCTTTGTGATCAGGAAAATATCTTCGGTATTATCGGTAGCCTTAACTTCGATCAATTCATCGTCATCACGAAGTACAATCGCCTGAAGACCGTTCTTGCGGACATTGCTGTATTCCTTCATCGGAGTCTTCTTAACCATACCATTGCGGGTTGCCATGAAGAGATATTTCTCATCATCGATCTCCTTCATAGGAACGATGGATGTGATCTTCTCGCCTGGCATCAGCGGAAGCAGATTCACGATGGCAGTACCTCTGGCAGTGCGTCCTGCCTCCGGAATCTCGTATCCCTTCAGACGGTATACGCGTCCCTTGTTGGTAAAGAACATCACATAATGATGGGTTGTGGTCATCAGCAGATCTTCGATATAATCTTCCTCAATAGTCTGCATGCCCTTGATTCCCTTGCCTCCGCGGTTCTGGCTCTTGAAATTATCGCTGGACATTCTCTTAATATAGCCAAAATTGGTCATGGTCACAACGATATCGTCATCCGGGATCAAATCCTCCGCAGACATATCGTATTCATCATATCCGATGGCGGTACGGCGGTCATCTCCGTATTTATCAGCGATGAGGGAGATCTCCTCCTTGATAACACACAGAAGTTTCTTCTCATCTGCCAGAATCGCTTTCAACTCTGCAATCTTTGCCTCCAGCTCTTTATATTCATTTTCCAGTTTCTCGCGTTCCAGACCGGTCAGAGCACGCAGACGCATATCTACGATGGCCTGTGCCTGTGCATCCGAAAGATCAAAACGCTCCATTAACTGAGCTTTCGCCGCCTGAACATTGGCAGAACCGCGGATGATCTTAATAACCTCATCGATATGATCCAGTGCCTTTAAAAGACCTTCCAAAATATGGGCTCTCTCTTCTGCCTTGTTCAGATCATATTTGGTTCTTCTGGTTACCACATCCTCCTGGTGCTTTAAGTAATATTCCAGGATCTGCTGCAGATTTAAGATACGCGGCTCATTATTAACCAGCGCCAGCATAATCACACCAAAGGTGTCCTGCAGCTGTGTATGCTTCAGCAGACGGTTCATGATGACATTGGCATTCACATCACGGCGCAGTTCAATGCAGATCCGAAGTCCCTCACGGTTGGATTCATCACGCAGATCCGTGATTCCATCAAGCTTTTTATCCTTTACAAGCTCTGCGATCTTTTCGATCAAACGAGCCTTATTCACTGCATAAGGAAGCTCTGTCACGATGATACGGCTCTTGCCATTTGCCATGGCCTCGATATTGTATACAGCCCGTACACGGATCTTGCCGCGTCCGGTTCTGTACGCTTCTTCGATGCCTGCTTTTCCAAGGATGGTTGCTCCTGTCGGGAAATCAGGTCCCTTTACGATCTCCATCAGTTCTTCGATGGTAGTCGGGCGGTCTTCCTCCACCCGGTTGTCTATGATCTTGACAACGGCAGCAATTACCTCACGCAGGTTGTGAGGCGGAATATTCGTTGCCATACCAACGGCGATACCGGTGCCGCCATTTACCAGAATATTGGGAAAACGAGCCGGAAGAACCGTCGGTTCTTTCTCAGTCTCATCAAAGTTCGGCATAAAATCAACGGTATTCTTGCCGATATCTGCCAGCATCTCCATGGAAATACGGCTCAGTCTCGCCTCGGTATATCGCATCGCTGCGGCACCATCACCGTCCATGGAACCGAAGTTTCCATGTCCATCTACAAGCGGGTAACGGGTAGCCCATTTCTGAGCCATATTAACCAATGCGCCGTAAATGGAGCTGTCGCCGTGCGGGTGGTATTTACCCATTGTATCACCGACGATACGGGCTGACTTACGGTGGGGCTTATCCGGCCCGTTATTCAGCTCGACCATGGAATACAGAACACGTCTCTGTACCGGCTTTAAGCCATCCCGCACATCCGGAAGTGCACGGGCAGCAATAACGCTCATCGCATAATCGATGTAAGACGTTTCCATTGTCTTTTTCAGATCAATGTCATGAATTTTGTCAAATATATTTGGTTCCATCTATACTCCTTTCGTCCTCAAAAGGATTTAAGTGACTTAAATTTAATTAAATATCCAGGTTCTTTACGTACTTCGCATTTGCCTCGATAAACTCACGGCGCGGCTCAACCTGATCCCCCATCAGGGTAGCAAATGTCAGATCAACCTCCGAAGCAGTCTCACTGTCGATCTGGACACGGAGAAGAATTCGGCGCTCCGGATCCATAGTCGTCTCCCAAAGCTGTTCCGCGTCCATCTCACCCAGACCTTTATAACGCTGGATCTTATTGTTGTTGTCACGCCCAATCTCAGTCAGAATCGAATTCAGCTCATCATCGCTGTATGCATACCAGACACGCTTATTCTTCTCGATCTTATAAAGCGGCGGCTGTGCCAGATATACATGTCCTTCCCGGATCAAATCCGGCATAAAACGATACAGGAACGTCAGAAGCAGGGTACTGATATGTGCACCATCCACATCGGCATCGGTCATGATAATGATCTTGTTGTAACGAAGTTTTGAAATATCAAAATCTTCATGAATACCGGTACCAAATGCCGTGATCATCGCACGGATCTCCGCATTGCCGTAAATTCGATCAAGTCTTGCTTTTTCTACGTTTAAGATCTTGCCTCGAAGAGGCAGGATAGCCTGATTGGATTTATTTCTCGCCTCTTTGGCGGAACCGCCCGCGGAATCTCCCTCTACGATGTAGATCTCGCAGTTTTCCGGATTCTTATCGGAACAGTCGGCTAACTTTCCTGGAAGCGCCATGCCATCGAGCGCTGATTTACGTCTCGTCATCTCGCGGGCCTTGCGGGCTGCGTCGCGGGCTCTCTTGGCAAGAATCGATTTCTCACAGATGATCTTGGCAACCGCCGGATTCTGCTCTAAGAAATACGTCAGCTGCTCGCTCACGATCGCATCAACCGCCGCGCGGGCCTCGCTGTTGCCGAGTTTCTGCTTCGTCTGTCCCTCAAACTGAGGCTCCTCGATCTTGACGCTGATGATGGCTGTAATGCCCTCGCGGATATCCTCGCCGCTGAGCGCCGGTTCATTTTCCTTGAGAAGCTTATTTTTCTTTGCATAATCGTTAAAAGTCTTCGTCAGCGCGCTCTTGAAACCAGCCAGATGCGTACCGCCCTCCGGGGTATTGATATTGTTGACGAATGTGTAGATATTTTCCGTGTAGGAATCGTTATGCTGCATCGCCACCTCGACAAATACCTTGTCCTTGATGCCCTCGCAGTAAATAACCGGCTCATAGAGCTTCTCATTGCTCCGGTTCAAGTAGGTGACAAATTCCTTGATACCGCCCTCGTAATGGAAAGTCTTCTCATGCTTTACCTCGCGGTCATCACGCAGCGTGATCCGGAGGTTTTTCGTCAGGAATGCCGTCTCACGCAGGCGTACTTTTAACGTATCATAGTCGTAGACCGTTTCCTCGAAAATCTCCTTATCCGGCAGGAATACAACCCGTGTGCCGTGCTTATCCGGAGCACACTCACCGACTACTTTCAGCGGATACATGGTTTTGCCCCGCTCATAGCGCTGCTTATATACCTTTCCATCCCGGCAGATCTCAACCTCCAGCCACTCGGAAAGAGCGTTTACAACCGATGCACCTACACCGTGAAGTCCGCCTGATACCTTATATCCGCCACCGCCGAATTTACCGCCTGCATGCAGGATCGTAAATACAACCTCAACGGCCGGAAGTCCGGCTTTTTTCTGAATATCAACCGGAATGCCACGACCGTCATCCTGTACCGTGATGGAATTGTCCGCATTGATCTGCACCTCGATGTGACTGCAGAATCCGGCTAATGCCTCATCTACGGAGTTGTCAACTATCTCATACACCAGGTGATGGAGGCCTCTTACAGATGTGCTGCCTATATACATACCAGGACGCTTTCTGACCGCCTCCAATCCCTCCAATATCTGTATTTGATCTGCACTGTATTCTGAACCCATAGTTCCTCCTTCACTTGCTGTTTTATGTCTGACTAGTTGTCTTGTTTGGACGTTCACAGGTGACCGTCCCGCTCACGACCCGAAAGGTCTTATCTATCTGGAAGCTGTGGCTGATAAAATCATCCAAGCCTGTACAGGTAATGATCGTCTGTATATGACGGATGCTGGCGAGCAGATGATCCTGCCGTTTCCCATCTAACTCCGACAAAACATCGTCGAGAAGCAGAATCGGATACTCCTTTTTGATCTTTTTAACCAGCTCAATCTCCGCCAGTTTGAGCGATAATGCCGCCGTCCTCTGCTGTCCCTGTGAACCGAAGCGCCGGATGTCAATTCCGTTGACATAGAAACTTAAGTCATCCCGGTGTGGTCCGACCAGCGTCGTCTTCTGCTTCCGGTCCGCCTCGCGGCTCTTTTTGACTGCCGCTTCCAACTGATCTGCCTCCGTGTTCGGCTCATACTGGATGACGAGTTCTTCCTTTCCACCCGACAATTTCTGATGGATCGGACGGATCAATTCGTTTAATTCACCGATAAATTCCCGCCGGTACTGGCTCACCTCCCGCCCATAGGAAGCAAGCTGCATATCCCATATATCCAGCATCTCCTCGTACTCGGGATGGAAAAACAGCTCCTTTAAGAGCTTATTTCTCTGTATCACCACCCGGTTGTACTGCACCAGCGAATGTACGTAGAGCCGGTTTAACTGGCATAATTCCAGATCAATAAAACGGCGCCGATCCGCCGGTCCGTTCTTAATGAGATTCAGATCTTCCGGCGAAAAAAACACCACGTTAACAATGCCGAAAAGCTCGCTCGCCCGCCGGATCGGGATCCCGTTGACCGCCACGCCCTTCGTCTTATTTTTCTTTAGATGCATGTCAATCCGGTACGGCACATCGTCCTTGCGAAGCTGCATCTTGATGTGGGACTCGTCCTCTCCGAATTCGATGATCTCCCTGTCCTTGCTGCCGCGGTGGGACTTGGTCGTCGCACACACGTAGACCGCTTCAAGAATATTGGTTTTACCCTGCGCGTTGTCCCCGTAGAGAACATTCGTCCCCGGATCAAAATCCATATGTAATTCCCCGTAATTGCGGTAATTTTTGAGTTCGATCGATTCGATAAACATGAAACCATCCTTTATTTGGTGATTGTTACGGTCTCTCCGTCATACTCGACTTTGTCCCCGTCGTAAAGCTTCTTGCCGCGCTGCATCTCCACCGCGCCATTGACCTTCACAAGCCCGTCCTGAATCGCAAATTTAGCATCCACGCCGGACTCTACCAGACCGGCTGCCTTAAGCGCCTGACCCAGTTTTATAAATTCATCTCTCAGTTTTATCTCCATCTTATTTCAGATCCTTTCTGTCACTGTCTGCCTGCACCTGCCATGTCAAAAAATGGCAGGTTAGATCGCTGCCGCATTGAAATTGACCGGCAGGATCAGATAGATGTAAGTCTCCTCCTCGTCCCGGATAAAGCACGGGGATTTCGGATTCATCATGTACAGAGTCACTTCCTCATCATCGATGATTCGCAGCGCATCACCCAAAAACTTCGGGTTGAAGCCGATCATCAGGTCTTTTCCAAACTTGGTAATCGCCAGACGTGCATCCATCGTACCGAAGGCGGAATGCATCTTTAATTCCATTTCTTCATCGGTAAAGTTTAAGATCAAAGGTTTCTTATCATTTTCACGGACGAGAATGCTCGCACGGTCGATCGCATCCATGAAATCACGGCGGTTCAAGGTAACTTTCGTCTCATAATCGGAGGAAAGCATCTGATTGATCCGGAAATACTCGCCCTCAATCAGGCGGGATAACACGATCGTGTCGTCAAATTCAAACATGATGTGGTTGGTGCTGAAGAAAATCTGTACCTCAGAGTCGTTGTCACCGTTTAAGATCTTGCTGATCTCACCTAAAGTCTTGCCAGGAACGATGACTTTTATATCATCGTACTGTTCTTTTAATGCAACTTTGCGGATCGACATGCGATGTCCGTCGAGGGAAACGAGCTTAAGTTCATTGCCGGTGACCTCCATCAGCTCACCGGTCATCATCTTGTTGCTGTCGTTCGGCGAGATCGAGAAGATCGTCTGGCGGATGATCTCTTTTAAGGTAAACTGGGAAAGTGTGATGAATTTATCTCGCTCAATGTGGGGAATATAAGAAAATTCATCGCCGTCCTTGCCCTGAATCTGGAAAATAGCCTTGTCACAGGTGATCGTCGTGTTGTATTTTTCATCCGATTCGATCGTGATCGTAGAATTTTCACCGGAGAGCTTGCGGATAATATCGGAAAAAAGCTTGGCATCAAGAGCGATTTTTCCACGTTCCAGGATCGTTCCTTCGACCTTCGTCTCAATTCCCAGCTCCATATCGTTGCCGGTCAGTTTGATCTCATCCGAAACAGCATCGATTAGGATGCATTCGAGAATCGGCATGGTGGTTTTGGAAGGAACGGCCTTCAGAACAATGTTGATGCCGTTCATTAAATGATCTTTTTCAAATGAAAGCTTCATGTTTGTTGATAACTCCTTTGCTAAAAATAACGTGGAACGGAAAGAAAAGATATATATAAATTCCGTCGCAATCGTAGTAGGGACTGTGAATATGTGGAATTCTCCGGACAGCCCTGAAAATACAGGGGTTCAGACTCCTTTTAAATGGTTAAAAAGGCTGTGTAAAACTGTCCGGAACCGGCTGGATAACTTTTGAATTATCCACAGCCCTGAAATGGAGCAAAATGTGGGAAAAGTTATCCACAGGTTTTCAACCACTTTTCCACGCGAAATTGTGGAAGAAACCTACTGTGGGCTGATCTTTTTCATTAAGATTTCCACTGTATTGCGAAGCGATTCGTTTTTCTCCATATCGGCAGCGATCTTGTCGTGACCGTGGATGATCGTCGTGTGATCCCGACCGCCTAAATATTTGCCGATATTCTGCAGGGAAGTTCCGAGCATCGAACGGCAGATATACATCACGATCTGGCGCGGGAATACGATCTCCTTGTTGCGCTTCTGGGAGGAGATGTCAAGCGGAGTGATACCGAAATGATCAGCAACGACCTGGATGATCAGCTCCGGGGTCACTTCTTTCTCCGCGTTCGGGGAAATGAGATCCTTGAGCGCTTCCTCCGCCAGCTCCGTCGTGATCTCCTTGTTATTTAACTTGGAAAGGGCGACGATCTTGGTGAGGGCGCCCTCGAGCTCACGGATGTTGGACTTGACGTTGGTGGCGATGTACTTGATCACTTCATTATCTATATTGTAGCCCTCGAGTTCCTCTTTTTTGCGGAGGATCGCCATACGGGTTTCATAATCCGGCGACTGGATATCGACGGTCAAGCCCCATTCGAAACGGGAACGAAGCCGTTCTTCCAGCGTCTCGATCTCTTTCGGCGGCTTATCTGAGGAGATAATGATCTGTTTTTTCGCTTCATAGAGTGCGTTGAAGGTATGGAAAAATTCTTCCTGTGTCGATTCCTTACCGATAATAAACTGGATATCATCGATGAGGAGGACGTCGTTGTTTCTGTATTTTTCACGGAACTCCGTGGTGGAAATATTGTTTTTGTTCCGGATCGCATCGATCAGTTCGTTCGTAAACTTCTCACTTGTAACGTAGAGAACCTTCGCTTTTGGATTGTTTTTTAAGATAAAATGTCCGATCGAGTGCATAAGATGCGTTTTTCCCAGACCTACACCCCCGTAAATGAAGAGAGGGTTGTAGATCTCACCCGGAGATTCTGCCACGGCGAGGGAAGCGGCGTGCGCTAAGTTATTGTTCGCGCCGACGACGAAGGTGTCGAATGTGTAGCGCGGATTTAAGTTCGCATCCTGGATGAGCTGGCGGCTGACCTCGGACGGGCGGTTGATCAGATGGCTTTTGTCCGTCTCTTTTTGCGGCTCATCGACCTGTTCGATGGTGACAAAATCGACCTCACACTCGATTCCGGTTAGTTCTTCGATGGTAATCTGGATCAAAAGTCCGTATTTTTTTTTGATATAGCCGAGAAACTGCACATCCGGAACCAGGATCTGAAGGGTGCCGTCTTTCATGGAATAAGGCTGCGTCGGAAGCAGCCATGTTTTGAAAGAAACGTCCGTCAGTTCGTGTTCTTCTTTAATATGGAGGAGAATTTCATCCCATTTTTCCTTAATTTTCTCTATCATACTGTGTCTCCTAAACGTAAAAAGCAGCCAAAACTGCAAAATAACCCAATCTAAGTTCTATTCTACATGATTTGTCCACATTTTTCAATAAAAACCCGCAATGTGAATAAGTGAAATTCAGTTATCCACGTGGAAAAAACGCCGAAAAATAAGGCTTTTTGGTGAATGGGTGTGAACAATCAGAAGCTTATCCAGATCGTAGTCCACGGCTTTTCCACAAGTTATCCCCAAAATGTGGATAAGTGGAGGATAAGCTGTGAATAGGTGGCGGGAATGCTGATAAAATAAGGATTTTTTTATCCACAAAATGGAAACGTCCCGGTGTGTATACTGTATACAATAAGGTGCCTCGACAGCAATCGACGATCGATCTGTGGGGACGCAGGATCGAAATGGTGGAAAAACCACAGAAATTCCTTGTTCTATGGGGATTAAAAAGATCAAAATAGTGGTTGACGAATGCGGAATTCTTCTATATAATGGAGAAGATGTTTAATTACAATAGTCTAACTATGTTGAGAAGAATGCGGATTTCGGCGTGAGCCGGAGGAAGCGTGGATTTCTCTTACTATATTATGGATGAGGAGGTGTATGCAGACATGAAGATGACATTTCAGCCGAAGAAAAGACAGAGAGCAAAAGTTCATGGATTCCGTGCGAGAATGAGCAGCGCAGGTGGAAGAAAAGTTCTGGCTGCCAGAAGAGCAAAAGGTAGAGCAAAATTATCTGCTTAATGAACGAGGCCGCAATCGAGTTATAGATTGTGGCCTTTCTTAATATTCATAGAAAAAGTTCTATGAATATTAAGAAAAGCTCTGCGATGCACACTCGCTGCAGGGGAAAATGATTGCTAATGCAATCGCACCTCGGTGCGTGAATCCGGCGAGCCGGATTCTATTTTATATTATTTATCATTGGTGATTTTAATGAAGCGTTTTAATTCAATTAAGAAGAACAGCGAATTTCAAAAGGTTTACAAGACAGGGAAATCCTATGCCAATAAGCTTCTGGTTATGTACGTGAAGCGGGTGGATGACGGGAAGGAGCCTCGGATCGGTATCTCCGTCAGCAAAAAGGTTGGAAACAGCGTGGTCCGCCATCACGTGACAAGGTTGGTACGGGAGAGCTATCGGTTAAATAAGGACAGAGTCAGACTCGGATTAGACATCGTAGTCGTTGCCAGACCGGCAGCGAAAGAAGCAGACTTCAAAAAAATTGAGAGTGCATACCTGCACTTATGCGGACTGCATAACATTCTGGAGAATCGAAGTGAGAATATTGATTAAGAAGATCTTGATAAAGATGATTCGGGGATATCAGCTCTATATTTCCCCTATGACAGGACCTCACTGCAAGTACACGCCGACGTGCTCGGAGTACGCCATCCAGGCACTTAAAAAGTACGGCGCTGTAAAAGGTATGATTTTGGCATGTAAGCGGATTCTTCGCTGTAATCCATTTGCAGAAGGCGGTTATGATCCAGTTCCGTAAAGGATGAGGAGGTAGTTCATTGGACGTTAGCGTTTTAGTTGCGACAAAGGCAGGTTCGATCATGGGACCGATCGCCAGCGTGTTTGGTTATATCATGGACTTTTTATTCCGGATTACCAGCAGCATGGGGATCATGAATATCGGTCTGTGTATCATCCTGTTTACCATTATCACAAAGTTACTGTTATTTCCTCTGACGATCAAACAGCAGGAATCGTCAAAACTTATGTCGCTTATGAACCCTGAAATCAAGGCGGTTCAGAATAGGTATAAGGGAAAAACCGATCAGGCATCGATGGCTAAACAACAGGTCGAGATGCAGGCAGTCTATGAGAAATATGGCTCGAATCCGATGGCAGGATGTCTGCCGATGGCGATTCAGCTTCCGATTATCTTCGCTTTGTACCGGGTTATCTACAACATTCCGGCATACGTACCGTCAGTACGTGTCTTTTTTGACAACGTAGCGAACCCGCTGATGGGGCAGCCGGATTACATCAACAAGATTTCCGAGCTGGCAAGCGGTGTCGGCATGGCGGTGGACAAGGTAGACTACACCGTGGCAAACAAAGTCGTAGATATGTTATATAAGTTGACACCGGCTGGATGGGATACGCTGGAAAGTTTATTCCCGCAGATCTCTTCGACGATCGCAGAAAATGCGAGCAAGATTGAGCAGATGAACTATTTCTTCGGCATCAATCTGGCAACTCCGCCGTTTACCGGTTTTAACCACATCACGATCGCATGGATCATCCCGATCCTTGCGGGTCTGACCCAGTGGCTCTCCACCAAGCTGATTTCCAATTTACAGCAGGTGGATCAGGACGCGCCGGGCGCGAGCATGATGAACAGCATGATGATCACGATGCCGCTGATGTCCGTATTCTTCTGTTTCTCCCTGCCGTCCGCGATCGGTATCTACTGGGTCGTTCAGGGTGCATTCCAGCTCGTTCAGCAGCTGATCGTAAATGCACATATGAACAAGATCGATGTCGATGATCTGATCCGCCGCAACGTGGAGAAGATGAACAAGAAGAGAGCGAGAAAAGGTCTGCCGCCGGCCAATGTCAGCGAGAAGGCAAGCGTGAATTTAAAGGCGCTTCAGGCACGCGAGGATGCGGAAAGCAAGGCGAAAGAGGACAAGATCTCCCGCAATAAAAAGCAGATGGAGGCGTCTGAAGCATTTTACAATTCCGATCCGAAGCCGGGCAGTCTGGCTTCCAAGGCCAAGATGGTGCAGAAGTACAACGATAAGCACGCGAAAAAATAGAAGGAGGGCGCAGGATGGATATGATTACGGTTACCGCTAAGACAGTCGATGAGGCAGTAACAAAGGCACTGATTGAACTGGAAACCACCAGTGATAAATTAGAGTACGAAGTGGTCGAAAAAGGAAGCGCCGGATTTCTGGGGATCGGCGCGAAACCGGCGATCATCCGTGCTAAGAAAAAAGAGACGCTCGAGGATCGTGCGATCGACTTTTTAAGCCAGGTATTTGATGCGATGAACTTAGATGTGAAGATCGCAGCGGCTTTCAATGAGGAAGAGTGCGAGATGAACATTGACCTCTCCGGCGAGGATATGGGTATTTTGATCGGTAAGAGAGGTCAGACCCTGGATTCTCTCCAGTATCTGGTCAGCCTGGTTGTCAACAAGAAGAGCGAGAATTACGTCCGCGTGAAGCTCGATACCGAGAATTACCGCGAGAGACGGAAAGAGACGCTTGAGACACTGGCAAAGAACATTGCTTACAAGGTAAAGAGAACGAAACGCTCCGTATCTTTGGAGCCGATGAACCCGTATGAGAGACGGATCATTCATGCAGCGCTGCAGAATGACAAGTATGTCACCACCCGCAGCGAGGGCGAGGATCCGTTCCGGCATGTGATTATTTCGCTGAAGCGCGAGGGCAGACGCGAGAGAAGTGACGGGTATGGGAGATATGAGAAGTAAATAAGTGTGACGAAGAAGGTCTGGAGGTATCTAGACCTTCTTTTTTGTGGGGGATCGAGCGCGAGAGGTTTATCGTGAAAACATGAAAAAAGAAATAAATATTAGACTAGATTTGTAAATAAAGATGGGAAAATGCTTCCATATGGTATAGAATAAGAAGATAAAAAGCAAGGAAGGATTTATATATATATGGTATATACAGATACAATCGCCGCGATCGCGACGGCGCTTTCGAGTTCGGGGATTGGGATTATCCGGATTAGCGGTTCGGACGCTGTTGCGGTGGCGGAGCGGATGTTTGAACCGGCGGTGGCGGGGAAGAGGCTTTCAGAGCAGAAAACGTATACGATTCATTATGGATATATTCGGGATGGAGAGGAACGGATCGATGAAGTGCTGCTTCTTTTGATGCGCGGTCCGCACAGTTATACGGCGGAGGACACGGTAGAGATTGACTGTCACGGAGGCGTGCTGGTGATGAAGCGGATTCTGGAGCTGGCGGTAAAATGTGGGGCGCGGCTGGCGGAACCAGGCGAATTTACGAAGCGGGCGTTTTTAAATGGCAGAATTGATCTTTCGCAGGCGGAAGCCGTGATCGATGTGATCCAGTCGAAAAATGAGTATGCGCTGCAGTCTTCGGTCAGCCAGTTGAGCGGTTCAATGTCGCGGAAAGTGCGGGAACTCCGCGAAAAACTAATCTATGAGATCGCCTTTATTGAGTCCGCACTTGATGATCCGGAGCATATTTCCCTGGACGGATACCCGGAGCGCCTTCGGGAGACGCTGCAGCCGATTGAGATGGAACTGGAGGCGTCGATCGGGACGTTTGACAACGGGCGTATCATGACGGAGGGGATCAAAACCGTGATCTTAGGTAAGCCGAATGCAGGAAAATCGTCCCTGATGAATGTACTGCTGGGAGAGGAGCGCGCGATTGTGACAGAGATCGCCGGTACGACACGCGATACGCTGGAGGAAAATATCCGTCTGCGCGGGCTTAGCTTAAATTTGATCGATACGGCGGGCATCCGGGAAACGGAGGATATCGTTGAAAAGATTGGCGTGGAACGGGCGAGAAAGATTGCGGATGAGGCAGATTTGATCTTGTATGTGGTCGATGGATCAAGGGAGCTGGATGAAAATGACCGTCAGATCCTCGATTTGATCCGGGGACGGAAGGTGATCGTCCTCTTAAATAAGACAGATCTGGAACCGGTTCTCACAGAAGAAGCGCTTCGCGAAGCGTGCGGGCAGGAAGTGATCCCGGTATCGGCGAAAGAACAGCAGGGAATTGATCGATTGGAGGAAAAAATTCAGACGATGTTCTTGCAGGGAAACCTGAATTTCAACGATCAGGTCATGCTGACAAACGTCCGTCACAAGACGGCGATGGAGCAGGCGCTGAAAAGCCTGCGTCTGGTCGAGACAAGCATCGACAATGCGATGCCGGAGGATTTTTTCTCGATTGATCTGATGGATGCCTATGAACATCTTGGAACGATCCTTGGGGAATCACTGGAAGAGGATCTGGTGAATGAGATTTTCAGCCATTTTTGTATGGGGAAATAGATCAATTTTTTTGCAAGGTTTCTTTCCTTGTGGTATGATAGGGTGGATCTGAAAACAAGAAAGAATATAAGGCGTTTGATCGAATTGAAATGTGCAGCTGCAGTAAAATCGGCTGCGGTTCATGCGCAGTGATTCTGTAAAGAATATGTCAGCTTACGCTGACCAGAATCACGCGCCAAGTCTCACGGACGTTCGACTTGAATAGAACGCAGAGATAGAGAGGAAAGAGGAAATATGCCCTGTTTAACAGAAAATTATGATGTAGCGGTCGTCGGGGCGGGACACGCCGGCTGTGAGGCGGCGCTGGCAAGCGCGAGACTGGGACTTGAGACGATCGTGTTTACCGTCAGCGTGGACAGCATCGCCCTGATGCCGTGCAACCCGAATGTCGGCGGAAGCTCGAAGGGCCACTTGGTGCGCGAGCTGGATGCGCTCGGCGGCGAGATGGGAAAAAATATAGATAAAACCTTTATACAGTCCAAGATGCTCAACCAGTCTAAGGGACCGGCGGTGCATTCGCTCCGCGCGCAGGCGGACAAGCAGGAATACACCCGCCAGATGCGCCGTACCATGGAAAATACCGATCACCTGACGATCCGTCAGGGAGAGGTGGCAGAGCTGATCGTGGAAGAAGGTCAGATCAAAGGACTGAAAACGTACTCCGGCGCGACGTATTACTGCAAGGCGGTGGTGCTGGCAACGGGAACGTACCTGAAAGCGAGATGTATCTATGGCGATGTGAGCAATCCGACCGGACCGAATGGTCTGCAGGCGGCAAACCATCTGACAGATTCCCTGAAAAAGCTGGGAATCGAGATGTTCCGTTTCAAGACGGGCACACCGGCGCGTGTCGATAAGCGCAGCATCGATTTTTCTAAGATGGAAGAGCAGTTCGGCGATGAGAGGGTTGTGCCATTTTCTTTTTCCACCGATCCGGAGTCGGTGCAGAAGGAGCAGGTGTCCTGCTGGCTGACCTATACCAATGAGAAAACACATGAGATCATCCGCAACAACCTGGATCGATCGCCCCTCTTTTCGGGCGCGATCGAGGGAACAGGTCCGCGTTACTGTCCATCGATCGAGGATAAGGTGGTAAAATTTCCAGATAAGAACCGTCATCAGGTTTTTGTCGAGCCGGAGGGAATTTATACGAATGAAATGTATCTGGGCGGTATGTCCAGTTCCCTGCCGGAGGATGTGCAGTACGCGATGTACCGTACCGTGCCGGGACTCGAAAATGTAAAAATTGTTCGAAATGCATATGCAATTGAGTACGATTGTATCAATGCACGCCAGTTAAAGGCATCGCTGGAATTTAAGGCGATCCGGGGATTGTTCAGCGGCGGTCAGTTTAACGGAAGCTCCGGTTATGAGGAAGCGGCGGTACAGGGCTTTATGGCGGGTGTCAATGCGGCGCGCGAAGTGCTGGGAAAAGAACCGATCATCCTCGACCGTTCCCAGGCATATATCGGTGTCTTGATCGACGATCTGGTTACCAAAGAAAACCATGAACCGTACCGGATGATGACGTCGCGTGCGGAATACCGCCTGCTTTTGCGTCAGGACAACGCGGATCTGCGTCTTTCCCCGATCGGGCATGAGATTGGACTGGTCAGTGATGCGATGTATGAGCGTGTCCTCTGGAAAGAAAAAATGATCGAGGAAGAGGCAAAGCGTCTGGAGAAGATCAACATTGGCGCTGGAAAAGAAGTGCAGGAATTTTTAGAGCGCCACGGAAGCACCCCGCTCAAGACCGCGGCAACGCTGGCAGAGCTGGTACGCCGTCCGGAGTTAAGCTATGAAGCACTGGCAGAGCTGGATCCGAACCGTCCGGAACTTCCGGAAGATGTGATCGAGCAGATCAACATCAACATCAAGTATGACGGCTATATCCGCCGCCAGCTGCAGCAGGTTGCACAGTTCAAGAAGATGGAGAGCCGGAAGCTGGATGAAAACTTCGACTATTCCACGGTCGGAAGCCTGCGCCGTGAGGCAGTACAGAAATTAAATCTCTATAAACCGGCAAATATCGGTCAGGCATCCCGAATCGCGGGCGTGTCACCGGCGGATATTTCGGTGCTGCTGGTACACTTAGAGCAGAGCCGCCATGCGGGACATGGGGAAGAGAAGAAAGAACTGTAAATATAGAAACGAGCGGATTCAGAGTTACTGTACACGGGCAGGCACTTTTGGAACCGAAAGTGCCGTAAGAAAACCTGGTGGCAGGAGGAATTTGCCGTATTTAAATGCGAAGCCACGGCAAATTCCGTTACTGGGCACGTATGCGTGAACAGTAACGAGTCAGAGACTGCATGGAAACAGGTAAACGCATTGCAGCAACTCAAAATGTAAGATTGATAAGAACCTGAGAAAAAATAGAACATATCATAAAGGATATATTTATGGCAGAAGAAAATAAAGTAGAAAGCGGTGTGGTTCTGCCTCCGGCAGACTTTACCGAGCAGCTTCAGAAAGAAGCGCAGGAGATGGGCGTCACGTTAAATGAACACCAGATCAAGCAGTTCTACGATTACTATGAACTGTTGATTCATTGGAATACGATGGTGAATCTGACAGCGATCACGGAACAGAAGGAAGTTGTGACCAAACATTTTTCGGATAGTCTGGCACTTGTGAAAGCGGTGCCGGATCTGGCAGAGAAAGAGTATACGTTGATCGATGTTGGAACGGGAGCTGGATTTCCGGGTATCCCGTTAAAGATTGCATTTCCAAATTTAAAGGTCACGCTTCTCGATTCTTTAAATAAGCGGATCAACTTTCTGAACGAGGTAATTCAGGCATTGGAACTGGAAAAAATTCAGGCGGTTCACGGACGGGCGGAGGATGCGGCACATGATAATGTTTCACGTGAAACATTTGATTTCTGCGTTTCACGCGCGGTGGCAAATCTGTCCACGCTGTCGGAATACTGCCTGCCGTTTGTCAAGGTGGGTGGCTGGTTTGTGCCGTACAAATCGGGCAAACTGGAGGAAGAGATGAAGACGGGAAAAGGTGCGATCCGCAAGCTGGGCGGCGAGCTGGAGGATGTGATTTCCTTCCACCTTGCCAATGAGGATGAGCGTAACCTGGTCCGGATTCATAAGACAGAGAGGACGGGAAAGAAGTATCCGAGAAAAGCGGGAACGCCGTCGCGGGAGCCGCTGAAATAAAGCAATCAAAAGGTAGATAGAGAAAGACTGTATATGGAACACGTAGGATATGCAGTCTTTCTTTTTCATATAGGCGGGGTTTAAACAAAAATGTATGACTGAATATTTGTTCTGGAAGATTGTGTTCCAGAAGCCGTATCAGGCATATGACAGAGGAAATCTGGAGAAGCGGGTAGAGGCGATGGCAGAGCTGGAAATAATAGGGAAAATTTATAAAATTTGAGTTTTCGTTACAGAATATAGTTTTTTTGTGCGAAAGTCGAAGAGATCGAGTGGGAATAATGTAGAATAAAGAGGAGCATTCCGGGGGTTTTGTTTGTATATAGATAGTGCGGCGGGACCTGGATGAAACATTAGGACCGTTCCTATCAAGAAGAAACAAACAAGGCGTACGGAAGGATGACGCTGTGAATATGAAAGATACTGGAAAAATGGTATCTGCATCATGGCATGAGTATGAAAAAGCAATTTTTATGGAGATGTGGGAAAGAGAGAGTAGCTGTTCACGGGTAGGCACTTTTGGAACCGAAAGTGCCGTAAGAAAACGTGGTGGCAGCAGGAATTTGCCGTATTTAAATGCGAAGCCACGGCAAATTCCGTTACTGGGCACGTATGCGTGAACAGTAATAAGCTTCGTCCTATGACGAAAAAACGCTCCGCGGTATGCATACGCATTATCCTTTTTTAAGAAAAAAACATATGGATCGCATCCATCACGGCATCTGGCTGTTCTAACTGCGGCAGATGTTTGGTCTTTGGGATGATAGAGGACTCGATTGCGGAATTATAAATCTTGTAATCCTGAATCGTCGCCTCGATCATCGGTTCCTCGGAACCGCCGATGATGAAGATGCTGTTGTCGATCTTCCTGAGAGCATTGGAAATATTGCACTTGGTATAGCGGCATTCAATACTGGAGAAGATCGCTTTCGGACATTCACCGAGATGTGCGGCTTCGTGGCTGCGGTCGATCTGAACCGGTTTTACGGTATACGGATTGTAAAAATATTTGGTGCGGAATGCCTCTTCGATCATAGAGCGGCTGCACGCAATGTGGTAAATGAGCGTTCCAGCCAGCGGGAGATCCAGAAGAAGCTTATAAAGCTTGGCATTTTTACCCGGAAGCTGACAACAGTCGGTAAGGCTGCTCGGGTTGATGAGCATGATCTGATCAAACAGTTCTGGAGAGTTGCTGCACGCCATGATGGACAGTGCCGCTGAATCACCGGTGGAGAGAATGTTGGTCCGATGTCCGATCTCAGATTTGATAAAATCACAGATCAGCTGGACAAACAGGTAATTTGTGTAGGTCAGGTTCGGCTTCTCGGAGCGTCCGCAGCCGAGAAGGTCGAGCGTGTAGACGGTGTAGGAGCGGCTGAGCTGTTCGCGGATGGATTCCCACTCATAGCCGCTCGATGCAAAGTGCAGATCGTGAATTAACAGAAGCGGTTTGCCGGAACCGCATTTTGTATAGTAGATATTTCCCAGCCGCCATTTGTAACAGAGAGAATTCTCTTCCCGGGTCAGACCGCGGGAGGTGGCAGAAAATTGAATATATTTATTTAAAAGTGCCAGTGAAACTGCGCCGCCGGCGGACAGCATCAGGCAGGTCATGATCTTGTTTTTTGTGTTCATATAGAAAGCTCCTTTTGAATCGAAAAATTAAACTCGAAAATATCTCATCAAGTAATTCTATTATACCATAAATACTAAATTCAGCTATCGCCTTTGGCTTGGCTTCATTAAGTATTTAGGTATGACTCGCACTAGGATCGAAAATGCATCGCTAAGTGTTCATATATATCATATGAACGTATTCTCACCCGTCCACTCACGAACCCGCGCTATCGCGCTCTACCGCCCTGCTTCGCATGGCTGTTCGTTCGTTAATGGCGCAAGAAAAGAATATGTCTGCTTCGCAGCCGCATTCTTTTCTTCTGCGCTCATTATACCATGACCACTAAATTCGTGAAACACCTCATTAAGTGGTCAGGTATATGTTCTCACTAGACTCGAAAATACCTCGTCAAGTGTTCACATTATATCACGATTCGCATCTTCGATGCTTACCGCTGCTGACGCAGCTATCGTGATCACCATTCGCCGTTCGCCATAAATCTGCAAGCAGCTTTCTGGCCCACTTGCGCTCATTATATCATATTTTCCTGTATTCCAGTTCAGCTATTTCCAGCGTATTTTTCACAGAATATCTGTTCACAGATGTGTGCCCAAGTAACGGGATTTTGCCGATGCTTCGCATTTCAAATTGGAAAAATCTGCAACCAGAACTGTAGCGTTCGAAATTTTCAGTTCAGAAAATTTCTACCTGTGAATAGTTATGAATATGACATTTTATGTAAACAAAATTTCATTGAAAATCGATATTAAATTCATTATAATGTTCACGTATCAAAAAATCAATCGATGGGGAAAGAAATGCGCGATATGATAAAGAAGGAAAATAAGTTATGCTTTCAGCATCGTATGGAACGGAAGACAGAGAAATCTTTTCAGTTGTCGGCGGGCAGGCAGCGGCTGCTGGCGGAAACGATACGCGAACTGAAGCTGGAAGGGCGCTTAGACGAGGAGAAGCTGGCGATGCAGCATGGTACGACATCCATTTACCGCCACAGCCTCAATGTTGCCTACACAAGCCTTTGGATGATGGAACGGTGGCAGATTCGCTTGGAACCAAAATCACTTGTGAGAGGGGCACTGCTGCACGATTATTTTTTGTATGACTGGCATCAGAAGGATTCCTCGCACCGCCTGCACGGCTTCCGTCACCCGAAAACAGCGCTTGGAAATGCACAGAGAGATTACCATTTAAATTGGAAGGAAAAAAATATCATCGCACGTCATATGTTTCCGCTGATACCGGTGCCGCCTCAGTGCCGCGAGGCATGGATTGTGTGTCTGGCAGATAAATGGTGTGCTCTGGGGGAGACGGTGGAGCCGATGTTTCACGTGAAACATTTTAAATGAAATTTTTCTAAAAAAGTAGGAAATGAGTTTTAAGTGTGTTATACTATTAGGCAAGACAAGAACGGGAAAAAGCTGGAAATCGCTGTGCGGATGCTTGCGGGAAGGCTTTTTCCTGTCTTTCATGTGAGATAAAACCGAGGAAATGGAAGGAATACGGTATGGGACGAACGATTGCGATTGCAAATCAGAAGGGCGGCGTAGGTAAAACGACAACGGCGATCAACCTGTCGGCATGCCTGGCAGAGGCGGGACAGAGGGTTCTGACGATCGATTTTGATCCGCAGGGAAATGCAACCACTGGTTTGGGATTGGAAAAAGAACAGATTGAAGATACAGTCTATGAGCTGCTTTTGGGCGATTGCACACTGGAGGACTGTCTGATGCGCGATGTTCAGGAAAATCTGGATGTTCTTCCTTCGGATTCGAATCTGGCAGGAGCTGAGATTGAACTTCTGGATGTGGAAAATAAAGAGTCGGTGTTAAACGGTTATCTGGAGACAATCCGCGATCAGTATGATTTTATTATCATCGACTGCCCGCCGTCGCTGAGTCTTTTGACGATCAATGCGCTGGTAGCGGCAGATACGGTGCTGGTGCCAATCCAGTGCGAATATTATGCGCTGGAAGGACTGAGCCAGGTACTCCGGACGATCGGTCTGGTCCGGAAAAAGATGAATCCGTCGCTGGAGCTGGAGGGCGTGGTATTTACCATGTATGATGCGAGAACGAATCTCTCCCTGCAGGTCGTAGAGAATGTAAAACAGAACTTAAATGAGCGGATTTACAAGACGATCATACCGAGAAATGTGCGACTGGCGGAGGCGCCGAGCCACGGAATGCCGATCAACCTGTACGACAGCCGTTCGACCGGTGCAGAGAGCTACCGTCTGCTGGCAGCAGAGGTGATCAGCCGGGGAGAAGAGCTGTAGGCAGGAAAATAACGGTGAAGTGAAATTCAGAAAGGATGCCTGCCGGGGGCGTCGGGAGGTTCGTGAGGAGGAAGGAAATGTCAAAGAGAACGGGGCTTGGCAGAGGACTGGGAGCTTTTTTTGGAAATGATTACGAGGATGCAGAAGCGGGAAAAAGCAGCGCAAAGCCATCGGATGAAGCCGGAAAAAAGACTTCCATTCGTGAGACGGAACAGGAGATAGAGAAAAAGAGCCTGGAAGAGCTGGATATGGTGCTTCCGGGATCTAAAAAACAGAAAAAATCGGCGTCTGCCGGAAAGACAGCTGCGAAAACAGTGGGAAAAGGCAGCCGTGTGGGAGTTGCAAAGGCATCCGGAAAGACGACGACAGAAGGAAAAACCCGCACAGCCGGGGAGACGGCGGCAAAATCGAAGACACAGACGGCAAAAGCGGAGCCGGTCGTAAAGATCGTTGAGGTGGAAAAAGAGAAATTTCTAAATATTTCGGAGATTGAGCCAAATGTCAGCCAGCCGCGTAAGATGTTTGATGAAGAACAGCTCGGAGAGCTGGCAGAATCCATCCGCCGTTACGGCGTGCTGCAGCCGCTTCTGGTTCAGAAAAAGGGCGATCGTTATGAGCTGATTGCCGGAGAGCGCCGGTGGAGAGCTGCCAAACTGGCAGGATTTCGGGAAGTTCCGGTGATCGTGCGCGAGTATACGAGACAGCAGACGATGGAGATCGCCCTGATCGAGAATGTACAGCGTGCAGATTTAAATCCGATTGAGGAGGCGAAAGCCTACCAGATGCTGATTCAGGAGTTTGGGCTGCGTCAGGAGGACGTGGCAGAGCGCGTAGCGAAGAACCGTGCGACGATCACGAACAGCATGCGTCTTTTGAAACTGGATGAGAGAGTGCAGGAGATGCTGATTCAGGACCGGCTTACCGGAGGTCATGCGAGAGCGCTTCTTTCGCTGGAAGATGGTGAAAAACAGTACCAGTTGGCGCTTAAAATAGTAGAAAATCATTTGAGCGTCCGCGAGGTCGAGCGTCTGGTGAAAGAGCTTTTGAAGCCGAAAAAGGCGAAAAAGAAAGCAGAGCCGGAACGCGATATGGAGGTCTTTTTCAAGGATGTGGAAGAGAAGCTGAAAGGAGTTATGGGAACGAAGGTTTCGATCAACCGCAAGGATAAGAATAAAGGCAGAATCGAGATCGAATACTATTCATCAGCGGAACTGGAACGTCTGATTGAGCTTTTGGAGTCATTAAGACAGTAATCACACAAAATTCGTCCCAGGGGACGGATGATGGGAAATGAGGAATGAAAGATGGAGAGCAGTATTTTTAGCGGGATTGGCATCGATCCGGGGGTTATCGTGATCGTTCTGGCGATCCTGACACTCATATCATTTATTGCGTCCGTCATCTGTTTTTCGCAGTATAGGAAGTTGTATCGCAGATATGATATGTTTATGCGGGGAAAAGATGCGGAGACGCTCGAAGACACGATCATGGAACTGGTGGATGAGACCGAGTATCTGCGGGCAAAGGACGGAGATACAAAACGCCTGGTGGATTCGGTTGTCTCCAAGGCGCAGGCTGGATACCAGAAAACCGGTATTGTCAAGTACAATGCGTTTAAGGGCATGGGCGGCAATCTGAGTTTTGTCATTGCCATGCTGGATGATAACAACACGGGATTTGTGCTGAATTCTGTTCACAGCCGTGAAGGCTGTTACCTGTATCTGAAGGATGTCGTAGAGGGCAAGACCGAGGTGCTTTTAGGAAGTGAAGAGAAGGAAGCACTGGAGCGTGCGCTTGGGTATAAGTAAGGAAAATAAAGGATAGAAATGAGGCGGCTGTATGTGTTGGCAGCAGCTGCGGATTGTAGTTAGAAGGAGTCAATATGCATCGTTTTTTGCGAGCTGCCGGATTTAGTATGTATCAGAAGAAGAAGGACATCCGTGCCTTGCTTCGCTGTCTGGCGAGAGAGGCGGGAACCTCCAGCTGTCTTCAGCTTGACAGGGAGACCGAATTATATGAGATCAAGACAGAAGTTGCGCCGGGGATCGGCGTGGCGATGTATGGGGAGCTGAATGAGCAGGATGAGATGGAGATAGAGTATTATTATCCCTATATCCTGAACGAGGAGGTAACCTCGCGGGCAGAATGTTCCATTCAGCGTCATACGGAGAAGGAAACCTATGCGGGGCTTCTGGATGAGTATAAGGTAGGGCTTTCGCTGATCTTTTATCTCTTGAATCCGATCGAATACAGGGAGTGTTACCGGAAAGAGCGCGAGCGCTTACAGGTGACTTCGGTCAGCCTGGCAGGATTTGCCAATCGGGGCAAGGTGCTTCTTCCGATCAAAAAGACGGCGCTGCAGATTGAAAAAGCCAAAGTGGCGGCGAAAAACCGGGATGAACTTTTGGAAGCGGCAAAAAATGGCGACGAGGATGCGATGGAGTCCTTAACAATCGAGGATCTGGATCTCTATTCGATGGCATCGCGCCGGGCGACGAGAGAGGATATTTATTCGATCGTCGATACAACTTTTATGCCAAGCGGGATCGAGTGCGATCAGTATTCGATTTTAGGCGAGATCAAAGAGGTTGTATGTAAGAAAAACCGGTTTACCGGCGAGGAAATCTATGATCTCAAGGTGGAATGCAACGAGCTGTATTTCCGCGTAGGTATCAATAAGATAGACCTGCTTGGAGAACCGCTTCCGGGACGTCGGTTTAAAGGAAAAATATGGATGATGGGAACGGCTCATTTTGCGTAAAGGTCTATAAAAAATCGTCGGTTCCAAAAGTGCCTACCCGTGAACAGTTACACAGAAATTACATACGGAGCAGGCAGGAAGAGAAAATAGTTGCGGAACACATGAAAATGAATTATAATAAAATGCAGTATGAAAATACGATATATGTTTCACGTGAAACATATAAATCTCTGTAGCTCAGTAGGATAGAGTATTCGCCTCCTAAGGTAGAACCATGGCGGAACCTTTTTGAAGAAAAAGGGTAGCGTTTGAGGGTCACTTAAGGAAGCGAAATCTGAAAAATTAGAAGAGATAAGAAAGAGATAATTCATCACGAAAGTGATTGAGTTCATAAAGTTGGTCGCCGTGACCGAAAAGGCTGAAAAAGCCCGAAAATACGGCATTTGTTCCCATAGTTAAATGGATATAACAAGCGCCTCCTAAGAATATGTTATAACGACCGCCTTTCGGGCAAAGGCGATTGACATTGAGTAAGTTTAAGACTAAAATTGAATAGATTTTAAAGATGTTTCCGTAGCTCAGCTGGATAGAGCGACCGCCTCCTAAGCGGTAGGTCGGGTGTTCGAATCACCTCGGGAACGCCAAAAACTCCGCCGGAAAACCCAGTAAAATCAAGGGTTTCCGGCGTTTTTTCATTTTTACGGAAAAAGTGAAAAATCGTAAAATTCACAGATTTTCATTAGCAAAATCTCCGTCAGCTAATGGAAATTAGGACGAATGTCGTCCGCCTTTCAGGTGAACGACTTGCTAATAAAAATTAGCAGGATTTTCGCTATTTTGCTAATGAAAATGCCCTCTCTGCTAATGGCAGAAAAATTCGAGCAAAATTCCTGCTAATGAATAAGGCGTTCGTTACCCTGTTAATTCGTTCATTTAGGGGTGGTCAAGCGACAATCGCACACTACTTCTATGCCATTTCTTATTATATAATTGCGGTAACAGGAGGTGGTTGTTTTGAAAGAACAAAAATATCATTTATACCTTTCCAAGGACGAATACAGCGAAGTGCTGCAATCACTTATCCGTTTGAAGAACAGCCTGATAGCACAAGGCAGATACACGGACGCAGCAGATGATATTCTTTGCAAGGTGCTTTCAGCCAAGAAAAGAAAGTTCAAAATCAAATATATCTGAACACGAATAAAGACCGCCTACACTTTTGTAAGCGGTCTTTGCTAATTTAGAGTAAGTTAGACAAACTGGAATTTATTAGGCAAACAGAATAAGTGCAACACCTGTGATAAGCAGAACTATACCAACAACAAACTCTATCATTCCCACTTTCTTTGCGTATTCTTCTTTCTTCCGACCGGCTTTGAAATCCGCCTCAAAACCGTTGATAAGATTGTATTTCTTTTTAAAGTAAATGAAGTATCCAAACAGAAGGAATGCCAATCCCAGAACTACAGCCAATACCTTTAGGAATATCATATAAACACCTCCACAAAAAATTCAAATTTGTCTTTCTCTTAATTTCCTATTATACACCAAAATTATGAATATTTCTACCCGCCGTCTATTGACCTCAATTAAGAGGAAAGTAGGTGGCTTTTTTTGTTAGCAAAAAAATTTTCAAGAAATTTTGAAAAAACACCCCCCAAAAACGCTCTCCCATTTCAAACAAGTGAAGGGGTTAATTCCGAGCCACGAAAAGGTCAGCCCTTTCACTTGTATTTTGACAACTGAATAAACCATTCACTAAGACTTTAATTCTGATGATTTTAGCCACCTTATCGGGTACGCCGTGACTTCTGCATTGCAGAACAGCGAGAACTCCCGGTATAGGTAACAGGTTGCCCCTGTTACGGCGATGACAGTCAGAAGGATAATGATACTTCTCTACGGAGCTGGCGGAGTACCCGGCAGAGGTGAAATTCCTATGATACAGATTAGCAGTCTGTTCCTTAGTGACTTCCCGTGAGCTTATTGCTCGGCAAGGGGTGTTGAGAACAAATATTGCCCGACCGGTTAGGAAATGAGCCGGTCAAGTACATAGCCATACTGCGATGGCTATGAATTTCACGAAAGGAGGACGCACAAAGTGTCGAACTGCAAAACGATTGCGATATGCAATCAAAAAGGCGGAGTTGGAAAGACGACCACTACGGTAAACCTCGGCGTCGGTCTTGCAATGCAGGGAAAGAAAGTGCTGCTCATAGACGCAGACCCACAGGGCGACTTAACCACTTGTCTCGGTTGGCAGGATACAGACAACTTGGGTATCACGCTTGCAACGAAACTCACAGATGTCATAAATGAAACGATGAATGACCCTACGGTCGGTATTCTGCACCACGACGAAGGTGTTGACCTTATTCCGGCAAACCTTGAGCTTTCAGCAATGGAGTTTAACCTTGTCAACGCAATGAGCAGAGAGACGGCATTGAGAAACTATCTCAGCGAAGTGAAGGAGAAATACGACTATATCTTAATAGATTGTATGCCTTCCCTCGGAATGGTAACAATCAATGCTCTATCTGCGGCAGACAGCGTAATAATTCCTGTTCAGGCTCAGTATTTACCGGCAAAAGGTATGACGCAGCTTGTTCAGACCATTTCACGAGTTAAGAAGCGTATCAATCCGGGCTTAAAGATTGACGGTATGCTTCTCACTTTGGTGGATAGCCGTACCAACCTCGCCAAAAGCACGGTAGAAGCTCTGAGAGAGAACTTCGGTAGTCAAATCAAGATGTATCGAACATATATCCCGATTGCCGTAAAAGCCGCAGAGACTTCTTCCAAAGGCAAGAGCATTTTTGCCTACGAACCGGGCAGCACGGTGTCAAAAGCGTACACCGAATTTACAAAGGAGGTGTTAGCCGATGGCAGGAAGAAAGAGCGACTTCACTCTCACGAAGCTCGATGACTTATTCTCGACGCAGGAACAGAGAGATGAAGAAAAACTTTCAAAAATCCGAGATATTCCCTTGACTGAGATTGACGATTTCCCCGACCACCCTTTTAAGGTGCGTGATGACGAGGATATGGCACAGCTCATTGAGAGTATTAAGGAACGAGGGGTAATCACTCCGGCGACGGTAAGGCAGAAAGAGGACGGCAGATACGAACTCATATCGGGACACAGACGAAAGCGAGCCTGTGAGCTTGCCGGGTTTGATACTCTCCGTTGTGAGGTCGTTGAACTGAACCGAGACGAAGCCACGATTTTAATGGTTGAGAGCAACTACCAAAGGTCGCAGATACTTCCCTCGGAAAAAGCCTATGCCTACAAAATGCGTTTGGAAGCATTGAGCAGACAAGGCAAAAGAACAGACCTAACTTCCGACCCAGTGGGTTGGAAGTCAAGCGGAAAAGAAACAGCACAACTAATTGGAGAGCAGTCGGGTGACAGTCAAACCCAAGTTCGCAGATATATTCGCCTTACAAACCTTGTTCCCGAACTTTTGGAATATGTTGATGAGGGGCGAATTAAAATGCGACCGGCGGTTGAATTGTCTTTTCTCGATGAGGACAGTCAGCGTGATGTGGTTGATGAAATCGACCTGAACGACGCAACCCCGTCCCACGACCAAACAATCCGTATGCGAAAGTTCTTTGAGGAGGGCAAGCTCACAACCGAAGCAATCCAAGCGATTATGTCGGAGGAAAAACCAAACCAAAGGGAGAAAATTGTTTTGAGGGGCGATAGGGTTCGACAGCTTATCCCGAAGAATATTCCCATAAGCCAAACGGAGGATTTTGTGTGCAAGGCATTGGAGCATTACAACAAGTTTCTGCGAAGCAGAGCCGACCGTGACAGCCGATAGCCTTCCCCCTTTCTCACACTCTAACCCCTATATATACCGGCTATTAACCTGCTGAAAAATATACTCTATCTCCCTTGAGTATATCTATCTCTAATAACATATAGCTGTCTATAAAAGGGTTCGCACATTTGGAGCAAAAGCAAAATGTCTGCTACGATAAAAAGTTCAGCCAATCGCACCTTTGATGTTTTGACCGGTTTTGATTACGATTAAGGCAGAAAGGAGCGATGGATATGAAAAACAGGCTGATACCTTGTGTTCTTGCCTGCCTGATGATTTTCCTCGTAGGTTGTAACGGTAACACAGCCAAAGAAGCTGCACAGGAGATTACGAAAACAGAGACTTCTTTTCCGGCTGGTAATACCGAAACAGATTCTCAGGAAGAAACGGCAGAAGAACCGGAAAGCACGACAGTTCAGGAAGAAACACCGATTACGGCAGAAGAAAGCCAATCAACCGCTGAAAGGCAGACGGTTGCGACTGTTCAGACAAAACCGGCGGAAGAAAAAACGGCTGATACTCCTGCAACCGAAAAGCCAAAGGCAGAGCCACCGAAGCAGACAACCACGCAGGCTGAACCCGAAAAACAAACGGAACAGCCAAAAGAACAGACAACTGCCGAACAAAAGCCGGTTGAAAAACCGACTGAAAAGCCGGCAGAACCGAAACCGACAGAGCCGCACAAGCAGACATTCGATGTCAGCCCTTATGTTAGTTACGCAAAAGAGTATGCGGTAAGCATAGGGCTTTCTCTTGACATCACGGCGACAGAATGTTGGGACAACCCCATATCCGCAAATCCTAACCGAAGCGGTATCAAGTCTGATATTGAAAGCAGACTGAACCGATACAAGAACAGCGAGGGTTTTACCGCTGTGTGGATATGGACAGAAAAGCTATCCGATACGGATTACAACATCTATATCGGCTACTGCTAAAACAAAATAATTTTAAGCGGACGCACTGAGTAAAATCGGTGCGTTTTTGCATTTCAAGGAGGAAAACGCAATGGTTAAAACAAAATTCAAGAAAGCCGTCTCGCTTATGTTGGCGGCGGTTATGAGCCTTACTGCTTTTACGGGCATTGGGGCAACGACAGCCTTTGCAGCCGTAGGAGAAAAAGCCGATGTGTACCTCGTCGATTATCCCCGAAGCGGAGATACCAATAACAACGGCGAATGGGGACACGGCAATCTCAACTATATGAACGGTTGGAAAGGCTTGTCCACAAAATATACAGGACTTCGTGCAATGGGTTCGTATTCGGGCAATATTGCCTACTGTATTGAACCGGGTACAGGTCAGCGGACTGGAGATACTCTCACCGAAAAGGACGAGAACTTCTTTAATAACATCAGCCCGAACGGAACGATTTCCGGCGATGACATTCGCCTGCTTATCGGTCGTATCTTGCAGTACGGCTACCGTGGAGGTATTTCGACAAGCTGGAAGTCGCAGAATGAAAGCGACGCAAACTGCATCGCACACGCTTATGCCACTCAGATTTTGATTTGGGAAACGATTGTCGGAGAAAGAGACGCAGGCTTTAATCACGTTTCTACCAGCGGATACAATGCCGTGCTTGAATGTGTAAGCACTGCACACCCACTCCGCAGTAAAATCTTGTCGTACTACAACAGTATGGTAACAAGTGTTCAGAATCACACCAAAGTGCCGAGCTTCTGCACAAGGTCAAGCGGTTCTGCAAAGGTAAACGAGCTTGAATGGAACGGAAGCAAGTATGTTGCTACTCTCACCGATACAAACGGTGTGCTTGGCAATTACAACTTCTCGGCAAACATTGACGGGGTTTCTTTCTCTGTCAGCGGAAACAAATTGACTGTTTCGATGGAGAAAGCTCCGAGCAAGGAATTTACCATCACAGCCGCAAAAAAGAACGGTGTCCGCAGAGGTGTTGTCGTATGGTCTGACGGTATCCATCAGAACGGAAACGGCATTCAGGATGTGGTCACTTATGCTCAGGAGGTCAGTGACCCTGTCAGCGGCTTTGTCAAAATGAAGGTAAGCTACGGCTCTTGTCAGATTGTAAAGACAAGTGAGGACGGAAAGGTTGACGGCATTCAGTTTACCATAAGCGGTAACGGTGTCAATCAGACTGTAACAACCGCAAACGGCGGTAAATTCCAACTGGATAACCTTATGCCCGGTGTTTACACGGTAACAGAACAGTCTATCGACAAATATGTTCCGCAGGAGGTTCACAGAGTAACTGTTGTTGCCGGTCAGGTGTCAAAGGTCAATTTCAATAATGTTCTCAAAAGAGGTAATCTTCAGGTCATCAAATCTTCTGAGGATAACTTGGTTGAGGGCGTTACCTTCCATCTTTACGGCACATCTCTTTCCGGTATTGCTGTCGATGAGTATGCCGTGACAGATAAGAACGGTGTTGCTTCTTTTGATGATGTGCTTATCAGCGGCACTACCCCATACACCATTGAGGAAGTGGATACCGCAATCCGTTATGTTGTGCCTGCAAATCAGACCGCACCGATTAACTGGAAAGAAGTAACCACAAGAAACTTCACGAACATTCTCAAAAAGTTCAGCGTAACCGTAACAAAGAGCGACCGAGAGGAAGGCACACCGCAGGGCGACGCTACCCTTGCCGGAGCAGTTTACGGTATCTATAAAGGCGAAACCCTTGTGGACAAGTATGTGACGGATAAGAACGGGCAGTTTACCACAAAGGAATATGTCTGTGATAATGACTGGACAATCCGTGAAATCACGCCGTCCGAGGGTTATCTGCTTGATACGACTGTTCACAAGGTCGGTGCTGAACCGCAGCTTTATACGGTGGAACACAATCAGACAGCAAATGATGTTACCGAACAGGTTATGAAAGGCAATATCGCCATTATCAAGCACACCGATGACGGCGAAACTCAGATTGAAACACCGGAAAACGGAGCAACCTTTGAAATCTATCTCAAATCTTCCGGCAGTTTTGACGCAGCAGAAGAAGATGAAAGAGATGTCATTGTCTGTGATGAAAACGGTTTCGGGCAGACAAAGGATATGCCTTACGGCGTATATACCGTTCATCAGACCTCCGGTTGGGAAGGTCGTGAGCTGATGAAGAACTTTGATGTGTTCATTGCTCAGGACGGACAGACCTACCGCTATCTTATCAACAACGCAAACTTTGAAAGCTATATCAAGGTTGTCAAGGTGGACGCAGAAAGCGGTAAAAACATTCCTTATGCCGGTGCAGGCTTCAAAATCTTTGACCCTGACGGCAATCAGGTAACAATGACCTTCACTTATCCTACTCCGACAACGATTGATACTTTCTACACCGACGCAAACGGACAGCTTGTGACACCGGAAAAACTGGAATACGGCAAGGGATATTCTCTTGTAGAAGTTCAGGCTCCTTACGGATATGTGCTTGACAGCACACCGGTGTACTTTGATGTGGCAGAGGAACATTCTTCCGATGAGGGTGGTATTACCGTGATTAAGGTCGATAAGCCTAATATGGCACAGAAAGGTACAGTCAGCATTGAAAAGACCGGCGAGGTGTTTTCAGGGGTAAATATCTCCGGCGTGGAAAACGCCGATGTGATTTATCAGCCTGTCTATGAAGTGAAAGGTCTTGCAGGTGCAGTTTATGAGATTAGCGCAGCAGAAGATATTATCACTCCCGACGGTACACTCCGTTATGCAAAGGGCGAGGTAGTAGATACTGTTACCACAGATGAAAACGGACTTGCCAAGAGTAAGGAGCTTTATCTCGGAAAATATACGGTGGTTGAAATTACTGCACCGGAGGGTATGGTCATCAACAAAGAAGCTCACGATGTTGAGCTGACTTATGCCGGTCAGGAAGTGTCTGTAACCGAAACCGCCACAAGCTTTGTAAACGACAGGCAGAAAGTAGCGGTAAGTCTTGAAAAGACTATTGAAAAGAACGACATCTTCAATATCGGCAACGGCGATGAAATGAAGAATATCAGCTTCGGACTTTTCGCCGCAGAAGAACTTGTTTCTGCAAGCGGTACTTCTATTCCGGCAGACGGACTGATTGAGATTATCTCACTTTCCGAGAACGGCAAGGCTGTTATCAAAACCGACCTTCCTTTCGGAAGCTACTATGTAAAGGAACTTGCCACCGATGAGCATTATATCCTTACCGACGCCAAGTATCCGTTCACTTTCAGCTATGCCGGTCAGGATACCGCAAATGTTGAGATTGCGGTCAATGACGGCAAGCCGATTGAAAACAAGCTCATTTACGGTTCTGTTTCCGGTAAGAAGATTACCGAAAACGGCGAAGCACTGGGAGGTGCTGTAATCGGTCTGTTTAAGGCTGATGAAACCGAATTTACAAAAGAAAATGCTTTGATGACTGCTACCTCCCAAAAAGACGGTAGCTTTTCTTTTGAGAAAGTACCGTATGGCAACTGGCTTGTAAGAGAAATCGAGCAGCCGGAGGGCTTCGTGCTTGATGAAACTTCTTATGAAGTTAAAATCTCCGAGGTCGCTCAGGTCATTGAGGTCGAAATCGTCAATGAGTATGTTCACGGCAATATCAAGTTGACTAAGGTCGATGAAGATTACCCGGACAACAAGCTGACAGGAGCGACCTTTGAGGTTTACAAAGATGTAAACGGCGACGGTAAACTGGATGACGCCGACGAGCTTATCGGAACTCTCTCCGAAACCTCTACCGGTATTTACGAGATGAAGGAACTTCTTTACGGAAAATACCTTGTAAGAGAAACCAAAGCACCGGATGGCTTTGAGCTTGATAAGGGTGTGTACTCTGTTTTCATTGAAAAAGATGAAACCACCTACGAGGTAGAAAACAAAGCCGGCGTCGGCTTTATTAACACAGCTATGAAAGGAAACCTGAAAATCGTTAAAACTTCCTCTGACGGTAAGGTTGAAGGCTTCACTTTCAGAGTTACAGGAGTAAACGGTTACGACCGAAGCTTCACGACCGATAAGAACGGCGAAATCATTATCGAGGGACTTCGTATCGGCGATTACACCATTTCCGAGGTTCAGGATAGTGTTTCTGCTTCCTATGTGCTTCCTGCGGATAAGATTGCAACCGTAAAGGTCGGTTCTACTACCGTTGTGGAAATGCACAATGAGCTGAGAGATACACCAAAGACCGGAGATAACAGCAATGTGGGCTTGTGGACGGCACTTGCGGGACTTTCTGCCCTCGGTATTGTCGGCACAGCCGTTGTTGCGTACAGAAAAAAGAAGAAGGAGGACAATGAGTAATGGACGCTAAAACAATCGTAGCAGTTGTATTAGTCGCCTTTATTATCGGCGGCTTTATCTTCTTGCAGATTAAGAACAGAAAGAAATAAGGAACGCTTGTGTGGGCGGAGTGAAAACTTCGCCCACCGTTCTTTTACGGAGGTGCATTATGAATAAGCAAAAGACGGTTGACAGCAAGGTGCTTGCAATACTCAGAGAATGCCCCGAAACGAGGTATGACGATATGCAGCTTATCCTTTGCTATTACAACCGATACAGCTATATGAGAGTCGGAGATTTACCGCTTGAGGATATAGTCAACAACTATAAAGGCTACGGCTTGCCGTGCTTTGAGACTATCCGCAGAGCAAGACAGAGAGTGCAATCCCTATTTCCCGAACTGTCAAGGCAGTGCAGTGGCTGCGACTGCGGAAACATCAGAATTGTGATTGAAGTAAGCTGAGGTGTGGATATGAACGAGGGAAAAAGAAAAATCGGTGAATACACTGTTCTTTGCTCGGTCAATGTGGGCGAAAAGGAAGTTATCTTGGCTTCCAATGAGCAAAGTACAAACGGCGATAAATTTATGTGCGGCTTTGCAGAGCGAAACGACCTGTTTGAACTGTGTTCGGAATGTATGGTAAGCGATGACTATATCGAAATCGTACACCTTTTCGGAAGCCGTGTGGCAAATGAAGCGGAGCTTTTCAAGGAACAGGTCGAAAAACTGGATATTCCAATCACACTCATAACAGAAGCCGACTGTATCCCCGACCACTATTCCAAAGACATCAACGGCAAAATCATAGCCATTGACCCCAAGGTATTAAAGCCTGAATTTCAGAGAGCCGACAGACAGCTCTACTATGTTACAGGTGGTTTCGGTGCGTCGGCAAACAGCCGTGGAAGTGCCGTGTTTTGTACCAATCTTCACACCGGCAAATCAACCCGATATGAAAGAATGGATGTTATGGGCGAAATAAAGCCTGAGCGTCTGCCTGAATGGGCAAAGGAAAAGGCACAAGAGCTTTCAAACAAGAAGCGAAATAAAGACAAAGAACGATAAGGAGGACAAAGCAATGAAGGAAAATTTCACTTTTCAGCAAAAGACAAAGCTTCTGACGAAACTGTTTGACGCAGGCTGCAATACCGAAAAGAAATTGCAGCAGCTCGACATGGAGAGCATTTTGAAAATTCCGGGTATCACTATTCCGGATATGAGTCTGATTATCGAGTTTCAGAAGCAGACCAAAGCCAATAAGCTGTTCTCTTATTTGGGAGGTGGCACTGATGAGCAGGCAGGAACAGAATGACCGCCATATCATTTGGAGCGACATTAGCCTTGACCTTGATGATTGGCGAGAGTCTTTGGAGGAACTGTATCCCGGATATTCCGATGATGAGCTTTACGACATTATGGTAAAATCCAATGCCGAAAATCTTTATGATGAACGAGTAAATCTCAATATTCAGCTTTCACAGCCGATTATTGTTATCGGCGACCTCGGCAGATGGAACGGCAGAGTGTCGGGCTACAAGATGATTGATTCCGGCAACATTAAGGACTGCCTTTATTCCGATACCGATTACAACGAATGGTATGTGGATAAGTACGGCGACCTTCGTGCCGACGCCGTTCATCACGACGGTACAAACCATTATCTTTACCGTGTATTCAAAGACGGTGTTACCGATACGCAGATTGAAAATCTGCAAGATAAAATCTATAACGGAAAAGCCACAAGAGCCGACATCACACGAGTTACCAAAAGGCTCGGCGATGACATTGCCGGAGTTTATGGTTTTCCTATTCCAAAGCAAAGACAAACAAACGAACAAGCGAGGTGATGAAAATGGATTACAGAGTATTGACCGAAGCAGAGCGTAAATACACCTTCAGCCAAAGTCAGCAGCTCTCTATGCAGACCGGTCTTATCGGATATTTGAGAGCCGACTTCGGTTCTAACGGGAACGAGTTTTGGACGACTTGGAACGATTTCAGAAAAGACTTGAAAACCGATGAATTTAAGGCTGAATTTGATGAAGTCATAAACGGATTGCGTGACGGCGATGTTTTGTCCGGCAGAAAGGCTATGTCCTCTTACTGTTATTCCACTCCCGACAGCTCCTTTAATGATGACTGCAACCACTACGGCATCCGTCTTGATACGGGAAAGTACAGCTATCTTATGAGATTTAACCCCAACAGGGGCGAGTACAATCTGTACTGCTATTGCTATCAGAAAGAGTGGCTAAATGCCCACTTGAAAAACGCTGAGCGAGGTATCCGATTTATCAACCCGCACTATCAGGAGCAGTTTCGCATTGCGGACGGAGAAAAAATCTCAATCAAGCTCGGCGACGGCAAAACAATGGAGAGAACTTGCAGATATATCGACGACTACCATTTGGAGGTCGGCACAAATCTCTACCATATCTGCGAATTTGCCGAGCTTTGCGAGAGAAACGGTCATACCGTAGAACCAGCCGCAAAAGAAAACACGAAATCCGCAAAGGACAAAGAAAAAACACGATAAGGAGGTGCAGACGAGGTGGCAAGAAAATTTGACCTGATTTCAGAGCTGTATGAAAGAACCTGTTTTGCAGTTACAGACAATCCGGTAAACTGGCAATCGTTTCTGAAAACAGCAGGCAGAAATTTCAGGCTCCGATTTGATGAACAGCTTCTCATTTATGCCCAAAGACCCGACGCAACAGCCGTGCTTGAAATCGAACGATGGAACGGTACTTTCGGTCGCTGGGTAAACCGAGGAGCAAAGGGTATTGCCGTATTTGAGGACACAGACAGAAGCCGTCAAAGGCTGATTCATTACTTTGATATATCGGACACCCACGAAAGTCGACATTCCCGCCCTGTTCCGATTTGGGAGATGAGACCCGAATATGAAGCAGAAGTTATTGAAACACTTGAAAATACTTTCGGTGCGGTAAACGATACAACGAGTATTGAAAATGTCGTCAAAGAGAGCATTGCCAATGCCGTTGAGGATAACATCGCAGACTATATCTCCGACTTTATGAGTTTGGGTGCAGGAAGCGATATTGAGTATTTGTCTGCCGACGAAGCAAATGCCTTGTATTTGGAGCTTGTCAGAAACAGCGTATCATATATGGTTATGGCACGATTGGGACTGAACGCAGACAAGGTCTATTCTCCCGATGACTTTGCCGGTATTTCAAGTTTTAATTCACAGGAAGTTCTCAATGCGGTGGGTATTGCTACAAGCGACATTGCAGAAATGGCGTTGCTCCCTGTCAGCAGAACAATCAGCACGCTCAGCAAGGAAAATCGCATAATTGATGAACAGGAGCAATCCGAATACAATAAAGACATCAAAGACGAAAGGAGTCAAAGCGATGAGCGAAATCACATACACGATGGTGGGAGATTACAATCTTCCGAACCTGAAACTGCCGGAGCAGACGGAAGTGACTCTCGGCAGATGGTCGCAGATGAGGAGAACTTATCTGAAGGAACATCACAAAATCCTGTACTACAATCTTCTGACGAAAGGGATTCTGAACAGTCACTTGGCGGAGGTTCAGCAGAGAGCCAGCGAACTGGAGGAAACTCTCGTGAAGCAGATGGCACAGAAAGCCGGGCTGACGGAGCAGATGAAAGCGGAAGATATGATGAAGTGGGTTCGCCTGATGAACAACATCAGGAACTCGGCACAGGAAATCGTGAAGAATCAGGTAATATTCGCTTAGAGTATTACGACAGAAACCACGAGGACAAGAGCCTGCCGTTTTTCGGTGGCGATGATACTATCCGAGAGATACTCGGTACTACCCCGCATTTGTCCGCTTCAAAGGAAGAAATCAAAGACTTCTATGAGAGAAATACGGACAATGCGACCCGTACCGAATATATCAAGGGTATCTTCAATAACGACTACACCCGGCTTACCTTAAACGACGGCAGGCTTGTGGGATACAAAACATTTCAGAATGTCCTCCACTTGTGGGAGGGTGAATACGAAAACAGAACCGCTCAGAGTTTCTACGACTGGGGCGTTATCGCACAGCATTTTGAAGCAATGAGACTTTTGGGAGAATTGACCGATACAATGAAACCGATTCCGTCTATGGACGGTCAGTTGACTCTCATTATGGGAAATCAGGCAGAGGAACAAAAAACCTCTGCCTTTACTTTTTCTCAGGAAATCATAGACGCTGTATTGACCCGTGGAAGCGGAGTTTCCGAGGGTAAAATGCGTATCTATGAGCAGTTTGAAAAGAGCATTTCCGCAAAAGAGAACGCCGACTTCTTGAAAAACGAATACGGTTGGGGCGGCTCTTATCCGGTCATCATCGGTGCAGGCATTGACGAACAGCACGACGGAAAAGGTATCACAATTTCAAAAGGTATCGGAAGCGACAAGCCGCACATTACTCTTTCTTGGTCTCAGGTGGAAAAGCGTATCGGAGACCTTATCCGTATGGACAGATACCTAAACCCAAAGGAAAAAGAAAAGTACCCTGAATGGCTTGAAAAGCAGGAAGAACGGCGAGCCGAGCTTGCAGAGCAGAGAAAAAACCGTGAGATACTTTCTACCGCACCGCCTGAACCTGAAAACAAAGAGGACGAGCCGGAAGCGCAGTATGAATATCATCTCGGCGACAGCGTGTATATTGGGGCTTCTCAGTATGAGATTTTGTCCTTTGATGAAAACCGTGTAATGCTCTATGACTTCGATATGCCCTTATTCAACAAGGAACTTTCAAGGGAAGAATTTGACCGCAAAGTGCGTGAAAATCCGATGAACGACCACTTGAAGGTCAGTGTATTACCGGCGGAAGAAAAAACCGTTACAGGCGAAAATAAAGCTCAAAACGATACTGAAACCGTACCGGATTTCAGTCCGAAAACCGGTTATGACGACGCCTTCTTTATTGACCGGGACAATGAAAGTGTAACTTGGATGTACTATAACCCCGACAGCAATGCCGGAGGTCAGTATGTTACAAATACTCTTTCTTTTGACGAGATACAGCAAGTCGCACGGGAGTATGACTCGGCAGAGGATTTCTTTGATTATCTCGGTAGCATTGCAAATCAGGAGCTTGCCGATGTAGGTACGGAATGGTTTGTGGACGCAGACCGAGAATTTCACAGGACACCGGATTTGACCGACTGTACCTCTGCCACAATGGAAGCTCTTATTGAAAACACTGAAAGAGCTGATATGGTGGCAACAAATATCGGGAATGTACCGATTGAGGATTACAGAGAAATCGTTGCTACTCAAAACGGTTTTGACAGCGATGAGGAAATGTATAACGAGGGTGTTCGTATCGGCAACGGTTACGACAAAGAGCCTGAACCGATTGTCCCCGCTTGGGAGCAAAAGAAAAAGTCAAAAGTAAAGAGCTTTGACCTCCACCCGGATATTCCTATGTCCGAACGACACAACTTTGACCTTGCCAATAATCAGGTTGAAGAAGTGAACAAGAAAGAACGCTTCCACCGAAACTATGCAGCAATAAAAGTCCTGAGAGATTGTCAAAACGAAAACCGTTTTGCAACACCTGACGAGCAGAAAATCTTGTCGAGATATGTCGGTTGGGGCGGTATTCCCGAAGCCTTCGACGAACGAGCAGGAGCTTGGCATACAGAGTATGCAATGCTGAAAAACATCCTGACGCCGGAGGAATATGCGTCGGCAAGAGAAAGCACACTGACTGCATTTTACACTCCGCCCGAAGTATCTACCGCCATTTACAAGGTGTTGGAACAGATGGGATTTCAGGAGGGCAACCTGCTTGAGCCGTCCTGCGGTATCGGTAATTTCATCGGTATGCTGCCCAAGTCAATGGAAAACGCAAAGGTTTACGGTGTTGAGCTTGATACCATTTCAGCCGGTATCGCTCAGCAGCTTTATCAGAAATCTTCCATTGCGGCACAGGGCTTTGAGGAAGTAAATGTCCCCGACAGCTTCTTTGACGGCATTATCGGCAATGTGCCTTTCGGAGATTTCAAAGTCTCCGATAAACGATACGACAAGTACAATTTCTTAATCCACGATTATTTCTTTGCAAAATCGCTTGATAAGTTACGCCCCGGCGGTGTGATGGCTCTTGTGACAAGCAAAGGAACTATGGACAAGGAAAACTCCAATGTGCGTAAATATATCGCACAGAGGGCGGAGCTTCTCGGAGCAATCAGACTTCCGAACGACACCTTCAAAGGTAATGCCGGGACAGAGGTCGTATCCGATATTCTGTTTCTGCAAAAGCGAGACAGACTCATAGATATTGAGCCGGATTGGGTTCATCTTGACACCGACGAAAACGGTATAAGGATGAACTCATATTTTGTTCAGCACCCGGAAATGATACTCGGCGAAATGAAAATGGTAAGCGGTCGCTTCGGACCGGAAGCAACCTGTGAACCGTTTGAAAATGCCGACCTTTCGGAGCTTTTGAACGAAGCAGTCTCAAACATTCACGGAGAAATCTCCGAATACGAGGTTGCCGACGAACTGGAGGAAGAAGATAATTCTATCCCGGCAGACCCTATGGTAAGGAACTTCTCTTACACTGTTTTAGACGATAAAATCTATTTCCGTGAGAACTCCCGTATGTCCCCGGTGGAGGTATCTGCAACCGCTGAGAACCGCATTAAGGGTATGATTGGGATAAGAGATTGCGTCCGTAACTTGATTGAACTGCAAACCGAGGATTACCCGGACAGCGAAATCAAACAGGCACAGGATAAGCTGAACACACTGTATGACAGCTTTACAAAGAAGTACGGACTGATTAACAGCCGTGCCAATACTTCTGCCTTTTCCGACGACAGCTCCTATGCTCTGCTCTCCGCTCTTGAGGTTATCAATGAAGATGGCGAACTGGAACGCAAGGCGGATATGTTCTTCAAAAGGACGATTAAACCGCACAAGCCGGTAACGGAGGTTGACACCGCAGACGAGGCTCTCGCTGTCTCTATGGGCGAAAAAGCAGCCATTGATATGGAATATATGATGGAGTTGTCCGGCAAAAGTGAGGAGGAATTATTCGCTGACTTAAAGGGTGTAATCTTCTTAAATCCCCTTTATGAGTACGGTAATTCCTATGAGCCGAAGTATCTGATGGCAGACGAATATCTGTCGGGCAATGTTCGTGAGAAGCTGGCGACAGCCAAAAGGTCTGCGGCACTGTATCCCGAAGATTACACCGTCAATGTGCAGGCACTTGAAAAGGTGCAGCCAAAGGATTTGACGGCAAGCGAGATTTCCGTAAGGCTCGGTGCGACTTGGATACCGCCCGAAATATTCCAACAGTTTATGTTTGAGTTTCTCGACACCCCACGCTATGCACAATGGAATATCAAGGTTCACTACTCTCAGTTTACCGGCGAATGGAACATTGAGGGAAAGAGCTACGACCGTTCCAATGTAAAAGCGTACAGCACATACGGTACTTCCCGCATCAACGCATATAAGATAATTGAGGAAACACTGAACCTGAAAGATGTCCGAATCTTTGACTATATCGAAGATGAGGAAGGCAGAAAGAAAGCCGTTCTCAATAAAAAAGAGACGGCAATCGCACAGGCAAAGCAGGAACTCATAAAGCAGGGCTTTCAGGACTGGATATGGGCTGACCCTGCCCGCCGAGAAAAACTCACGAAGATGTATAACGAAAAGTTCAACAGTATAAGACCCCGTGAGTACGACGGAAGCCACATTGTTTTCAACGGTATGAACCCGGAAATCGAACTCCGTGAACATCAGAAAAATGCGGTTGCACACATTCTGTACGGCGGTAATACGCTGTTAGCACACGCAGTCGGTGCGGGCAAGACCTTTGAAATGGTAGCCGCCGCTATGGAGTCCAAACGACTGGGACTTTGCAATAAGTCGCTGTTCGTAGTGCCAAATCACTTAACCGAGCAATGGGCGGCGGAGTTCTTACAACTCTATCCGGCGGCGAATATTCTCGTAGCGACAAAGCGAGATTTTGAGACAAAGAACCGCAAAAAGTTCTGCGGTCGAATTGCCACGGGAGATTATGACGCCGTAATCATCGGTCATTCTCAGTTTGAGAAAATCCCGATGTCCATTGAAAGACAGAGGGCAATTCTTGAGCAGCAGCTTGAAGAACTGACAGACGGTATTATGGATTTGAAGCGAAACCGTGGAGAAAACTTCTCCATTAAACAGCTTGAAAAGTCTAAAAAGTCCGTGAAACAAAAGCTGGAAAAGCTCAACGACCAAAGCCGAAAGGACGATGTTGTTACCTTTGAAGAACTCGGTGTGGACAGGCTTTTTATTGACGAGAGTCATTATTACAAGAACCTCTATCTTTACACCAAAATGCGTAATGTGGGCGGTATCGCTCAAACGGAAGCACAGAAATCCTCCGACCTGTTTATGAAGTGCCGATACCTTGACGAGCTTACAGGCGGTCGAGGAACGGTATTTGCAACCGGTACTCCTATCTCAAACAGTATGGTGGAGCTATATACCATTCAGCGATACTTGCAGTACAACACGCTTGTCAAAAACAACTTGCAGCACTTCGACTCGTGGGCAAGTACCTTTGGAGAGACTGTAACAGCCGTTGAGCTTACCCCGGAGGGAACGGGTTACAGAGCGAAAACCCGCTTTGCGAAATTCTACAACCTACCGGAGCTTATGGCGATGTTTAAGGAGGTCGCCGACATCAAGACGGCGGATATGCTGGAACTGCCTGTGCCGGAAGCACACTTCCACAATGTTGCGGTCAAGCCTTCGGAAATGCAGAAAGAGATGGTTGCTTCCCTTGCGGAACGAGCCGAGAAAGTCCGTGGCGGCGGTGTAGATTCGAGTGTAGATAATATGCTTAAAATTACAAACGACGGCAGGAAGTTAGCACTTGACCAGCGTATGCTTAACGATATGCTGCCTGATTTTGAGGGCAGTAAAATCAACGCCTGCGTCGATAACATCTACCGTATTTGGGAGGAAACAGCCGATAAAAAATCGGCACAGCTTGTGTTCTGCGACCTCTCAACTCCAAAGAATGACGGAACATTCTCGGTATATAACGACATCAGAAAGAAGCTCATAGAGCGTGGTGTCCCCGAAAGCGAAGTCCGCTTTATCCACGAAGCAGATACCGATGTGAAGAAAAAAGAACTGTTCCAAAAGACCCGTAAAGGCGAGGTCAGAGTGCTTCTCGGCTCTACGCAAAAGATGGGAGCCGGCACGAATGTTCAGGACAGACTTATCGCACTTCACGATGTGGATTGCCCGTGGAGACCGTCAGACTTGGAGCAGCGTTCCGGTCGAATTATCCGTCAGGGTAACTCAAATCCTGATGTAGATATTTACCGCTATGTAACGGAGCAGACCTTTGACGCATATCTCTATCAGCTTGTAGAGGGAAAGCAAAAGTTCGCCAGTCAGATTATGACGAGCAAATCCCCGGTGCGTTCTGCCGAGGATATTGATGAAACCGCCCTTTCCTATGCAGAGATTAAAATGCTTGCCACCGGCAACCCGTATATTAAGGAGAAGATGGATTTGGACATTCAAGTTCAAAAGCTGAAGCTCTTAAAATCCAACTTTCTATCTGAAAAATACGCTTTGGAAGATAAGATAATCAAATATTATCCGCAGCGAATTACAGCTTTGGAAAACCGTATTGAAGGATTGAAGCAAGATGTAGAAACTGCGAAACAGCACCCGAAACCAACGGACGACCGATTTGTCGGTATGGAGGTTAAGGGTGTTTTTTATTCCGAAAAAGCCGACGCCGGTAAAGCAATCATTGAAGCCTGCAAGCAGATGAACAGCCCCGACCCTATTCCTCTCGGCAAGTACCGAGGGTTTGAAACGGAACTGCTTTTTAATACCGCAGAGCGAAATTATGAGGTTCGACTGAAAGGTGCGACAAGCAGAAATGTTCCTCTCGGTGATGACGCACACGGCAATATTATCCGTCTTGATAACGGCATTGAGAGATTTGCCGAGAGCTTGTCGCTTGCGGAAAATGACCTTGAGAACACCACAAATCAGTTGGAAACCGCAAAGAAAGAAGTCCAAAAACCGTTTATCCAAGAGGAAGAACTAAAGACAAAGCTTGCCCGCTTGGACGAGCTGAATATCTTGCTCAATATGGATAAGCGAGAAAACGAAATTGTCGGCGGCGAACCCGATGAGGGCGAAGTGCCGAACACACGAAAGGAGAAAACCTATGAACGATAAAATGACACCCGATAAGGAAAGAGAAAACTGCCCTTGCAGAAAAGCAATCATTAACCCTTTTGACGCAATGATGATGGTTGTGGTCAGGAGACTTGATAAAGCATATCTCGAATTGAAAAGAAGCAAACCGCCCGCAAAGGAAGCAGAATTTGCCCTTAGAAATGCAAAGCTTTCTTTCTACGGAGAGTTGGTTCGACAGAGCATTGAAACGGTGTTTTCGCCGGAAGAAATCATTGCTTTGTATGAAAACGACGACCTTGCGGGAGGTGCTTGGACTGTTTGGAATGACATCGGCTGCCCTGTTGATAAGATACTCATTATCATTGCAAAGCTCAGTATCAACGAACCGATACAGAAAGCGGTTGCCGATTTGCTGATGTAGAACGGCGGTGATAATTATGCCGTATATTGCACCGGAAGTCATAACCGAAGCCAAACGAATGGATTTATTAACCTATCTTAGAGAGTATGAACCGGGCGAGCTTGTTAAATTTTCAAGTAACACCTACACCACAAGAACCCACGACAGCTTGAAGATTTCCAACGGCAAATGGATGTGGTGGTCGAGAGGTATCGGGGGCAAATCTGCCCTCGATTACCTTATCAAAGTCCGTGGAATGGATTTTGTGGAGGCGGTTCAGACCATTATGGGAAACGGTTCAGTCAGCTTTCCGACTTGTGAAAACATCAAAAGTTATGAGAACCAGCCTTTGCTTCTGCCTGAAAAAAGCCCCACTACCGATGTGGTATTTGATTATCTTTTCGGGCGTGGGATTGATTATGAAATTATCAACTACTGCTTGGAACAGAAGCTAATCATCGAGTCGCTCCCATATCATAATGCTGTTTTTATCGGCTATGACGAGAACAAAGAACCTAAATACGCCGCATACAGAGCAACAAATCAATCAAGAATTATGGGCGACTGCACCGGAAGCAAAAAGCAATATTCTTTCCGCCTGACTGCCGAGAACACCGGAGAGGTTCATCTTTTTGAGTGTGCCATTGACCTGCTTTCCTATGCAACTTTGATGAAGCTGGAGGGCAAAGACTGGCGACAGTTTAACCTTGTTTCTCTTGCGGGAGTGTATTCCCAAAAGCAGAAAATCGAGGACTCGAAAGTGCCTGTTACACTCGGCAGGCTGCTTGAAAAGGACAAAACAATCAGGCGAATTGTTCTTCATTTGGACAATGATATTGCCGGAAGAAAAGCGACCAAAGCGTTGCAGACGATTCTTTCAGATAAGTATGAAGTCGTTGACGACCCTCCCCAATATGGGAAAGATGTCAACGACTTTCTTTGTAAACGCTTGGGAATAAAAGATAAAACCGAAAGGAGTTTTGCACGATGAAACTAAAAGAAATCAGAGAAATGTACCCGGAGGGAACGCAGATTGTACTCACTGAAATGGCTGGCGAAAGTCAAATGCCCTACGGTCTGAAAGGAACGGTTAAATTCGTTGACGACGCCGGACAGATTCATATGAGTTGGGAAAACGGAAGCTCCCTCGCCTTGAATATTAACGAGGATACCTTTGAAAAGGTAGAAGCACCTGAGAAGATTTCCGTCATTCTTGTTGAGCCGGGCAGGTATCCGAAGCTCATTGAAATCGAGGATACGCTTGAAGCAATGCAGTCTCTTGTGGAGGGAGATATTGAAGAATATATGCCCTTTGAGGACGAAGTTGCCATCATCTGCAACGATGAAGGAAAGATGAACGGCTTGCCGTTGAACAGGGCAGTTTATTCCGAGCCTGAGAATGTTGAGATGAGTTATCCGCAGTTGAAAGCTCATTTCCGGCAGGCAGAAAAAGAAAGAAACCACACGACCGGATATATTGTTTTTACGGATGACAGCTTTGACAAGCCTTACACAGAGGAACAAAGAACCTATGTTGTCAGCAGTAACAATAAGGCTTTCATTGAGGGTATGGGAGGATATTCTATCTATGCTTCTTCCCTTGACGGCTCGGATAAATGTGTGCGACTGGAAGCGTATATGGCTGATGAACACGGCGGCAAGGATGGTTGGAAGATTGAAAAATGTTATGTGAAAGACGACAGCAACCGTGAAATGCTCGACATTATTGCCGGCAAGTTCTTCATTGCATACGCACCGATTGAGTCGGAAAAGTTCCTCAGTATGCCGAAAGAACTGGCTCGTAAGTACGAGGAAAAGTTCAAATACCCGGAGAGATTTTATAAGTCCTTGGACGGTATTGAAGCAAAGCCGTATAAGCCTGTCTCAAAGGATATGGAGAGATAAGAGTCAATCTATGGGGCAACCCTGAGTGTCTGCATAATCTTAGCGAGCAGACCATTTATGGACAGGAATGTCCAAAACGGTACACTCGTTAGGGGTTGCCCCTAATACCCCAAGCAAGAAAGGAGCATAAGCTTTGCGGGAGATAGTATTGGTCGCCGCCGGGTTACTCATCGGCGGCTTTTTCGGAGTAACAACAATGTGCCTGTTTCAGATAAACCGGGACAGACACTATATTTACAGAAAGGACAGCGATAAAAATGAGCAAGAGAAACATTGAAAAGCACATTCTGATGAACAAGGCAGAAGCTCAGGATTTGCAGAAAAAAGCAAAGCGGGCGTGTCTTTCCGAAGGCGGACTTATCCGTTTGCTTCTCAGAGGATACGAGCCGAGAGAAAAGCCCGATGAAAGATTTTACGATGTTATGCGTGAGCTTTCCGCTATCGGCAACAACATCAATCAGCTTGCGGCGAAAGCAAACACCCTCGGATTTGTGGACGCACCGCAGCTCAAAAAGGAAGCCGAGCGTTGGCACAAGTTTCAGGCTGATGTGGAGCGTACTTTTTTAAGACCCGATAAGAGCGATATGAAATGGCAGTAAGTAAATTGTGGTCGGTCACATCAAGGCTCGGTCAGGTAATCGACTATGCCGCCAATCCCGAAAAGACGGCGGCAGACATTTACACCGAGGAACAGTATCAGGCTCTCCGTGATGTTCTCAGCTATGCAAAGGACGAAGAAAAAACCGAGCGTGAGTTTTTCGTAGAGGGTATCAACTGCAACCCTGCGACCGCAAGAGACCAGTTTATATCTGTAAAAAAAGCATACGGCAAAGACGACGGCATTCAAGCCTATCACGGATACCTGAGCTTTAAGGAACAGGACATATCCCCGGAGCTTGCACAGAAAATCGGAATGGAATTTGCAAACGAAGTGTGGGGCAAAAGATTTCAGGTGGTGGTTACTACTCATCTGAACACGAAACACCTGCACTGTCATTATGTAATAAACTCCGTTTCCTTTGTGGACGGCAAGCGGTTATGGGGCGACGAAAAAGCGTGGTTCAAGTTTCGTTTGGTTGCCGACTGCCTTTGTGAAAAGTACGGACTGTATTACAATCCGAACCCAAACCGCAGTAAGCAATCCTCTTATTACTACAAGCAGGAACAAGCCGGTATGCCGAGCCGATATTCAATGACCCGTGACGCCATTGATGAAGCGATTGCACACAGCACCAACTTAAAGACCTTTGATTATATCCTGACTCAGATGGGCTATGAACATTGTCTCAGCGACAGTCGAAAGTATTGGACGATTGTCCCGAAAGGATACAAGAAGCCGATACGACTTAAATCACTCGGAGAGAATTATACCGAGGACGCAATCAAGCGTAGGCTGACGGAAAATCAAAAGGTTCTTATCGTTCCTTTTGCAAAGGAAACGGTAAGAGTCAGGCAGTACCGAATGCCCACAAGAGAACACAAAGTCAAAAAGGTCGGCGGACTGTATGGGCTGTATCTGCATTACTGCTATAAGCTGGGTTATCTGCCGAAGTACAAAAAACAGAATACCGCAAGGCTTCACTATCTTTTGAAAGAAGATTTGCTGAAGCTCGACAAAATCACTCAGGAGACAAGGCTGCTTGGACGGGAGAACATTTCTACCGACGAGCAGCTTTTCTCATATAAAGAGTCCGTGTTGTCGCAAATCAAATCCTTGACTGACGATAGAACGCACCTGCGAAAACAGTTAAGAAGAAATTTGAGTGACGATGAGCTATCAAATGTCAAAGAGCAGATTACGGCAATCACGAGCAAGCTGTGGACTCTCCGCAAAGAGGTCGGTCTTTGTGATGACATAGCCGAAAGGTCAAAGGTTATTGAAGCCAACCTTGAAACGGTAAGAGTTTACGAAGAAAAACAAGAACGAAAGGAGCAGAACCGTAATGACAAACGGAGGTGATGCGGCAGAACAGGTCGTCAGGCTATCGCTTGAAGGCTTTGAAGTAGCCGCAAAATTAAGCGGAGCGGCAGCAAAGAATATTGCCGTTCTTTTAGTCTCTGTTCTCAAACAGGAACAGAAAACAAAAGGCAAGGCTCGACTTACTAATATGATTAAGTCGGGCAAGGAGCTGAAGGTGTTTTCTATCCCCAACAAGGACTTGAAGAAGTTTACCGAGCAGGCAAAACGCTACGGCGTTCTCTACTGCGTACTCAGGGATAAAAACACAAAGGGCGATAATGTCCCGATTGATATTATTGCCCGTGCAGAGGACGCTTCCAAAATTCAGAGAATCGTTGAGAGATTTGAACTCGGTAAAGTTGATAAGGCTGCGATTGTCACCGAGTCTCAGAAGGCTGTCGAAAAGCGTGAAGCTTTGGAGAAAGACAAGCCGACGAAAACCAAAAACGAAATCATCACTGAGGAAGCCGTCAGAAAACCTATTCAGAAAGAGGGGTATTCCCAGTCAAACCCCACAGTCGCCAAAACGGACAAAAACCCTCCGTCAAGGCACGACTCCGAGCCGGTAGATATGCAAACTGATAAGGGTACTGTAAGCGACAGACAGAGAAAGCCGTCGGTAAAAGCAAAGCTTGACCGATATAAGGCACAGTCCAAGCAGCAGAAAGAAGCAGAACGCAAAGAGCCGGAGGTATCAAAGCCGGAAGTCAAGAACGCCCCGGCACAGACCGTACACCAGCAGCCGAAACCTAAAAGCAAAAATGTGAAAGAGAGGTAATCACAATGACAAACAATTTTACCCCTGCTAAGGCAGGACAGCAGAGCAAACGACTTTCCAAAGAGGAATATGCCGAGAAGATGAAGGCTGAAAAAGAAGCCGTATATCAGATGGCGGACGACACCGCAAAGGCGATTGTTTCCGACCCGGAAAAGTTCAAAGCCTTCCTTGATACGCAGAGCCGTCTTGACAGATACTCTGCGGTCAACGCACTTCTGATTTTCAAGCAGCTTCCCGAAGCAAGCCAGCTTAAAAACTTTGATGACTGGAGCAAAGATAATGTGAAAATTCAGAAAGGTGCGAAAAGCATTTCCATTCTTGAACCTGTCGAGTATGCAAAGAAAGACGGTACGACCGGCATTTCCTACAATGTGAAAAAGGTCTTTGATGTTTCGCAGACCAACGGCAAAAGACCGCCTGCACCGACTGTCAACCGTGACCCGAAAGCACTCATTACCGTTATGCTGGATTCTTCCCCGGTTGAAGTGGAAGCAACAAATGAGCTTCCGTATCCCAATATGGCGGCGTTTTATAACAACGAGGAACAGACCTTGTATGTAAAGCGTGATGTGGGAGACAGCGTAGCGGTCGCTCAGTGCGTAGCACAGGAGCTTGGCCACGCACAGCTCTCTATCAACAGCGACAGTTACAGCAGAGCGGATATGGGCTTTCAGGCAGTATGTATCGGCTATATGCTTTGCAAAAAGTACGGCGTCGATACACAGAATTTTGCTATCAACCGTATCCCTGAAAAGCTCGCCGGCAAAGAGCCGAAGGACATTCGCTATGAGCTTTCCAAAACGAGAAACGCAATGGCGGATATTCACTCCCGTGTTTCCGATGAGCTTTACAAGAAAAAGCAGGAACGAAGCAAAGACTACGAAAGATAAGGTGAGACTATGGCGAAGGAAGAAATGTATCATATCGCATTGGACGATTATGAACACGGCATTATTATCCGTTCTCTCAACGACGAGAAAACAGATTTGATGAACGAGGGCAAATCTACCGATGCGGTGGACGACCTTATCATCAAGGTCGGAACTGCCCCAAAGAAAAAGTTCAAAGTTATCGAAAAGGAACGCTCCTGTGAATCGAGATAACGAGAGGCAGTCTGCTATTATTCTTTCCGTCATCGGTATTATCCCGGTCGTATGGCTGGCACTTCTGATTGCACCCTCTGTAAAAGGAGGATTGCCGGAAATACTGCCGAGCCTATTAACAGCGTTCAACGAACCATTTCATATTGAGCTATGCGAGGACAGCCTAAAAACTGTCCTCGTTTTGCTTCTCTGCTATGCAATGGGTATTGGGATTTACTTCTCAACACAGAAGAATTACCGAAGGCGTGAAGAACACGGTTCTGCAAAATGGGGCAATGCAAGAGCCGTAAACAAAAAATACAGACAGTCTCCGGCTTCTGCAAATAAGCTGATGACGCAAAATGTCTGTATCGGACTCAATGCGAAGAAACACCGAAGAAACTTAAACACCCTTGTGTGCGGCGGTTCGGGAGCCGGTAAGACAAGGTTTTACTGCAAGCCGAATCTTATGCAGTGCAACACATCATTTGTCATTCTTGACCCAAAGGGCGAAATTCTCCGAGATACCGGAAAGCTGCTTGAAAGCAAAGGCTATGAAGTCCGTGTTCTCGATTTGATTTCAATGGAGAAAAGCCATTGCTATAACCCGTTTGTCTATTTGCAGAATGACAACGATGTGCAAAAGCTCGTGACGAACCTTTTTAAGAGTACCACTCCGAAAGGAAGTCAATCACAAGACCCCTTTTGGGATACCTCGGCTTCAATGCTTTTGCTTGCACTTGTATTTTATCTTCATTATGAAGCACCCGAAGATGAACAGAACTTTGCAATGATAATGGAAATGCTCAGAGCCGGTGCGATTGAGGACGAGGAGGACACAAGACCTTCTCCTCTTGATGAACTGTTTGCGGAATTGGAGATGTCGAATCCCGACCACATTGCTTTGAAGTATTACCGTTCCTATCATTCAGGTGCGGCGAAAACCTTAAAGTCCATACAGATAACCCTTGCGGCAAGACTGGAAAAGTTCAACCTTGAAAGTCTTGCTTCTTTAACCACCACAGACGAGCTTGACCTCCCGTCACTCGGAGAGAAAAAGGTCGCTCTGTTCGCTTTGATACCGGATAACGATTCCAGCTTTAACTTCTTGGTATCTATCCTTTACACACAGCTTTTTCAGCAGTTGTTTTATGCTGCCGACCATATTCACGGCGGCTCGCTTCCCGTTCCCGTTCATTTTTTGATGGACGAGTTTGCGAATGTTTCACTCCCTGATGACTTCGACAAAATTCTTTCGGTTATGCGTTCCCGTGGGGTATCGGTAAGTATTATCTTGCAGAACTTGGCACAGCTTAAAGCCTTGTTTGAAAAGCAATGGGAAAGCATTGTAGGTAACTGCGACGAGTTTTTATATCTCGGCGGCAACGAGCAAAGCACCCACAAATATGTGTCCGAGCTTCTCGGCAAGGAAACCATTGATACCAACACTTTCGGAAAAAGTACCGGTCGAAGCGGCAACTACTCCACAAATTATCAGATTAGCGGTCGAGAGCTTCTTACTCCTGATGAGGTTCGTATGCTTGATAACCAATATGCAATTCTGTTTATTCGTGGAGAACGCCCTGTTATGGACTTCAAGTACGACATCTTGAAGCACCCGAATGTGGCACTTACAACCGATGGAAAGGCTTCTGCATATAAACACGGCGAAGTGACCATCAAGCACTCATCAATTTCCGTTCTTTCTATTGACCCGGAAGAACTTCCGGAGGAAAGCTACGGAGAAACCAATTACGAACTTCTGTCCGATGAGGATTTTGAAGTGAATAAAAACTTATTTTAACGGAGGAAAACACAATGAACATTTTTAAGAAGAACAACGAAAAGAAAACTACTCAGAAGCTGCCTATGACCGGAAAGGTTCAGAAAGGCTTCCGTGCTTACTGCGCCGTAATCGCAGCAGCAACTCTTGTTTGCGGTATGAGCGTTACCGCTTTTGCCGCCAGCGACCCGATTACCGTAGTCAACAATCTGTCCGATTTCATCTTCGGTCTTATCCGTGCCATCGGTCTTATCCTGCTTGGCTTCGGTATCGTTCAGGTCGGTCTCTCTTTGAAGTCTCACGACCCGTCTCAGAGAGCCAACGGTTTCCTGACTCTTGCAGGCGGTATCATCATTACCTTTGCAAAGGAAATCCTTACCCTTATTACCGGTTAAGAGAACACAGTTATCAAACGGGGCATACCTGGCATTTCAGGTATGCCCCTAATCTTAAAGGAGGTGCAAACAGATGAGTGATAACTGGGTAGTTCAGAACCTCGAAAATGCCCTTGAAACTTGGAACAGCAAGCTTTCGGAAATATGGCAGTTGCTAACCACTTCGCCGCAACAGTTCAAAGGCGGCAGTATTTGGTCGGTAATGGTGAATATCAACGGAGCAGTTCAGGCTATCGGTCTTGCCCTGCTTGTTCTGTTTTTTGTTGTCGGTGTGGTTCGCACCTGCGGAAGTTTTACCGATGTAAAGAAACCGGAACACGCATTAAAGCTGTTTATCCGCTTTGCCATTGCCAAAGGTGTGATTACCTACGGGCTGGAGCTTATGCTTGCCCTGTTCGACATCGTACAAGGTACGATTTCAACCATTATGACATCTGCGGGATTCGGTACGCCCAATCAAACAACTTTACCTGCTGAAATGGTAACAACCATTGAAAGCTGCGGATTTTTTGAAAGTATCCCATTGTGGGCGGTTACTCTTATCGGCGGACTGTTTATCACGGTCTTGTCGTTCATTATGATAATGACGGTGTACGGACGATTTTTCAAGCTGTATATGTACACTGCTCTCGCTCCGATACCGCTTTCCACATTTGCCGGAGAACCGTCGCAGAATGTGGGTAAGAGCTTTATAAAGAGCTACTGTGCCGTTTTGCTTGAGGGAGCAGTAATTGTACTTGCTTGTATCATCTTCTCCCTATTTGCTTCTACGCCGCCGGTAGTGAACCCTGACGCAGCAGCCGTTACTCAGGTATGGGCATATATCGGCGAACTGGTATTCAATATGCTTGTGCTTGTCGGTGCGGTTAAGATGAGCGACCGAATTATCCGTGAAATGATGGGCTTATAACGGGAGGTTCTCTGATGAAGAAAAACAAGAATAATAACGATAGATGGCAGGGCTATACGCCTGCCGACTGCGACTGCAAATATTGTGTGTATTACGGAGGAAAGAAAAACGGCAATGTGATTTGCCTTGCGGACACCTGCGTCTGCTCTGATGAAATCCGTCACGCAAAACAAGCATATCGCAGAGAAAGGAGCTTTTGATGGAAGTCAAAATTAACCGAGAGATACGAAATTACACAGAGTCAATGTTTTTTGGACTGTCGCTCAGACAGTTCATTTTTTCTGTCCTCGCCTGTGCGGTAGCGGTAGGACTTTACTTCCTCCTAAAACCGTACCTCGGAACAGAAACTGTATCGTGGGTGTGCATTTTGGGAGCTGCCCCTTTTGCGGCTCTCGGCTTTGTGAAATACAACGGAATGACGGCTGAGAAATTTATATGGGCGTGGATAAAGTCCGAGTTCCTTATGCCGAAAAAGCTGGTCTTTCATTCCACCAACACCTATTACGAATTGATGAAACCGACAATCGAACAAAAACAGAAGGAGGCTTATAAGAACAATGATTAAAACTCTTACAAACCTGTTAAAGCAGGACAAAGAAAAGTTCGTAGTACCAAAGGGCGTACAGGATTGTATTCCCATTACCGCTATTTATGATGACGGCATTTTCCGTGTAGGCAAGGACAAGTATTCCAAAAGCTTCAAGTTCACGGATATTAACTATGCCGTAGCGAGCCGTGAGGATAAGGAAGCAATGTTCCTTGAATACTCCGAGCTTCTCAACTCTCTTGACAGCGGAGCTACTACAAAGCTGACTATCAACAACAGACGGCTTAACCGTCTTGACTTTGAGAAAACCATTCTTATCCCCGAAACCGGCGATGAGCTTGATGTTTACCGAGAGGAATATAACAAAATGCTTCTCGACAAGGCAACCGGGGCAAATGCCATCGTTCAGGATAAATATGTTACTATCTCCATCAATAAAAAGAGCGTGGAGGACGCACGAACCTATTTTGCCCGTGTCGGTGCTGACCTGATTGCCCACTTTGCAAGACTCGGAAGCAAATGTGTGGAGCTTGAAACCGATGAGAGACTGAGAATTGTCCACGATTTCTTCCGTGTCGGGGAGGAAACCGCCTACCACTTCAATATTAAGGAAACGAGAAAGAAGGGACACGATTTCAAGGATTATGTTTGCCCCGATACAATGGAATTTGAAAAGGACTACTTCAAAATGGGAAACCGTTACGGGAGAGTCCTTTTTCTTCGTGAGTACGCTTCCTATATCAAGGACAGTATGGTAGCCGAGCTTACCGACCTGAACCGCAACCTGATGATGTCCATTGACATCGTACCTGTTCCTACCGATGAAGCGGTGCGAGAAGCAGAGAGCAGACTGCTTGGGGTTGAGACGAATATAACCAACTGGCAGAGAAAGCAGAATCAGAACAATAACTTTTCCGCTACCGTTCCGTATGATATGGAACAGCAGAAAAAGGAAATGAAGGAGTTCCTTGATGACCTTACCACTCGTGATCAGCGAATGATGTTCGCTGTACTCACTATGGTTCATACTGCGGACTCCAAAGAACAGCTTGATAACGACACCGAAGCTCTGCTTACTACGGCAAGAAAGCATTTGTGCCAGTTTGCCGTTCTCAAGTATCAGCAGATGGACGGACTGAATACGGCTATGCCCTTTGGAACACGCAAGATTGACGCATTCAGAACCCTTACCACAGAAAGCCTTGCGGTCTTTATTCCCTTCAGGGTTCAGGACATTTACCACGAAAACGGCATTTACTACGGTCAGAATGTCATCAGTAAAAATATGATTATTGCCGACCGCAGACAGCTACTCAACGGCAACTCTTTTATTCTCGGCGTATCCGGCGGCGGAAAATCCTTTGCGGCAAAGGGTGAAATTGAAAATATCATTCTTTCCTCCAATGCAGATGTTATTATCATAGACCCTGAGCGAGAGTATTCGCAGCTTGTAAAAGCTCTCGGCGGCGAAATAATCAATATTTCCGCTACTTCTCCGAGCCATATCAATGCGATGGATATGAACAAGGAATACGGCGACGGAGCAAACCCGGTTATCCTGAAATCCGAGTTCATTATGTCCCTTTGCGAACAGCTTATCGGCGGTACAAACCTCGGAGCAAAGCAGAAATCTATCATCGACCGTTGTACGGCAAGTGTTTACCGAGACTATCAGCAGAGAGGATATACCGGTACTGTTCCTACCTTGCAGGATTTTCGTGCGGAGCTTTTGAAACAGGACGAGCCGGAAGCAAAGGAAATCGCCCTTGCTATCGAGCTGTTTACTCACGGTTCTTTGAATACCTTTGCAAAGCCAACCAATGTTGATACGGATAACCGACTTATCTGTTATGACATTCTTGACCTCGGCAAGCAGCTTATGCCTATCGGTATGCTTGTCGTCCTCGACTCTATTCTGAACCGTATTACACAGAACCGTGCTAAAGGTAAGCAGACCTTTATCTTCATTGATGAAATCTACCTCCTGTTCCAGCACGAGTATTCTGCAAACTTCCTGTTTACGCTTTGGAAGCGTGTAAGAAAGTACGGCGCTTATGCCACCGGCATTACACAGAATGTGGACGACCTTTTGCAGAGCCATACAGCGAGAACTATGCTTGCAAACAGCGAGTTTTTGATTATGCTCAATCAGGCGTCAACCGACAGAATTGAGCTTGCAAAGCTCCTTAACATTTCTGACCTCCAGCTTTCGTATATCACGAATGTTGACGCAGGACACGGATTGATTAAGGTCGGCAGTTCGCTTGTGCCGTTTGCAAATAAGTTCCCGAAGAATACGAAGCTGTATAAGCTGATGACAACCAAACCGGGCGAGGGTGCATAACCCTTGCCCTATTCTGTAAATGAGAAAGGAAACACCTATGAAAAACAAAATCTATATTGCCATAATCTGTGCTTTCAGCATTGTATTTGCCGTCAGTTCAGGTTTTCTCATCAAGCACTATTGCGACTCTGCAAAGCAGGCTGAGATGTACGACAATCTGATTGAGGTTGTGGAGACCGAGCCTGAAGAAACCACAGAGCTGATGAACTACTCCGAAGAAAAGACCTTTATCCCGGAGTATCAGGAGCTTTATCTGCAAAATAACGATATGGTCGGCTGGATTAAGGTTGAGGACACAAAAATCAATTATCCCGTTATGCAGTCAAAGGACAACCCGAACTTCTATCTGAAGCACGGCTTTGATAAGGCATACACCGACTACGGCTGTCCTTATGTTCAGGAAAACTGCGATATGGAACTGCCAAGCGACAATATCATTATCTACGGTCATCATATGAACGACGGCTCTATGTTCGCCGGTCTTATGAAATTCAAGGACAAGAGCTTTTGGGAAAAGCACAAAACAGTATCCTTTGATACGCTGACCGATAGACAGACCTATGAAGTAATTGCCGTGTTCAAAACCGTAGTATATACGGATAGTCCCGACAGCTTCAAATATTATCAGTTCGTCAATGCGGACACCGCCGAGGATTTCACTGCCTATGTTGAGAAGTGCAAGAAACTGTCGCTTTACGAAACCGGCATAACCGCCGAATACGGCGACAAGCTCCTGACCCTTTCCACCTGTGAGTATTCCCGGACAAACGGCAGACTTGTTGTAGTGGCGAAGCTAATAAACGAATAATACAACAGGTAGTTCAGCCTGCATAGGAAGGAGGGATTGTATGGCTGATATTAAAACGAAAGACAATGCAAAAGGTACGATACGAACAATAGATAAGGCTGCCGTCGCAACCCAACGAATGAAGCAGGCGTATATCGCAACAAAAGAAAAGGCGGAGCGGTCGGTAAATGCCAACAGCAGTTCTGCCGAGGAATACGCTTCCGATAAACTGGAAAGCGGTATTGACGAGGTGTTTCACGATGGTGCCTATGCGTTTGACAAGGCGGGACGAAAGGGACTTGAAACCACAAAAGAGAATATCCGCACCGCAAAGGACGGTATTCAGCGTTTCAAGCAGCAGCGAGCCGAGCAGTCTTTGAGAAAACAGGCTTCGCAAAACACAAGCTCTGCGATTAAGACTGTCGATAAGGCGGAAAAGACCATAAAGCAGTCTGCCACTTCCTCCGGAAAGAAAACCATTAAGTTTGCCGGAAAAGAAGCAACAAAGACCGCACAGAAATCGGTTAAGACGGCTGAGCAGACTGCAAAGACTGCGATAAAAACCAGTCAGCAAGCGGCAAAAGCGGCACAGAAAACAGCTCAGGCGACAGTTAAGGCTTCGCAGAAAGCGGCACAGGCGGCAAAAGCCACAGCCAAAGCAACAGCCGCTACGATTAAAGCCGCAGCCAAAGCCACCATTGCCGCAGTAAAAGCAATCATAGCGGCGGTAAAAGGTCTTATTGCCGCTATCGCTGCCGGCGGTTGGGTTGCGGTGGTAGTAATTATTGTGCTATGTCTTGTAGCCTTGATTGCAGGTTCTGTGTTCGGTATCTTCTTTTCGGGAGAGGATTCCGGCACGGGAATGTCAATGCAGACAGTCGTTCAGGAAATCAATCAGGAATATGATGACCGATTGGAACAGGAAAAGAACTCTGTAAGCTATGATGTGCTTGAAATGAGCGGAAGCAGAGCTGTTTGGAAAGATGTTCTTGCGGTCTATTCTGTTAAAGTGAATACCGACCCCGACAATCCGATGGAGGTTGCTACGGTTGATGAAACCAAGAAGCAGCTACTGTCGGATATTTTTTGGGAAATGAACGATATTTCTTCCCGAACGGAAACGAAAACCCATACCGAAATCGAAGAAAGCGACGACGGACACGGCAACATCGTACAGACCGAAACCACAGTAACAGAAACTTTCCTGTATATCACGGTATCGCACAAGACCGTTGATGAAATGGCGGCTATGTACGGATTTAATCAGGAGCAGAAAGAGTATCTTGCCGAGCTGCTAAAGGACGAAAACAATCAACTATGGTCTCAGGTGCTTTACGGTATCGGATACAGCGACGACCAAATCGTAACGGTTGCCTTGTCACAGGTGGGTAATGTAGGCGGTCAGCCTTACTGGTCTTGGTACGGATTTGACTCCCGTGTAGAATGGTGTGCCTGCTTCGTCTCTTGGTGTGCTAACGAGTGCGGATATATCGACGCCGGTATTATTCCAAAGTATGCCGGCTGTGTAAACGGTGTACAATGGTTCAGAGACCGAGGACAGTGGGCAGACGGTTCGTATGAGCCTTCGCCCGGTACAATCATTTTCTTTGACTGGGAGGGCGACGGTGTGACAGACCACACCGGTATTGTTCAGAAATGCGAAAACGGTACAGTCTATACCGTTGAGGGCAACTCAGGCGACACTTGCAGAACCAAAACATACCCTGTCGGAAGCTCTGTTATCTACGGATACGGTATTCCGGCATATTAAAAAGATGGCTGCTCGTTTGAGTAGCCATCAAGTACATTATGAGAAATCAGGTATTTACTCAAGAACAAATATAACCTTCTGAAGCCTTTGTCCCAACAAGAGAAATATGCGGATATATACCATTGACAACATCTTCATAGAATTTACGACCGATTCTTGCAGATGTAACTCTATTTGTGAAAAAGTCTCTAAAGTGGTATGTGCCGGGTAATAATGAAGGAACAACAGCAACAATAAAAGCGTTATATTCATTTTGTTCCATTTTGTTAAGTTTTATCATCAGTGTTCACCTCCTTGTTGATAAGCCTGAATTTGTAAATGGAATTCTGAGTTGTTACTAATAGATTGTTCTTTTTAATATAATAATCATCACGGGAACTAATAATTCCCAAAGAAGTAATTGGTTTAAAATCATCGTCAACAGGATGCCAAACAAAGAATTGTCTGTTTCCATTCTTAAGAATATAGATAACACCGTCTTGACCTATATATCTATTTCTCCAAGATGTAGAATGTGAATTATTATTCTTATCACAAGACTCTATATATGTGACAAAATAGACATCAACAATTTCATCTGCCGTTTTCAAATAATCCATAACATTTTTTCTTTCGCTTGACTTTAGTATCTTTCATATTGCTTGATATTATTGTGTAAAATATCACATACTCTAAATCTGTCAGAACAGTTTTCTATTATGTTCTTTAAATATAGGCTTAATGTGATTTTTTGACTTCGATTTAGATTTGACCACTTTTCCGGTGGTAACAAAGCACTTACAATGAATTTGTCTCCAACTTTTTTGTTATTAAGTTCTTGATTCATAATTTGTTTCATTTCTTCTATATCTATCTTTTTAATTTCCTCGGCATTTTGTCCTAAGTATAATAGTACACAATACTTTTGGAATGCAGAGGGGGTCATTCCATATTGCTCGCATTCATTAGATATTAGAGCAAATTCTTCCTCACTGTAACTGGTGTATACTCTCGACACTTTTAATCACCTCTTTTACTCCTAAAATTGTGAACTGCACACTTCACATTGTTATAATACACTATTACTTGAAAAAAGTCAATAAAAAAATAATGGCTGCTCGTTTGAGTAGCCATCAAGTACATTATTCAAAATCAGTTATTTCTCTATCTTTCAGATAGACATTGTGCGTGTGATAAGTAAAACACATCAACAAATCGCTGTCTCTATTATCTTTTGCTTTGAACATAGAAAAGTCGTCGGACAGGATAAAAATAAGTCCCAGCAGTTTCTTTATATATCCATTATATGAAGCATAGTTCATATAGCTTCTCCTGCAATAACTATAAACAGAACCTATCAATCTTACTGCAAACGAGGAACTACTTTTCCAAGTTATTTGCCAAGTCAGATTGCAAAAATCTTTATAAACCGTATGAATACAGCCGAGTCTACAGCCACAGTCGAGCTTGCTTGTGGTAAAAAAAGCGAGGACGCACATTGGGAAAATCTGCTTACCTATTGCAAGCAGGGAAACATTCAGGCTATGTTTGATGAATATGCTCATTTAATTACAAACGGTTTAGACGCAGACAATAATTTGGTTGATAACTTACACTATACAATAGCAAGTTCTATGGATGTGAGAACCACAATATACACTATTGATACATTCAATGCGTTTAAGGCAAGAGCAAATGGAACAAAGGAAAAACCAACTGCTATTCGTTCTCACTTTGCAGTTGCCTTTACTAAAGGAGATGGAAAAGAAAAGGACGCAGACAGAAAAAAGAGCGTTAGAAATTCTTTCAATTCTCCATTTAGACCATTTGTTTTAGCATCTACTTCCATAGGACAAGAAGGATTGGATTTCCACAATTATTGCCGAAGAATTGTGCATTGGAATCTGCCATCAAATCCGATTGATGTAGGACGGATTTTGCGGACATTCAAAATAAAAAAGAATGTGGAGGTAACAGACAATGGCAAAATCATTATTTGAGGAACTGGGCGGCAAATACGAAAGGCAAGGGGATTATTTGATACCGTGCTTAACTGTACCCGCCGAAGAAGAACAGGCAATAGGCATCTGGGGGCAACGGCATTTAGATTATCTAAAACAGTACCGTAAAGTTACATACACCAATCTTCTTACAAGCGGCAGGCTAAACGCCTACCTTGCCGACATCAACAGACAGGCACAGGAACGCTTTGAAAGGCTCATAGAGGGTATGAAACAGGCACAGGGCATAACGGAACAGCTAAAGGCAGAAAACGCCTTAGAATGGACAGGATGCCTCAATAACATAAGGGCTTGTGCGAGGGAGATTGTGGAAAAGGAAATTATTTTTGCATAAACAGATGATTAGTGGCAGGGGGAAATCCTGCCGCTTTTTCTGCTTTAGTTTGTCAGCTTGACAAATAAAGGGTTAAGGAGTATAATTAGATTCAGTATTATACAAGGAGCTAATAAATATGCGGCAAGGTATTCTTAAATAAACTGTCAATTTGATAGTGGGAACAAAAAGTAGCAGTCCCGTTTCACTTTTAATATGGGGCTTAGTTTTTTTGTACCCAGTTTAAGAATACTTTTATCATGTAATTTTATATGCCCGAAAACATATAAGTGTTTTGGGGCTATTGGAGTTATTTACCCAGTGATAGGAGTATTTATCACTGGGTATTTTTATGCCCTTTTTTGGGTGTTGATAGGAGGAAAATCACATGAAAATAATTAACTTAGGCATTCTGGCTCACGTTGACGCAGGAAAGACAACATTAACGGAAAGTTTATTGTATACCAGTGGTGCAATTGCAGAACTAGGGAGCGTAGATGAAGGCACAACAAGGACAGATACAATGAATTTGGAGCGTCAAAGGGGAATCACTATCCAGACAGCAGTGACATCTTTTCAGTGGGAGGATGTAAAAGTCAACATTATAGATACGCCAGGCCATATGGATTTTTTGGCGGAAGTATACCGTTCTTTATCCGTATTAGACGGAGCAGTATTATTAGTTTCTGCAAAGGATGGCATACAGGCACAGACCCGTATACTGTTTCATGCACTACAGATAATGAAGATTCCGACAATTTTTTTCATCAATAAAATTGACCAAGAGGGGATTGATTTGCCAATGGTATATCGGGAAATGAAAGCAAAGCTTTCTTCGGAAATTATAGTGAAGCAAAAGGTTGGGCAGCATCCCCATATAAATGTAACGGACAATGACGATATGGAACAGTGGGATGCGGTAATTATGGGAAACGATGAACTATTAGAGAAATATATGTCAGGGAAACCGTTTAAAATGTCAGAACTGGAACAGGAAGAAAACAGGAGATTCCAAAACGGAACGTTATTTCCCGTTTATCACGGAAGCGCTAAAAACAATCTGGGGATTCGGCAGCTTATAGAAGTAATTGCCAGTAAATTTTATTCATCAACGCCTGAAGGTCAATCTGAACTATGCGGGCAGGTTTTTAAGATTGAATATTCAGAGAAAAGGCGGCGTTTTGTTTATGTGCGTATATATAGCGGAACATTGCATTTGAGGGATGTTATTAGAATATCTGAAAAAGAGAAAATAAAAATCACAGAGATGTGTGTTCCGACAAACGGTGAAATCGTCCCGGCTGACCATGCCTGTCCGGGAGAAATTGTTATTTTAGCTGATGATACTTTGAAACTGAACGATATCCTGGGAAATGAAAAACTCCTGCCTCACAAAACACGGATTGATAATCCCATGCCATTACTTCGGACAACGGTAGAGCCGCAAAAGCCGGAGCAAAGGGAAGCCCTGTTAAATGCCCTCGCAGAGATTGCTGATACAGACCCTCTTTTGCATTTTGACATTGATACTGTTACCCATGAGATTATGTTATCTTTTTTGGGGAATGTGCAGATGGAAGTCATTTGTGCCATCCTTGAGGAAAAATATCATGTGGAGGCAGAAATAAAAGAGCCTACTGTTATATATATGGAAAGACCGCTTAGAAAAGCAGAATATACCATCCACATAGAAGTCCCGCCAAATCCTTTCTGGGCTTCTGTCGGGTTGTCCATAGAGCCGCTCCCTATTGGAAGCGGAGTGCAGTATGAAAGCAGAGTTTCACTTGGATATTTAAATCAATCGTTCCAAAATGCGGTTATGGAGGGGGTTCTTTATGGCTGCGAGCAGGGGCTGTATGGATGGAAAGTGACAGACTGTAAAATCTGTTTTGAATATGGATTGTATTATAGTCCTGTAAGTACCCCCGCAGACTTTCGGCTGCTTTCCCCTATCGTATTGGAGCAGGCTTTAAAAAAAGCAGGGACAGAACTATTAGAGCCATATCTCCACTTTGAAATTTATGCACCGCAGGAATATCTCTCACGGGCGTATCATGATGCTCCAAGGTATTGTGCAGATATTGTAAGTACTCAGATAAAGAATGACGAGGTCATTCTGAAAGGAGAAATCCCTGCTAGATGTATTCAAGAATACAGGAACGATTTAACTTATTTCACAAATGGGCAGGGAGTCTGCTTGACAGAGTTAAAAGGATACCAGCCAGCTATTGGTAAATTTATTTGCCAACCCCGCCGCCCGAATAGCCGTATAGATAAGGTTCGGCATATGTTCCACAAGTTAGCTTAACAGCTTGCAAAAGTCATATAAAATGAGATTTGAAAGGAGAATGTAACTTCATGTTTGCTAAAAATTCAAAGGCATATTCTGTCTACCTGCTGTTCCGATTTGTCTGTTCCCTGGCGGTTTCTATGTCCACAGTGCTTTCCATCGTGTACCACATGGAGGTGGTGCAGCTGGATGCTTTCCAGCTTGTCCTGGTAGGGACGGTTCAGGAGACCTCCTGCTTTCTGTTCGAGATGCCCACCGGTGTGGTGGCGGATTTGTATAGCCGTCGGCGCTCGGTGCTGATTGGAATGTTCCTCTACGGCCTGGGCTTTCTGATGGAGGGTGCGCTACCGTGGTTCGCGACGGTTCTGCTGGCCCAGGTTGTCTGGGGTTGCGGTGATACCTTCATCACCGGCGCTCTGGAGGCGTGGATTGCCTCGGAGGAAGAGGACAAACCCATAGACAAGGTGTTCATGCGGGGCAGTCAAATGGGGCAAATCGGCGGCGTTCTGGGCGTGGTGCTGGGCACACTGCTGGGAAACATAAACCTGCAAATGCCTGTCATCTTGGGGGGCAGTTTGTGCTTGTTGTTGGGGCTGGTGATGGTTCGCATCATGCCAGAAACCAACTTCTCCCCTGCTATTGAGGAACGGCAGGGCTTGCTTAAAGACTTTGTCTGCCTGTTCAAGCTCAACCTGGGCTTTGTGAAAGGCGCACCTGTGTTGCTGGCGCTCTTAGCAATCACACTATGCGGGGGACTTGCCAGTGAAGGCTTTGACCGGCTCTCCACCGCTCATTTTCTGGATGACACGGTAATACCCGTTATCGGGCCGCTGAACAGCGTCACTTGGTTCGGTGTTATCAGTCTTATCGGCAGCGGCTTAGGTATTCTGGCTTCTCAGTTGCTCATCGCCCGCATGGAGAAAAAAGGGACTGTCAGCCGAACCAGTGTGGTCATGTCCACCAGCGCCGGGTATATCCTGTGCCTGGTTCTCTTCGCGGTGGGGCGGAGCTTTTGGTTCATGTTGTTGGTGTTCCTGCTGGCGGGGCTTATGCGCACCATCAAGGAGCCTGTGCTGGCCGCCTGGATGAACGACCAGGTGGATGAGAAAATGCGCGCCACACTCTTTTCCACCAGCGGACAGCTGGACTCTTTCGGGCAGATCATCGGCGGGCCTATTGTGGGGCTGGTAGCCCAGCAGGTGTCCATACCCTGGGGGCTGGTCTGTACCGCTTTCCTGCTGTTGCCCGCGCTGTTCTTAGTGCCGGTGGCGGGAAAGAAGCGGGATTGATATGGCATAGTTAAGTTTACTGACGAGCGGGAGATTACTTCCGCTCGTCTTCATTTAGTAGCGCAAAATTTGAGGACTCTTTATTTCCTTATTCGGTATAGCGGAGGCGGCTGTCAATTCGACATAATTTTCTTGTGATACTTTACCGTACATGAGCATTTGTTTCGTATTTGAAAGAACAAACTCACCAAATAAAAAAAACGATATTCGGGTGGGTTATTTTGTTATACCCTAAATTACCCTCTGAATTTGTTTTTAAATTTGGAGGGATTTTTTTATGTCCTTTTTTCGGGCAGTTATCTATCTGCTCATACGAAGCAAAATTTATCAATACATAGCATATCAGAGAACGGCAGGAAACCAGTTAAAAAAATTTCTGCCAGTGCAACGGTACTTCTCACCTTGAAAGTAGAAGTACAATCTCCATACAATAGAATTACTATTTCCTATAACCGTAAAGGTCACAGAGCCTTTGCGGTTTTTCTTTTGTCGATTTTTGTTGGAAAGTGCCGTAGGGCTGTTTCTGATATGCGGTGTCGTTCTCCGCCTCTCCATCTGGATTTTTTACATTTCAAAAATTCAGATGGGAGGTATTTATGGTGAAATATGCACCAAGAAAGGTATATATCAGAGAAAGTGGCGGCTATGTGGAATTATCCTACACGGAGTTCTGCCGTTGCAGGGAATCCGACCAGACCTATATGGACAAGCTGTTTATCCCCATTCAAGGCTGTCTGCTTGAAGTCGTGAGGGAGCAATACACAGACTTCTACCGTGACAAGGAACGGTGGCGTTATCTGCAAAAATTAGATACAAAGAATAGACTGCTATCTCTCGACGGATTTACGGACAGCGAGGGGAATCCTCTGGACTTTATCACTGATGAAGCGGTGGACATTGCAGAAACCGTTGTCAATGCGGTCATGGTGGACAGGCTGAAAGCCGCCCTGCCTTTGCTGTCGGATAGTGAACAGGAGCTGATACAGGCAATCTTTTTTGACGGACTTTCCGAGCGTGAAGTCGGGGCGAGGTTGGGCATAACCCAGAGCGTTGTAAACAAACGCAAAGCCAGAATCCTAATAAAACTAAGAAAGATAATAGAAAATTAAAATTTAAGGCGTTCAGCCCCCTTGTTTTTTCCTTTGGGAAGATGAGGGGGCTTTTCTCTGCCCTCTCAATCAATTCTGATTGGAGGAAGTAAGAATGGCATACAACCACGGACGGGAGGACAGGAAATGGCGTATCTGGAAAGAAGCGGAGGAAAAGCTGCTGCGTGAGTGCGGCGTTGATGAAGCGACCATTGAGCAGATACGCATGGCGGACAGGGCAGACTTCAATTCCAACAGGCGGTTTTACCGATGGACGAATGACGTTGCGGAATATCTTGAGGACATGGCAGGCAGGGAGCGGCAGGCGGAAGTGGGTACGGTTGCGGAGTTACTGGAAGAGATTGAGAGCGAAAATCTCTATCAAGTATTAGTCACGGTGGACGGGCGTACCTTGAAAATCGTCCTGCTGAAAATGCAGGGGTATTCCACAAAGGAGATTGCCCCGCTTGTGCATTTGACGACTGGTGCCATCTATGCGAGGTTAGACCATCTGCGGAAGAAGCTGCGGAAAATTTTATAGCTTCTAAAACAGCCTGCCATCCTGCGGGCTACTGGGTGAGGGATGGAAATCCCCTCACTCATTTTTTGCAGGAGGACAACAGGATGGCATACAGGGTTAAGGCATGGGAAGAACCTATGAGTCTATGATGGAGGAACTGGAAGTAATAGAAATTCTTTCTACTGCTTATGATGGTGACGAATTTCCGGGTTATGAGAACATAAGATTGAGTTTTTCACAACTGGAAACGATTATTCGGAATAAACGCAGCGGTTGGCTTGATGCTTTGAGAAATCAAAAAGCAGTTTATCTTATAACTGATACCAGCAACGGAAAAATGTATGTTGGCTCGGCAACTGCTCAGTATGGAATGTTGCTTCAAAGGTGGACTAACTATATAGACAATGGACACGGTGGGAATGTTGAACTTAAACATATTGTTGACACCAAAGGGTTTGATTATATAAAAGCAAATTTTCAGTATTCAGTATTAGAAAACTATAACGCACGAATGGATGATAATTACATACTGAGTCGTGAAAAATGGTGGAAAGATACCCTTTGCACAAGACAATTCGGATATAATAAAAACTGATAAAAATTAGACCGTCAGATCTCATTCGAGACTTGACGGTCTTATATTTTTTTACTGTATTTAAGAAAATCGTTTTGGTGTTCCTGTTTGCGAAGTTGATAGCCTTGTGCAATCAGCGTATCTACTTTCAGAGCAATTAGGTTTATGTCGGAACACATTGCCCGTGCAATCTGCTGAATGTCATAGCCGTTTTCAATGTATTCCAAAATGGTGTCGTCCGGGAGCGAAGCCTGAGAAGCGAAGATATTTGCTTCATACTCCATACGGTTCTCTCTCATATCAAAGATGTTGAACTCTTTGAACCCGCCGACAGCAACCGCTTCTTGCCTGTGGAGAACATCGTGTCCGATTTCGTGCCATAGCACTATCTGTTCCACGACCGGGTGCATACCGTTTTTAAGGAAAACAAAGCGGTTCTTCAGAATGACCTTGTATGCTCCACGCTGCTTTTCAAAATCTCGGTAGATAATATTGATACCAAGCTCTTTTGCGACCTTGTACGGGTCACGAGTACCGCAACGGTCAATGAGCTTGTTGACGATTTTCACAATTTCAGCCGTAGTGTAATACCCCAATCCGGCTCACCTCCCATATTATAGTATATCGGATATTTACCCTATAATAAATTATAAACTATTGTGTGTCCCATATATTGGACTTAGTTCACTGTGAGGATTACTCGTCTTTGCGGTATTTCTTCGGGGTGTATTTTTTATTGTTCTTCTTTGCAATAAGATATGCTTCCTGAATAGCGTCAACCATTTCACGCATATCTTCGTCAGCCATTTCGCCGCCGGCAAACAGACCGGTAACTTCTGCAAGCAACTCCTGAGCCTGTCTTGCCCCTCTGCGTCCGTATTTATCCTCTACATCGGCGATGAAAGCGTCATCCTCAGACAGCAGATAATTCACATTTACATTTAATGCTTCTGCCAGCTTCTTGTATCTTTCCGTTCCTCTCGGACGGGATTTATCATTTTCATAAGAACAAATTACACGTCGGGTTACGCCTATTTTTTCAGCCAATTCATCCTGATTAAGACCGAGTTTAGTCCTCTCTGCTTTGACTTTTTCACCGAATGTCATCTTTGATTTCACTCCTTAAAAGAATATTTACAGTTTAACTTCTCATTTACTCTTGACAAGTACACTTAAACTGCGTATAATAAGAAACAGGAAGTTGAACTACTCATAGTTTACACTAAACTTCCCAAAATGTCAAGGGGGGTTCAAAAAATGTTACGAAGCATACTTCATTGTGATATGAACAACTTCTATGCCAGCGTCGAATGTATGCTCGACCCCGCATTGAAGAAATATCCGATTGCTGTCTGCGGCTCTGTGGAGGAACGACACGGTATCGTGCTTGCAAAGAACTACAAAGCAAAGGCTTTTGATGTGAAAACCGGGGACGCAGTATGGCAGGCTAAACAGAAGTGCAAGGACTTGGTTGTAGTGCCGCCCCATTATGAGGAGTATATCAAATACTCAAAGCTTGCGAGAAGCGTTTATGAGCGATATACCGACCAAGTTGAACCGTATGGTATGGACGAGTGTTGGCTGGATATTAGCGGGACAGAAAGCCTTTTCGGTTCGCCGGAAAAGGTGGCAAATGAAATTCGTGAAACGATGAAGTTTGAACTCGGCTTGACGATTTCTGTGGGTGTTTCCTTTAATAAGATATTTGCGAAGCTCGGCTCGGATATGAAGAAACCGGACGCAGTAACCGTTATACCAAAGGATACATTCAAAGAAAAGATTTGGGGACTTCCTGCCGCTGACCTGCTCGGTGTAGGACGGGCAACCCAGCGAGTGCTTGACAGCTATTGTATTCGTACCATCGGGGATTTAGCGAATAACGACCCTGAGTTCTTACGCAGAAGATTAGGAAAGAACGGAGTAGTTTTATGGAACTATGCCAACGGCAACGACCTTTCCCTTGTTGCCAAGAAAGACTTCGTTTCTCCTATAAAAAGTGTAGGACACGGTATAACAACAGTAGCAGATTTAGAGAAACCGGAGCAGGTGTGGCCCGTGTTTCTCGAATTAACCCAAGACATCGGACACAAGCTCCGTGTTCACGGACTGAGTGCAGAAGGTGTCGCAATACATATTAGAGACAACACGCTCAATACAAGGCAATGGCAGACGAAGATTGCACTTCCTACACAGTCTCCGATGATTATTGCAAAGACCGCTTTTCAGTTGTTTGAAAAAAGATATGGGTGGAATAACCCTATCCGTTCTGTGACAGTACAAGCCATAAATCTTATTCCACAAGACACGCCCCGTCAAATAGATATGTTTATGGACGCCGCAAAGCAGGACAAATTGGAGCGAATGGAAAAGTGTGTTGAAGAAATCAGACGGCGTTTCGGAAAGGACAGCATAAGGAATGGGGTTCTGTGTCAGAACTTGCGGCTACCACCGGAAAAAGCCGAAATCACTATGCCGACAGGTATGGTTGGTTAAGGAGGTCTAAATGTGATTGACGAAAAAGAGGTTACGGCTTATGTTACGATGCCCGACTGCTTTTTGCAGGGGTGCAGCGAAGATATTGTTATCTTTCGTGCGGACGGCGGAAACCATTTTACCGACTACGGTATATATGAGGGAATGTTTCTTTTCTTTGACCGGAAAAAACGCTTTAAGAAAGGAAGGCTTTCCTGTTACATCAATACTGCCGGAGATGACCGACCCAAGTACAGGGTGTCGGATAAGAACATCGACGGATACAAGCACTTGGGAAGATTAGTTTTGACTTTGAGAAATTACGAGGAATAAAAATGGAATCCGAAAGAAGAAAAGTTTATGTTGAAGTAAATGTAACACATAGACCTGATGGAACGGCTCGTCCGAACTTCATCAAGTTTGAGAATGATGAAAAATATGAGATAGACCGTGTAATTCAGAAATGCCGTGCGGCTTCCACCAAAGTCGGAGGAACCGGTATCCGCTACACGGTACAGATTTGCGGCAAGCCCACATTTCTGTTCGACGAAGAAAACGGAAAGTGGTTTGTAGAAGCAAAATCCTAATGGTAGGAGGTTTTGTAACTTGAAACATTTATCGAGATTTGACATCGAAGCGATTGCCGACAAGTATGTTCAGGCATATATGGCACTTCCCGATGTCCGTAACACACAAATATACAGAATTGACCCGGAGCTTCTCTTGGAGAAGGTTCTCGGATTGAATGTCGAATACCAGCACCTATCTTATGACGGTAGTATTCTCGGAATGACCTCATTTACGGAAATGGGTGTTCAGGTATTTGAAGATGATGATAACGAAGCCTTTTTCTTTTTGGATGGAAAAACCGTTCTCGTGGAAAAGGACTTGAACTTTGACAGCAAGCTGAAAGGCAGAAAGAATTTCACCTTAATGCACGAGGGCAGCCATCAGATATTTAAGATGTTGTTCCCGAATGATTACGGTGTGACACAGAAATCTGCCGGAGTACATTATTACAAGGCAAATTCCGAGAGAAATAAGCCTATATCCGATTGGGAGGAATGGCAGGCAAATACGCTTGGAGCTGCTATCCTTCTTCCCGAAAACCTTATAAAGCAGGGAATGTATCTGTTCAGTCTTGGAGAAAAGATTGAGTGTCTGAACAAAATATACTATCCGAGCGTATATAAGAGATTTGATGCACTTGCGGATTTTTTAGGGTGTTCCAAAAAAGCACTTGCTATACGAATGAAACAGCTCGGACTTTTGAAAAAGGAGTATCTTGATAATCCTTTTGATTTGGTTACGGTTTATCCGGAGGTGAGCGAGCTATGAAATCGTTGGAACAAAAGATAATCGTAAGGTGCAAAAACTGTGGCTGGCGTATTTTTGACAAGGTAACAATGACAACAGGCGTGATTGAACTGAAATGTCCGAACTGCCACAGAGTAGTAGAGGTTGACCTATCCCTACGCAAGGGAACAGTCAAGTACAGATTAACAAGAAGTAGTAACAGAGCGAACAATTAAATATCGGACAGATGTACCGAGCCACGAGTCCTTGAGCGAAAGCTCTTGAGTCATCAAATTGCCGGACGCTGAGAATTAAGGGATAGAAATATCCTAATGTTCTTGGTGTCCGGCTTTTTTGTCGCTCCCGAAAGGAGCAAGACCGTGACATATAAGTGGCTGGCGTATATCGCCAAGTATCCGTAATCTCCGAATTTTTGATTTCAACCAAATTCAAAAATTCAAATTTAAGGAGATTACGACAATGACAAAACTTACATTAGAACAACAGGAATTATTATTTGCGAACGACTGCAAGCTCATTAACCTGCGGTATGAATATCACGGCTACACCGGCACGGAGAAATGGGCGATTGTAACAGAACTGGCGGAAGAAGAATTGTGGGTTAAATACCCTGATGTTATCCGTCGGTACACTCCGTTCATTCTGCTTTCTATGGCTCAGGGCGAAGTGATAACGGAGTATCAGAACTACGAAGCAAGAGAGAGAATGAGAAGGCTTCTTTTCGGACACGCATTTGACATCAATGACGGAGAATTTGAAGTGCATCATCCGGAATTGGCAGTCGATACAGACCCAATCGAAGAAATAATGCTGAAAGACAATATTAAGCGACTTCGGGAGGTTTTGTGTTACTTAAGCGAAACACAGAAACGCAGAGTTTTTAAGTATTTCTTCTACAACAAAACACTTGAAAAAATCGCAGATGAAGAAGGAGTCGATTTTACTTCTGTAAGGGAATCGGTAAACAGTGCAATAAAAAAGTTGAGGAAATTTTTCTAAAACACCCCCCAAAAACGCTCTCCCATTTCAAACAAGTGAAGGGGTTAATTCTAATCCGGATATGAATTACCTCAGAATAATCGAAAGCGAGGATTTACATATGAAAGAAAAAGAATTTAAGAATGTCAGATGGGGCGATATTTATTACTGCGACTTGGGGGTTACAAACGGTAGTGTGCAATCGGGAATGAGACCGGTTCTTGTGGTTCAGACAAATCGCTTAAATGAAAGCAGTCCTACGGTCGTTGTAGCCGCTATAACGGCTGTTAAAAAGAAAACGGCAATGAATACTCATATTGAGCTAAACACGGATTGTGGCTTAAAAGAGCCGTCGATGGTAATGCTTGAGCAGCTACGCACCGTGGATAAAGCCACAGAGCTTGATAATTTTGTCGGAAGAATTACCGACGCAGATAAAATCAGCGAAATCAAGCGAGGATTGAAATTTGCAGTCGGTATTCCCGTTAAACCCAAGACAGAGCGTAAAGGCATTGTACTAAGTCTTTGCCCTCGTTGCAGAAGCGAGTTTCAGTCTATCCCTGAAAACATTGTAAAAAGACTTGACCCCTTTCAGGCAGATAAAGAGATGTGCGATAAATGTCAGGTAGGATACGGCTATGACTATATGATTTTCAAAAAGAACCATCATCACGCTAAGGGAGGTGTTGACAATGTTTGAAGATAAGATTGAAGCAATGAACAAACTACCCAACGCTGTTGATGATAGTTCCGGCTTTGAGAAAAGAGTTTATACGGTAGAAGAAATAATGGATATTCTCAGCATTGGAAAGAACACTGCTTATGCTCTCGTCAACTCAGGCGTTTTCCATTTTGTAAAGGTCGGCGGACATTACAGAATTTCCAAGAAGAGCTTTGACCGATGGCTTGATAATATGGACAGCGAAAGCTCCGGTTGTCAATTATGCGATTAAACCAATCGCATAATTAACAAAAACTCCGATTTTCAGTACCATATAGCCAAGTCACTTGGCTATATGGTAGTCAGAGTGGCAAATAAGAAATCGGGGGTAAACGGTAATGCGAAAGAAAATTGAAAAGAGCGATACTCGACTTCCTAATACATTCAGGCAGACTGAACCTGATATACGAGCATACACGGTAGATGATATACAGCACATCTTGAAAGTGAGCAGAACTACCGTCTATGAGCTGCTTAAAAGCAAGAAATTCCATAGCGTTCGTGTCGGAGGTCAATATCGAATATCTAAAAAGAGCTTTGAAAATTGGCTCAATGGCGAGAAAGGAGGTTCTGAAGATGGCATTTGTTAATATGTTCAATGACCGAGTGGAGCAGTTTAATCTCAGAGAGGAAAATGAACGCTTGGCAGAATTGTTCAGCGATGAAAAGCTTCAGGAGGAAGCACAGTGGCAAGCCTATTCTGTCAAGGAAATATCTCGGTTGTTTTCCATTTCCGAAGAAGAAGCACTGAAACTGATGAATTGCGGCTTATTCAAAACATACCGAGTCGGCAACGAATACAGAGCTTCAAAGAAAAGCGTTGAAGAAAATAAGAAAATCGTCAAGGCAGTTCTTACATATCAGGACAAAAAGACAATGTCTGTACCCGACGTAATGAGAATACTCGGTCTTGGAAAGACGGCTACATACCGACTCATCAATCAGTGCCGATTTAAGACCTATTTGGTACTGGGCAAAATGAGAGTTGATGTGGATAGCTTTGAAGATTGGTATGCAGGACAATTCCATTATGAGAAAGTAAACGGCGAAAGACCCGGTAAGAAATACGGCAAAACGCTCTCTCCTCTTACTGTTGCAAAGGTACTCGGCATTCCGAGAAGCACCGCAAATGACCTTATGAACGATGGCATTGTTGAGTTTATATGGGTTGACGGTAAACGCCGAATAAAAAGAGAAAGCTTTGATAAGTGGTACGCTTCGCAAAGTAAATACACTAAAGTTAAGGAAATCGAGGAGGTGGAGGGATATGTCGATTGAGGATAGAGTTCGTGAATTAAACGGCGGTACATATACAAAAAAGAGCTATTCCGTAGAGGAAGTTCAGTCAATCTTGGGTATTACCCGACAGACCGTATATAAGCTCATCAAACAGGGGTGTTTTCAGGCAGTAATGCTCGAAACCGGATACCGCATAATAAAGACCAGCTTTGATAAATGGCTGGATAATGAATAAGGAGGAACGACTATGGCTTCTATTGTAAAGAGAAAGAATCGATATTCCGTCGTTTATACCTACAAAGACGATGACGGAAACCAACATCAAAAATGGGAAACCTTTGATACAAACGCAGACGCTAAAAAGAGAAAAACTCAAATTGAGTTTGAACAGCAAAGCGGTACATTCATCATTCCTAATGCTACGACAGTTGCGGATTTGCTTGAAGAATACTGCTCCGTGTACGGAGTAAATAACTGGGCAATGTCAACCTACCGTTCAAAGAAAGGGCTTATGTATAATTACATCATTCCGCTTATCGGCGATGTGAAACTTGATGAACTGACTCCGAGACTTATGGATAAATTCTATCAAAGCCTTCTGAAAGTTAAGACCAAAGTGGTACAGAATAAAAAGCCTAAAAATGAGTATCTGACCGTACATACCGTAAGAGAAATCCATAAGTTTTTAAGGAGTGCCTTTAATCAGGCGGTAAAATGGGAGTTGATGACAAGAAACCCGGTTCTCAATGCAACGCTCCCGAAAGAGGAACATCAGAAACGAGAAATATGGACAGCAGAAACTCTTATGCACGCTCTTGAAGTGTGCGATGATGATATTCTCGCATTAGCCATCAATTTATCCTTTGCCTGTTCACTCCGTATGGGTGAAATGCTCGGTCTTACTTGGGATTGCATTGATATTTCGGAGGAAAGCCTGAAAGAAAACAACGCTTCCATTTTTGTAGATAAAGAGCTTCAGCGAGTAAACAGAGATGTAATGGAGGTGCTTGATAATAAGGACATTATCCGTGTCTTTCCGAGAACTCTGTCAAATACAAATACCTCCCTTGTTTTGAAAACGCCAAAAACTAAAACAAGTGTGAGAAAAATCTTCTTGCCGTCAACCGTAGCTCAAATGCTGTTAGAGAGAAAAAAGCAGATTGACGAAATGAAAGAGCTTTTCGGTGATGAGTATTTGGATTATGACTTGGTATTCTGCCATTCGTCAGGCAGACCGATGGAAGGTCAGGTAATCAACCGTGCTTTGAAAAAGCTGATACAGGACAACGACTTACCCGATGTGGTATTTCACAGCTTCCGTCACGCAAGTATAACCTACAAGCTGAAATGGAACGGCGGCGATATGAAATCGGTTCAAGGCGACTCAGGACACGCCCGAATGGATATGGTTGCCGATGTTTACAGCCATATAATCGACGAGGACAGGCGATATAACGCACAGAAGTTTGAGGAACAGTTCTACAACGCTAAAGGTCTCAAAAATGCGGAAGAAGGTAAAACTGCTCCAATGCCCAAGTTTGAAACTTCGGTTGAACTCCTTGACCCAATGGCAGAGGTTCAAAAAGAGAGCGAAGTTGAAAAAGAAAAGCCTGCTGAGAACAGTACAGATGAAAACGCCGCCTTGCTCACAAAACTGTTATCAAATCCGGAAACAGCAGCATTATTAAAGGCTTTAGCGAAAACAATTTAGTCATACAAAAAAGGCAATCCGTCAGGGTTGCCTTTTGTAATTCCTGAAAAATCTTGAAATCAAGAAGAAAAACCATTATAATATTTGAACACAGATTATTGATTTGCATAAGAGAATGCGTAAACTTCAAATGCGTTTCCTGTGATTTATGGGCTACAGATTAACTCAATGATGTTTCCCATATTTCTTTGCATTTGCTAATACCCTGCTAAAAGGAAGGCAAAAAACCACGAAAAATTAGCAGGTTTTGGACGAGAATTTACTAACAGTGAAATCCCAGAAAAGCCAGTAAAATCAAGGATTTTCGGGGATTTGTAGGGAGTCAAAAATGCCCCTCGGGGGCTTCTCCTAAGCACTAGTTGAGGGTTCGATTCCCCCTGGGAACGTGCATTTTTTGCAGCAATGATCGTAAAAGTTCATTGCTGCTTTTTCTTTTTTCCGGTGCTCGTGAGCACCGAGAGAACACTTAAACGCAGATATTGAGCACCGAAATTTCTTAACGGGCACCAATGCAATAATTCAATCCTGGTACCGAATGGAGATAACTACAGCGTAGGATAAGGATTGAGGTGTCAATGAATGTAAATATGGTTTTCTTGCCTGAACAAAACAGGCCTGACGGATCTATCCGCTCAGATTAGATTAAGAATCTATTCTGGGCGGATTTTTTCGTTACAGATATTTTAGAGGAGGATAGCTTATGGATAAAAAAACGGATGTAAGAGATCCGGATGAAAAAGTTGTTGAGATTGAAATGGAACGGTTAAGAGCATTTCCAAATCATCCATTTAAAGTGATCGGAGACAGTCAGATGATTGAGCTGCAGGACAGCATAAAAAAGTATGATGTACTGAATCCATTGATTGTTCGTCCAAAGATTGAAGGCTACTACGAAATTATTTCTGGCCACAGAAGAAAATATGCGGCTGAGAAGCTGGGATATAAGAAAATTCCGGTAATCATTCGTATGTTGCAGGATGATGAAGCAGTAGTGATCATGGTCGATTCCAATTTGCAGAGAGAGCAAATTACACCAAGTGAAAAGGCCTATGCCTATAAGATGAAATATGATGCCATCAAAAAAAGGCAGGCAGAAAGAATTGTAGTCAAGTTGACCACAATACAGGAAAGAGGAGTATTGACGTAATCGGAGAACTTTGTGGTGACAGTGCGAAGCAGGTGTATAGCAGTATCAAATCAAAAAGGTGGAGTTGGAAAGACGGTATCGTGCGTGAATTTAGGAATCGGATTGGCACAGGAAGGGAAAAAGGTTCTTCTGATAGATGCAGATCCGCAGGGCAGTCTCACAATTAGTTTAGGGTATGAGGAACCGGATGAAATGGAGTATTCTCTTGCAACGCTGATGCTAAATATTGTGAATGATGGAAAAATGAACATGGAAAAAACAATCCTTCATCATAAGGAAGGTGTGGATCTGATACCGGCCAATATAGAATTATCAGCGATTGAGGTATCTTTGGTAAACGCAATGAGCAGGGAACTGATTATGAGGTCACTTATTGAGAGATTAAGGGAATTTTATGATTTTATCATTATAGATTGTATTCAGAAGTAGTAGATACGAATGGAAGCGGACATGGTGCATTGGCAGGAGTTCTTAATGCATTAAATGCCGATGTTTTGATCTGCGGCGGAATAGGAGGAGGTGCCCAGACTGCGTTAGCGGCAGCAGGCATTAAGCTTTTTGGCGGAGTTTCAGGAGATGCAGATAAAGCAGTAGAAGTTTTTATCAATGATACACTTGATTATAATCCAGATGTTAAGTGTTCTCACCATGAGCACAGCCACGGAGAGGGACATACATGTGGTAAACATGGATGTGGAAACCATAGCTGTCATTAAGAAGAATAGCAAAAAATACAATACGAAAGGATGCGTCAAGGTAATGGGAGAATTATCGTGATACATCCTTTTGTATTATTTGATAAGATGGCAGATTACATTTTCAATAAGGCGGTTAAAAACTGTGAATGCTACATCGATCTCTACATGGATTGAGTATTTTTCTTTTCTTACTTGTAGAAAGTGATGAATGGAAGGTATAATATTGTTAATGATCCAGAGATATTTATTTTGGAAACAGCTTAATCAATTTGGAGGTATAAAATGAAAGCACATAAATATTGGTCAATCGGAGCAATAGTTACAATGGTTGGAACTTTTTATACAGGATATAAAGGGTTAAAAGCAGCACACAAATACTTTGCATTTGGCTCTCTGATATGCATGATTATGGCAGTCTATTCTGGTCATAAAATGATTTCAGGTAATAAAAGAACAAGAAAACAGGTGGAAAATACAAAAGCGGAGGAATAGTAAATGTTAGAGATAGGAACAAAAGCACCGGATTTTGAATTGCCGGATCAGAACGGAGAAGTGCATAAATTAAGTGATTATTTAGGTAAAAAAATAATTTTATATTTTTATCCAAAGGATAATACACCAGGATGTACGAAGCAGGCATGTGGCTTTTCTGAGCGTTATCCACAATTCACCGAGAAAGGTGCGGTGATCCTTGGAGTCAGTAAGGATTCTGTAGCCTCTCACAAGAAATTTGAGGAAAAATATGGATTGGCATTTACACTTTTGGCAGATCCGGAGCGTAAGGTGATCGAAGCATATGATGTCTGGAAAGAAAAGAAAAAATATGGCAAGGTTTCTATGGGTGTGGTAAGAACCACATATCTTATTGACGAGCAGGGAATCATTAGAAAGGCAAATGATAAAGTCAAGGCGGCAGATGATCCTGAAAATATGCTTAAGGAATTAAATTGATGAAGATTATATTGTCACCTGCAAAAAAGATGATTGTAGATACAGATAACATAGCACCGGTTGAACTGCCTGCCTTTATTGATAAGACAGCAGAGATATTGAGCTGGATGAAAAGCAAATCAAAAGAGGAACTGAAAGCTATCTGGAAATGTAATGACAAGATTGTAGAGCAGAACTTTCACAGATTGGAAAATATGGATCTTTATAACAGACTTACTCCGGCTGTTTTAGCATATGAAGGGATTGCATTTCAATATATGGCACCATCTGTGTTTGAAATCCAGCAGTTTGAGTATCTGCAAAATCATTTAAGAATATTATCTGCATTTTATGGGGTTCTGAAACCGATGGACGGAGTGACGCCTTATCGTCTTGAAATGCAGGCAAAAGCAGACATTGGAGATGCAAAAAATCTGTATGAGTTTTGGGAAGACTTGTTATACCGCTTTGTGATCGATGATAGCAGGATTATCATTAATTTGGCATCAAAAGAATACTCAAAATGTATAGAAAAGTACCTGACATCGAAGGACAGATATATTACGATTACATTCTGCGAAATGTCTGGAGATAAAATGGTAACAAAAGGTACATATGCCAAAATGGCTCGTGGTGAAATGGTCAGATTCATAGCGGAAAATAATATTGAAAATCCGGTGGAGATTCAGAAATTTGACAGACTCGGATATTCGTTTAGGTCTGATTTATCTTCAGATTCAGAATATGTATTTGAACGCAAAATAAAATAGTTATTCAGGTAAAAGATGCTCAGTTTAGCACCTTTTATAATAATGAGAATCATTACTATTTTTATTGACAACAGGATAATAGTGGTATATAATCCTTATTAAGAACTAATCCTAATAAGGAGGACGGATGACAAGTAGGAGAAATACCATTCAAAAAGATCTCGTAAGAAATACCGTATACGAAATGAGAAGACACGTTACGGCAATTGAAGTGTATGAATTTATAAAAGAAGCATATCCATCAATTGGAAAAGGAACTGTATATAGAAATCTTGATATATTGGTAGAGGAAGGTGCATTAAGAAAGGTTGAAGTTCCGAATGGACCGAACCGATTTGATTTTACATTGAAAAATCATTACCATGTAAGATGTATAAAGTGCGGTGAAATTTTTGATGTGGATATGGATCAAATACCGGATTTGCTGGAAAGAATTCATAACACTCATGGAATTGAATTTGTGGATTACGATATTTCATTTAAAGGCATTTGCCCGAAATGCAGGGAGAAGGTAAAGGAGGAACAGCATGGATAGGAAAGCAATGTATAAGTTGAGTTATGGACTGTTTATATTGACCGCTAAAGAAGCAGAAAAAGATAACGGATGCATCATTAATACAGCCATTCAGGCAGCTTCGGAACCAAACCAGTTAAGTATCTGTGTAAATAAGGCAAATTATACGCATGATATGATTCAAAGAACCGGAAAATTTACTGTATCAGTCTTAAGTCAGAAGGCACAATTTGAATTGTTCAAACATTTTGGCTTCCAATCAGGAAGAGATACCAATAAGTTTGAAGCATTTGAGCAGTGTGCCAGGGGCACGAATGGTATTTATTATATTACAGAAGGTACAAATGCATACATTTCTGTGACAGTTACTAAAACAGAGGACTTAGGTTCACATACGATGTTTATCGGTGAGATAACCGATATGGAAGTTTTAAGCAATGTTCCTTCAGTAACATATGATTATTATCAGAATAACATTAAGCCTAAGCCACAGGAGGTTGGAAAAACAGAGGACAGTCAGACAATATGGCGTTGCAGAATTTGCGGATATGAATATGTAGGCGAGGAATTACCGGATGACTTTATATGTCCTTTGTGCAAGCACCCGGCATCAGATTTTGAAAAAGTAGTAAAGAAAACGGAGGTAAAAGAGATGGCAGAAAACAAATATGTAGGAACACAGACAGAGAAGAATTTACAGGAGGCATTTGCGGGGGAATCACAGGCAAGAAATAAGTATACCTATTTTGCTTCTGTAGCGAAAAAGGAAGGTTACGAGCAGATGTCAGCATTGTTTTTAAAGACTGCAGATAATGAGAAAGAACATGCAAAGATGTGGTTCAAGGAATTAGCAGGAATTGGTGATACAAAGGAAAACCTGGCGGCAGCGGCAGAAGGCGAAAATTATGAGTGGACAGATATGTATGACGGCTTTGCTAAAACAGCTGAGGAAGAAGGATTCCCTGAGCTTGCAGCAAAATTCAGGGCAGTAGGTGAGATTGAGAAGCACCATGAGGAAAGATATCGTGCACTTCTTAAGAATATTGAAACTGCACAGGTATTTGAAAAGAGCGAAGTTAAGGTATGGGAATGCCGTAACTGCGGACATATTGTGGTAGGAACAAAGGCTCCTGAGGTATGTCCGGTATGTAACCATCCACAAAGCTATTTTGAAGTACATGAAGAGAATTATTAAGGAGATAAGATTATTAGCAGTCAAGAACAGTGCTTATGAAATAATAAATAAAAAGCACGCTACATATTATGGAATGGCAATGTCTGTAAAAAGAATCTGTGAAGTAATTATGAGAAATGAAAAATCAATACTTCCGGTATCGCACATAATTCATGGCGTATATGATATTGACGGAGTATCGTTAAGTATGCCAGTTATTGTAGGTGTTGATGGTATTGAGTCTAATATACCTATTAATTTAAGTGGTGAGGAAGCATTAAAGCTTAAGAAATCTGCAGATTCTTTGAAAAAGATTATAGAGACGATTGAACTATAAATTATACACATGGAAGGAGATAAAAGCATGGAAGTAAAGTATTATATATGTAAGCATTGTGGAAACATTGTTGAAAAGGTAAAGGATAAAGGTGTTCCTGTAATTTGTTGCGGAGAACCTATGCAGGAATTAAAAGCCGGTGTGACAGATGCGGCTGTTGAGAAGCACGTGCCTGTATATACAGTGGAAGGCAATTATGTTCATGTCGTGGTCGGAGAGACAAAACATCCAATGCTTGAAGAACATTTCATTGAGTGGATTACATTAAATACCAATCGGGGAATATACAGAAAACAGTTAAATCCAGGGCAGGAGCCGATAGCAGATTTTTGTCTTTGCGATGGTGAACAGGTAGAAGAAGTATATGCATATTGTAACCTGCATGGATTATGGAAATGCTAAAAGCATTTATACATATTAAGATTTAAGAACAACACAAATATAACCGTAATATAGGCTGTGTATTAATGTATTTATAAGGAGGAACAACAAATGAAATATGTATGTGATGTTTGCGGATGGGAATACGATGAGGAGAAGGGATATCCAGAAGGTGGTATTGCACCTGGTACAAAGTGGGAGGATATTCCGGAAGATTTTGAATGTCCGTTATGTTTTGTAGGCAAAGACCAGTTTTCAAAGGCTGAATAAAAATGAAAGCAGGACTAATGGATGTATGAAATGAAACCAGAATATTATAATGGAATAAATATGATAGAATTGACATAATATTGGAAAATCTTCGTGATTATACAGTAAAATACTTTACTGATGAAGAGCAGTATATGGAATCTATTAATTATAAGAAGTTATTTACACAGAAAGTTCAATATCTGAAATTTATACACAAACTTGATGAATTTATAGAACATCATAATGATGAGATAGAAGATCAAGATGAACAGATTATGGTTATATGTGTAGAGTCTGCGGATAGAGGATAGGGGAATGTGCAGCATGTTTCCGTATTACTCCCATGTTGTTACCAATTGCTATCCTTTTGCTACCATTCTACCTCTTTTTTTTCAGAATTGACCTGTGCTAATATTATCATAGACAAATGAGACATGAGCTACAAACTTACATTTCATTTGTTTCTCTTTTGCAAAAGAATACGGACAAAATATAAAGCGTCTGCTCATTGCCGGAATGGTGATGAGTATGGCGCTTTTTTTGATGCCGAAAACCGGGTGATGACCTGAAAAATGAAACAGGAGGAAATAGCATGGCATATGAATATGGCCACGATTGCCCATTTGAAGCTTACATCACGAATCTCGGAAAATATAACGAAGGGGAGTTGGTAGGCGAATGGGTAAAGTTTCCTACCACATCAGAAGATCTGAAAAAAGTATTTGAACGAATTGGAATCGGTTCAAAAGATGACTTTGGTAATCCTTATGAAGAATGGTTCATAAGAGATTATGACTGTTATGTCGATGGGCTGTATGAAATGCTGGGAGAATACGAAAGTCTGGATGAACTCAATTATCTGGCTTTCTTTAAAAAGAAGCCGGTCATATTTTTTTATGAAAAATAAATTTTGTTGAGGTTAAATTGAGATTGACTTTGTATTGTATAAGTATGAAATAAAAAGGAATCAGGTGCTGTACAATGAAAAAGCATAAAATATGTAAAATCCTTCTTGTTATACTGGCAATTTTTTTATGTGTGGCTTTTTATGAATTGCTCGGAATCTGCGTTGCATATAAAAAGCAGCCGGAAGTGTCCAATACAACCAAAAAAGAAACAAAAAATGGGTCATGGAACGAATGCAGTGAAAATACAGAACGGGCAGTAATCATAGAAAAGAATCCAGAAGCGCTTTTACAAAGAGTGCGTTTGATCAAGAATGCAAAAGAAGACATTATTCTTTCTACTTTTGCATTTCAATCCGATGAAAGTGGAAAATTGATCTTAGGAGCACTGCATGATGCGGCAGACAGAGGTGTGCATGTTCGTCTGTTAGTAGATGGAATGGAGAGCTGGATTGATATGGAAGGAAATCCGTATTTCTATGGATTATCTTCCCATGAGAATGTTGAAATTAAACTGTATAATAAGGCCAATCCGTTGAAACCATGGAAGATGATGGGGAGAATGCATGATAAATATTTGATTGCAGATGGTAAGACATATATTCTTGGTGGAAGAAATACATACAATTATTTCCTGGGTGATTTTCTGGGACATAAGAACTATGACAGAGATGTGTTAGTGGTTTGCAATGAACCTGAGAAAGAAAATTCAGTTAACCAGTTGTTAGAGTATTTTGAAACGATATGGGAACAAGAAGACAGTGGTTATTTTCATGACAATAAAAAACTGGCAAATAGAAAATCTGTAAAGAACGCAGTTTTAGAGCTGCAGAACGGCTATCAGAAATATTTTGAAGAGAATAAGGAAAGAATCTGCGATACCGATTACACGGACGAAACTTTTGAGACAGAAAAGATTGTATTAGTGTCAAATCCTATCCACACAGGTCCCAAGGAACCAGTAGTCTGGTATCAACTGGGAGAACTAATGAAAAATGCAAAAGAGCGCGTGAAAATTCATACACCATATATTATCTGCAATGATATGATGTATAATACATGGAAAGAGATTGCGGAGAGAGTTCCGGATTTTTCTATCATGACCAATTCGGTTGCCAACAATGGAAATCCGTTTGGTTCTGCTGATTATGCGAGAAACAGAAACAGAATTTTAAATACAGGAATTGATATCTGGGAGTATGAAGGCGGCTATTCTTACCACGGAAAAAGCATCCTGCTCGATGATGATCTATCCGTAATCGGTTCCTTTAACATGGATATGAGAAGCACGTATCTGGATACGGAACTGATGCTTGTAATACGTAGCAAAGAGATTAATAAACAGTTGGAAGAAGGCATGATGGAATATGAAAGAGTGTCCCGACAGGTATTGGAAGATGGAACCTATCGTGATCCGTATCATGTAGAGCCAATTGAATTGACAAAGAAGCGTCAGAGAAACGTACTTTTGGTACAGCATCTGCTTGGATGGGCAAGATATCTGTTCTGATAAAGGAGGAAGAAGATCGTGTTTCAAATATTAATTGTAGAAGATGATAAAGAATTAAGCCAGCTATTCCAAAAAGTGCTTGAGAAGAATGGATATCAGGTCAAAAGTGCATCGGATGGAGCACTGGCATTAGAAATATTGGATAAAGAGTATATTGATCTGATCATTTCCGATATTATGATGCCGGTTATGGATGGTTATGAACTGGTGTCGAAACTCCGTTCAGCAGGATATCAGATACCGGTACTTATGATCACTGCGAAAGGTTCCTTTGATGATATGCGCCAGGGATTTCTTTCGGGAAGTGACGATTATATGGTAAAACCGGTAAATGTGAATGAAATGGTTTTAAGAGTCGGAGCACTGCTTCGCCGTGCACAGATATTGAATGAACACAAAATTGTGATCGGTTCAACAGAGTTTGATTATGATGCAATGACGGTTACAACTGATAAGGAAAGTCTTGTTTTGCCTAAAAAAGAATTCCTGCTTTTATATAAGCTTGCAGCTTCGCCAGGCAGAACATTTACAAAACAACAGTTGATGGATGAAGTATGGGGATACGAGACGGAGGCAGACCCACATACGATAGAGGTACATATAGGAAGAATCAGGGAGCGTTTGAAAGATAACCCTGATTTTGAAATCGTAACAATGCGTGGAATTGGATACAAGGTGATGAAAAAATAATGGAACAAAAGAAAGAAAAAGGATTGCGGATCCGATCCTGTCTGACTGGTGCAATCTGGCTGGCACTTGTATTTTCAACAGTCATATCTGCGTTATTATTTGCTTTTTTGAATCATTTTTTTAATCTGCCTGGTAGCATACCTGTGCTTGGCTGGCTTTTGATTTTTAATACATTGATTGCAGGGCTGATTACTTCCTTTATCAATGCAAGGTTGCTGGAACCAATTACCAGACTCAGTAAAGCAATGAAGGAAGTTTCGCAGGGAGATTTTGAACAGCACTTGGAAACGAACAGCCGTATCGCAGAAGTTGGAGAATCTTATCAAAGTTTTAATGTGATGACAAAAGAGCTTCGTGCAACAGAAGTACTGCAGATGGATTTTGTCTCCAATGTTTCTCATGAGTTTAAGACCCCGATCAATGCCATTGAAGGATATACAATGCTGCTTCAGGGAGAAGAACTGTCTCCGGATCAAGAGGAATATGTAGAAAAAATCTTATTTAACACCCAAAGACTTTCTGGATTGGTTGGTAATATTTTGCTGTTATCCAAGTTAGAGAATCAGAACATACCAATGAAAAAAACAGAATATCGTTTGGATGAACAGATCCGTCAGGCATTTCTTTCCCTGGAGACAAAATGGACAGAAAAAGAAATTGGTTTCCAGGTAGAGCTGGAGGAAGTTAAATATACTGGGAATGAAGGACTTTTTATGCATATATGGATGAATCTTTTAGATAATGCGATTAAGTTCAGTCCTGCAAAGGGGACAATTATGATGTTTCTGAAGCAGGAAAAGGATTCTGTAATGTTTATTCTGGAAGATGAAGGACCGGGAATAGAAGATGATGTGAAAACCAGAATATTTGACAAGTTCTATCAGGCAGACGGTTCTCACAAAGCAGAAGGAAATGGTCTCGGCCTTGCACTTGTGAAACGGATCGTAGATAGTGCTGGCGGGACGATCAAGGCAGAAAACCGGGAATATGGTGGATGCAGATTTGTTGTAGAGCTTCCAATACAGAAAGATGAGGCCATATAAGTTTAAGAAAAACAGATAGAGGAGGAATTACATGACATTTTATCAGGAATTGCAGTTAAATCAGGCAGGTTCTAAAAACTTGTTGAAAAAGAGTGAAACAGTGAAAGAAAAATCATATCATATGCTGGTATATTTGGTAAAGATAGCTGTTACAATGGCATTTTGTTTTTTATTTGTTACTATTTTCAGTATCTTATTTGGAAATGAGAATAGTATTGTGGGTGTAGTAGTTTTATTATGCCTTATGGTATTTCGGAATGCGGATCTGGGGATCCACACCGGACAATCTACGATGCTTTTGGCTTTGTTCTTTGTAATTATGACTGTATGTCCGCATTTAGCAAACCAGCTTTCACCGGTACTTGGAATGCTGTTAAATATTGCGGCACTGGCTGTGTTGATTCTGTTCGGATGCCATAATCCATTCATGTTTAATCAATCTACATTGGTTCTTGGTTATCTGTTATTGTATGGATATGATGTAACAGGAAAAAGTTATCAGATGCGATTAACCGGAATGGCTTTAGGTGCAGCACTTACCTGCTTCGTATTTTATCGAAATCATAAAAACAGAACTTATAAAAGAAATCTGAAAGATCTGATACAAGAATTTGATATCACTTCTTCCAGAACAAAATGGCAGATATGTCAGATTTTATGCGTACCGATTGTCCTTTGCATTGCAGAACTTTGTAATATGCCACGTGCAATGTGGGCTGGTATTGCGGCCATGTCCGCGATTTTGCCGTTTATGGAAGATATGCACTACAGAGTCCGTAAAAGGATTGTCGGAAATATTGCAGGTGTAATATGCTTTACAGTACTATATTTTCTGCTTCCGTCATCCATCTATACATACATAGGAATCCTTGGCGGAATTGGTGTAGGACTTTCTGCAAAATATGGCTGGCAGGCAGTATTTAACACATTTGGTGCTTTGGCCATTGCTACAGAGAGTTATGGACTAAAAGGAGCCGTTGGTCTTAGAGTGATTCAGAATGTTTTTGGCGTTGTATTTGCATTAATATTTTGTTCTATGTTTTATTGGTTTATGTCGAAAAAAGGAAACAGTGGTAACCGTAGATGCAGAATAACGTGGGATGGAAAGAAAAAGGGTTAATCCGGAAATGGCAGCTTTGCTGACGAGTCTGGCGAAGAGTATGAAGATGTAAGGGAAAATTTAAGATCTGTTGGCTTTGGGAAGAATCCTAAGGGTGACAGATCTTTTTTTATACCTGCCTATCTTCCTTCATTTTAACACAAAGGTAATCTTCGTATTTAAGAAAGTCCAGGAAAAGAAGAAGGAACAGGAAGCGGCAAAGCCTGCCCCAGATGCTGATTATGTGGACGATGACGAGGACTATGGGTACGATCCGGAGTTTGAGAACGATGATGCAGATAGCTCCGTCGATGAAGATGATAATGAACCTGTGTAAACAGGATAGGCTTGATGCCTGGGGCAGCCTTTACATAATTTCCACTTTCAAAAAATAAAAAATTTTATGTTTTTGAAAGCGACATCTTGCATATACTATTAGCAGACAGTATAATAAGTACAGTGAAGCGGTTTCGAGAAATGAAAAAATTTCAATTTTTGAAAGCGGGTGACGATATGAAAACAATCACGAGAGCAAAATATCTCAATAGAATCATTGAACTGAATGACACTCCTGACATCAAGATCATCACGGGCATTCGTCGATCCGGTAAGTCCAAGCTGATGCAGGCGTATATTGAGTATCTGAAAAGCCATTTTGAAAACATCAATATTATCTTCATTGACTTCATGGATTTGGCGTATGAGGAAATCAAGGAATATCATGCCTTACACGCCTATGTGGAAGAACATTATCAGGAAGGTAAAACGAACTACCTGTTTGTAGACGAGGTGCAGATGTGCCCCAAGTTTGAGTTGGCAATCAATAGCCTATACTCTAAGGGAAAATACGACATCTATGTAACAGGCTCCAATGCTTTCCTGTTGAGTGCGGATCTGGCAACTCTGTTTACCGGACGCTATATTGAAATTCATGTGTTTCCTTTCAGCTTCCAGGAATATTGCCAATATTATGATGATGTTAGTGATAAGGATAACCTCTTTGATGATTACGCTATCAAGGGCGGTTTAGCAGGTTCTTACGCTTACAGAACCGAAAAAGACAGAACAAACTATATCAAAGAGGTCTACGAAACGATTGTTACAAGGGATTTGGTGCAGAAATATGCGCTCCCGGACACTTTGGTTTTACAGCGTCTGAGCGAGTTCCTTATGGATAATATCAGCAACCTGACTTCTCCTAATAAGGTCAGTCAGCTGCTGACAGCAAATGAGACTCCGACCAATCATGTAACCGTCGGCAAGTACATTAAGTATTTGTGCAATGCTTTTGTATTTTATGATATTAAGAGATACGATATCCGAGGCAAGAAATACCTTGAAAGCTCTGAAAAGTTCTATTTGTGTGACAGCGGTATTCGATATGCAATACTGGGAAGCAGAAATATGGATTACGGCAGAGTATATGAAAACATCGTTTGCATCGAACTTCTTCGCCGTGGATACGATGTCTATGTCGGCAAGCTCTATCAAAAGGAGATCGACTTTGTTGCTCAGAGAGGCAGCGAGAAGATTTATATTCAGGTCAGTGACAACATTTCCGGGCAGGAAACATTTGAGAGAGAATGCTCTTCTCTGCTTCAGATCCGAGATGCTTATCCGAAAATGATTATTGCCAGAACCAAACATCCAAAATATAGTTATGAAGGAATCGAAATCCATGATATAGCCGATTGGTTGCTACAAGAATAAACAAGGTGAAATATCTCCGCCATTCTCTTTTGAAATGATGGAGATATTTTTATTATGGCGGAGATTACAGAAAATTGTATCAGGCTGCAAAAATCCCTCCGGAACTTTTAAATCAGATGACAAATAGCACCACGGATGACGCTATTCTTGACGCTGATGGCGCTAATCATGGCGCTGATAATATGGAAGGCAGCTTCGTTATCTATTCCTATCAAGAATATAAATCACGAGAAATGCAGATTATATAAGACACGATAGATGCGATAGGAGGAGTGAACAATGGATCAGAAAATGTTTTGTTATCAATGTCAGGAAACGGCCGGATGCAAGGGCTGTACGGTGGTCGGTGTCTGCGGTAAGCAGCCGGATGTGGCGGCAATGCAGGATTTGCTTGTGTGGGTGACGAAGGGTATCAGCGCGGTGACGACACGGCTTCGCGAGGAGGGACGTGCGGTGGCAGATGAGGTCAATCATCTGGTTACCGAAAATCTGTTTACGACGATCACGAATGCCAATTTTGATAAGGCGGCGATTGAAAAAAGAATTGAAAAGACGCTGGAAATGAAGACGGCACTGTGGGAGCAGTTGGAACGTCGGGACAATCTGCCGGAGGCGGCTGGCTGGACAGGTGAGCCGTCTGAATTTATAAAAAAAGCGTCGGAAGCGGGCGTTCTGATCGGGCAGAACGAGGATATTATTTCCCTTCGCAGCTTGATTACGTATGGCTTGAAAGGTTTGTCTGCCTATACCCGGCATGCGAACGTCCTGCTGCAGGAGGACCGGGAGGCAGATGCATTTTTACAGCGGGCGCTTGCGGCGACGCTGGATGACGGTCTGAGTGTGGATGATTTGATTCACCTGACGCTGGAAACCGGCGAATATGGTGTCCGGGGAATGGCGCTTTTGGATCGAGCAAACACCGAGACTTATGGAAATCCGGAGATTACTACGGTTGATATCGGTGTCGGTAGTAATCCGGGCATTCTTGTTTCAGGACATGATCTGCGCGATATGGAAATGCTTCTGGAGCAGACGCAGGGAACCGGCGTCGATGTATATACGCACTCGGAGATGCTTCCGGCCCAGTATTATCCGGCATTTAAGAAATATCCGAATTTTAAGGGTAATTACGGCAATGCATGGTGGCGTCAGAAGGAGGAATTTGAGATGTTCAATGGACCGATCCTGATGACGACGAACTGCATCGTGCCGCCGAAGGATAGCTACAAGGATCGTCTCTACACAACCGGTGCGGCGGGATATCCGGGCTGCACGTATATCAACGGTGGAATCGGAGGAAAGAAGGATTTTTCAGTGATCATCCAGCATGCGAAGCGCTGTGAGCCACCGACCGGGATTGAGCAGGGGCAGATTGTCGGAGGCTTCGCCCATGCACAGGTGCTGGCGCTGGCAGATAAGGTAGTGGATGCGGTCAAATCGGGAAAAATCCGAAAGTTTGTCGTCATGGCGGGGTGTGATGGGCGGGCTAAGAGCCGCACTTACTACACCGATTTTGCAAAGGCGCTGCCGGAGGACACGGTAATTCTGACGGCTGGCTGTGCGAAATACCGCTACAATAAGCTGAATCTGGGCGATATTGAAGGAATTCCGCGTGTCCTGGATGCGGGGCAGTGCAATGATTCATATTCCCTGGCGGTCATTGCGATGAAGCTGCAGGAGATTTTTGGGCTGGATGACATCAACGACCTGCCGATTATTTACAACATTGCCTGGTATGAGCAGAAGGCGGTCATTGTTCTTCTGGCGCTACTCTCACTCGGTATCAAGAATATCCATCTTGGACCGACGCTTCCGGCATTTTTAAGTCCGAACGTGGTAAATGTATTGGTGGAAAAGTTTGGAATCGCGGGAATTGACAGCGTGGAGAGCGATGTGGAATTATTTTTCGGGGAGAAGTGATAAATACAGGACGGAACTGGATAAGAGGGAATCGAACAAAGTCGGAATTTGGATCTGAAATCTGGAGATAGATTTGCAAAAAATCTGTGTTGGTTTTACAAAAAGCGGTCGGAACGATCTTGAAAACGGCAGTTAGTGAAATAGGGGGCAGTTCTCTGGCAAATGCAGGGAACTGCCTTTTTCATGTAATAGGAAATTCCTTGGAATTCCCTATTACACAAAAAGGCACTAACGTGCCAATGATGCGCATTCTTTTTTATTTATAGAAATATTGATATGGAAAATGAAAGTGTGATATGATGGGAAAGATGAATGAGTTCTAAAATATAAAAGAAATTGATACGGCAGATCAATCGATAGAGGATGCGGGAGGAAAACAGCCATGTCACTGGAAAAAGCAGAAAGTTACTTAAAGGAAGCCGGATTTTTGGATCATGTTATTGAGTTAAAAGAGTCCACAGCGACGGTTGCGCTGGCAGCGGAGGCATTAGGCGTGGAGCCGGGGATGATTGCGAAAACGATGTCCTTTTTGCAGGGAGAACAGCCGGTATTGATTTTGACAGAAGGTACTGCGAAAGTGGATAACCGGAAATATAAAGATACGTTTCACGTGAAAGCAAAGATGATCCCGTTTGAGCAGGTGGAGGAGGTTACCGGTCATGCGCCGGGTGGGGTCTGCCCGTTTGGTATCAAGGATGGAATTGAAGTGTATCTGGATGAGAGCCTGAAGCGTTTTGAGACGGTTTATCCGGCAGCAGGAGACGACCACAGCGCGGTACGTCTCACGATCCCAGAGTTGGAAGAAGTGTCCGGAGCGAAAGGCTGGGTGGATGTCTGCAGGGAGCCGGAGGATCAGTAGCACGAGTAGGTGTGGGAGATTTTAGGAGAATTCATATGAGAGATGTGAAAGCAACGGGGAGAAGCAGGGGAGAAAATGATAACGGCGGAATCAGGGTGGGTTCCAGATTGGGAAAGAAAGGTCGCCTGTGCCGGAAAACGTTCGTCCGCCTGCTTTGCCTGACAGCAGCCATGATGGTTCTTGGATCTTTTACCGCCTTTGCCAGAGCGGGAGGTGCTTCCGGCGGCGGAGGTGGCGGAGGTGGTTCTTCCCATCATCATACAAGCAGCAGCCGGGGACAAGGCGGACGGGCGGGTGCGTTTCAGGCGCTTTTGCTTACGGGAACCTTTGTGATTCTGGGAAGTGCCGGAACCATTACATACCTGCACCGGGCAAAAAAGAAACAGGCGGCAGCCCGTGAAAAATTGAAAGAATTTTCCATCGGAGAAGATCATTGGGATCGGAGTGAGATACAGGAGCGGGTGCGGGAATCATATTACCGGATTCAGGAATGCTGGCGGGATCGAGATCTGGAAAAAGGGCATCCTTACCTGAGCCAGAAGATGCAGCAGGAGTTTCAGACGAAATTTGAGTGGAGCAGGATGCGCCATGAGGTGTTTGTCATGGAAGGGATCCAGCTTCTGGATGCGATTTTGGTGGAAGCGGAGAATGAGGACGGCGACGACCGCGACTATATCTGGTATTTGATCCATGGAAAGATGATCGACTATGTGTATCACGAAGAAACCGGAGAACTTTTGAAGGGATCCCGGAAAATGGAAGATTTCTTCGAATATTGGAGGTTTGTTCTGGAAGATGGAAACTGGGTGCTGGATGAGATCTGCCAGAAGGAAGAAGTGGATAATGGGCGGAAGTTGTGCTGAGAGGTGCTTGAGTGCCGGAAGCAGAGCTTCTGAGGAGGTTGTTTGGCAGATATGTTTGAGCCGCCGGAGGAGATACGGAGAAAAGAGTTTCAGGAAAGATAATGAATTTTGAAATTTAAAAATGTTTCACGTGAAACATAAAATGTATCAAATTTTTCGATATGAAAAAGGCCGGACGCGGCAGCTCCTTTTGGGGGAGTGCGTCCGGCTTTTTTATATACAGAAAATGGAAAATCAGGTGCCATATCCGGATGGTTCGGTAAATCAATCATCGCTTACGTGTATCGATGTAAAATAAGCCGTCCTGATTGCAATAGCAAAAGATTTTTTTAACACCGCTCATTTTTAACCGTGCCTCCGGAGCACCTTCCGGATACAGCTTAACCATCTGAAGCCCATAGGAAGACAGGGCAGCGACGAAGGAAATATAATGTTTTTTGGTCATTTCATGTTCGATCCGGATATAATACTCATCCTCAACTTGCTCGATTCGAATTTTATGATTTTCATCCATGCACTCGGCAGGTTCCGGCAGTAACTGTATCCCATGGCAGCTGATGGCGATTTCTCCCATACTATGAACGACATTGCCGCATACAGGGCAGACATAAAAGTTGGAGCGCAGCATATTGGCGGATACGTTCAGATTTGAAATCGCATTGCCGGAGAGCAGCTCCATAATGGAGACGCCAAATACGGATGCGATTGGTTCCAATAATGAGATATCCGGATATCCCTTGCCAGTTTCCCTTAGTTAAAGATATGAACCCTCTTTATCAGTCTACTTTTCCAATAAATCGGTAGTATATCTCTATTTCCTGTATTCTTTCGTTATCCTCATTCGTTGTTGCTTCGTGAATGAGTATTTTTTCTATCATTGCATTTAATAACGGTGCTGTCAGTTCCTTTGGTACGGAATACTCCTTGATTAACTCAATCCACTTTTCAGCACCTATCATATCCTGTTCCATTTTACTTAATTCTTCTCTTAGGTTGGTTATCTGCTGTTCCAGTTCTATCTGCTCTTTTTGATATTTCCCCGACAACATGATGAAGTTTCGTTCCGTTATCTTCTCACAGGCTCTATCTTCATACATTTTCGCAAATAAACGGTCAATCTCATTTTGTCGGTTCTCGGCTTTCTTCAAGGCACTTGCCTTTTTCTTCTTTTCCCGTATTCGCTCTGCATTGCCGACTTTCTGTATTTTGTTCAATACCTTTTCTTCGTCCTGCTGTACTGCCTTAGCCCAATACTGCAAGCGTTCCAATACGGCTTGATACAGCACGTCATAGCGGATATAGTGCATAGAACAATTACCTTTGCCAAACTGCCCGTAATAACTGCAAGCATAATAACTATATGGGGTTTTATTCGCCTTGTTTGTCGCAAATCTCATAGACCAGCCACAATCCGCACACTTGACAAGCCCTGCAAATATCGGCGTTGCCTTTTCCTTTGTCTGTCTACGCCTTGATTTTATCTGCTCCTGCACACGATAGAACACTTCCTTGTCAATAATCGGTTCGTGGGTATTTTCTACTCGAAACCATTCGCTTTCGGGCTTTCGTACTTTCTTCTTGCTTTTGAAAGAAACGGTTGATTGTCGATTATGAACGCTGTTTCCGATATAGACTTCACTTTTCAATATCGCCTTTACATGAGCAATCGTCCACTCATAACGCTTGCTTTCGGGCTTTCCCTCAAAGATATGAGCAAAAGTACCGTACCTTGTAAAATTCAACCAAGACGCGGTCGGGACTTTTTCTTCTCGCAGTATTTTTGTGATTTTTGCACTTCCGTAACCTTGATAGGCTAGGGAAAAGATTTTTTCAACAATCCATTTTGTTTCCTCATCAACCAACAGTTTCCCTTTGATGTCGGGGTGTTTCTTATATCCTAACGGAGCATAAGCCCCATAATACGCACCCTCTACAAATTTCGTCTTAAAGGCTGATTTCACTTTACGGCTCGTATCTCTTGCTACCCATTCATTGATGATGTTCTTAAATGGTGCAATCTCACTTTCGCCTTTTTCGCTGTCCACACCGTCGTCAATCGCTATGTAACGGACATTATGGCTAGGAAAATACAATTCTGTATATTGTCCTGTCATAATATAGTTTCTACCAAGTCGTGATAAGTCTTTTGTTACAACACAGTTGATTTTTCCTGCCTCTATATCCTCAATCATTCTTTGAAAACTCGGTCTTTCAAAATTTGTTCCCGACCATCCGTCATCAATATATTCATCAATCACATTCAAATGATGTTCTTTTGCATATAGACGCAACATACTTCTTTGTGTGGTAATGCTGGAACTTTCGCCCTGTAATTCATCATCTCGGCTTAACCTAAGATAAAGTGCAGTATTGTAAATCTGTTGTTTCATTGTCAGTTATCCTCCTTTATAACTAACCCGTGTTTACAATACCTGCTTGCAAGTAAAGTATAACACGGGTACTTTTTGTCATTCAATCTATTTCTTACAACTGCACTGATTTTATGTGATTGTCTGCTTTGCTTTTTCCAACATGACATCAGTTAGAAGTTCTTCCATTGTCTTTCCCTTTTCGGAGAAATGCTCTTTTACAACAATCTTTGTCTTTCCTCTGTTGCCAATGCCACACTTGCCATTTTTCTTTTGAATTGTTTTTACAGCATTATCAATAACACATACCCCCTTTCTGTAAAATCTTTCTAAGCAATTCAACGGCTTTTGTCATAGCCCACAGGACTTCCACCTCTGCATTATCAATGTAGCCGTACCCATTGCGTGCGACGCTCTGAACGCTCAAGCTGTGGCTGTACGGGAGTATCATTATCTGACAGCACAGGTCATGGCGATAAAAGAGGACAAGTCTTTTACAAGAACACAGATAGGTTGTCGCTCACTTTTGCAGGAGAAAGGTCATGGCGTATCTGTTTCAACGGCTCGCTGTCTGTCAAAGGTATTGAATTGCTTTATTCAGTTGTCAAAGAGCGATTGAAAGAAGAAAATCATCTTTCCTATATACCGCGTAGGAAAAGAGGAGAAATGTAACTAAAATTCAAAACTTTTTCCCTTTTTCACTACTATCTGTACAGCAAACGTCCATTTGCTAAGTTGAAATAGAAAAATTTTAACTTCTTTTCATGCACCATATAGGGATAGAAAATGTCATTTTGCTAAGTTGATGATGAAAAAAGAATATTTTCCTTTTCACACCCTAACTACCAAAAAGATACTGTTACTGCCAACAATAGAATGAACTATTTTCTTCACTCCATATCAGGACAGAAAAGCGTTATTTGTATCACATTTCTTAAACTTTTTTCTTTCTACGCCATATAGGGAACGGAAACCTTAAATTGTTAAGTTGAAGATAAAATAATTTTCTCTTTTCACATCAATACTCAACAGTCAATGCCTGTTTGAATACAAATGGAAGATAGTTTTTCTTCTTTTTGCATAATACTGTCCACTCAACTCGATTTTCCGACATTTTTTCAAAACTTTTTTCGTCTTTCACTTCATATAGGGACAGCAAGCCAAAATTTAATGACCTATTTTCAAAAAAAGTTTAGATTTCCTCAACTTCACACCATATAAGGAATAGAAACCTTGTTTTGTTGCAGATTTTTCAAAATAATTTCAATTTCTTTTTAATTTTCATATCTGTACATCAAATAAAATTTTCATGCTCTCAAGTTAGATTTCCTGTTCTCGCACCATATCTGTACGAAAGTTGATGTTTTGTTGCAGATTTCTCAAAGAAATTAAAAAATACCGTCATTCTCTTGTGGAACATTGGTATCTATTCGTTCTTCTATGGTTGATTTTTCTAACTGTAATAAGTGTTTATGCTTATCTTTGAGTTCTGCCTGTTCAATCATATCTTTTAGTATCGTTGTATGATTTTCTTTATCTAATGCCTGTACCATTTTTATGGTTGGTGCAACCTGTCTTTGTAACCAATGCAACGCTTTTTGTAAAGTATAAGGTTCTGGCTTTGTAGTTAATCGTATCGGCTCTCTGTTTTCCCCTACAAACCATGCCCAATCATCATTTGTTTTCCATTGACTTTTGGGTTTATCATCTTCTCTATCTACAAAGCGGACATAATGATTGATGATAGAAAAAGCGGTGCGTTCAGCGTCCCTATAGGTCAGTAAATCTACAACCGCATAATAGGCTCGTTCATTCTTCATGCGTATTTCAAAACGGTTCTTGATTTCTGTATCTTCAACTTCTGTGCCATTCTTGACATACTGCTCATAATTCTTCTGATAAGCACACATATATAACTCACTACTGGTTGAACCGAGATATAATGTTTCTCCTGTATTCTTTGGCAAATCGCTACCGCATTTTTCCGTACCGCTGTAATCTTTCTGCTTACGGAAGTAGGAGATACATTCGCCTGCCTTGTATTTTTCCTTTAACTTTGGAATATCCAATATTCCTGCTTTATCATTGATTGCTAAATCAAGACGTTTCATCACACCACCTGCCGTCATACAATCAAGCATGAAGTCATACCATGAGCGTTCCTGTGCCAATAGATAACTTTCCATTTGACGACACCCTCTGCCTTTTAACTCTAACAAAACACCTAAATGCTCTTGCATGGAACACATGATATTGATGTCGCCTAAAACATATTTACTTTCATATCCGTATTTTCCATAATCTTCATAAAGCATATAATCGGATTTTAGTTGTAATACATCACGAATAATCTTTAATGCGTCCGTAGTAGGAAAGCGGACACGGAAGTAATCAATCAACAGAAATAATGGCTCTTGCGGATTGAAACGCTCAATCTGTTTTTCCATGACTTCTTTTAATTCGTCATTCAATGGCTGTTTTCCTTTTTCAATGCGGTTGTAATATTCACGGCTGATACCACAGGCAACAGCAAACCTTGTTTGCGTTACTCCGTATTCTTCACGCTTTTGTCTTAATTCTTCAAAAAAGTTTTTATCATTCATTCTTTAATTCCTCCAATCAAAAAAGGCAACTACCATTTACTGATAATTGCCTGTCATTAAAAATCTGTATAGAAAAAGCAGTCAATCCTAAGACTAACTGCTTATGCATACAGATATGAAGTTGTTTACCTTTATTGCAAGCTCTCATAAATCAGAAACACACCTGATAAAAATGTCAAAAAAGCTACAATTTCTATACGAAAATCAAAACACTTAAAAACTTCTTTTCCATACTTTTCATTTTTAAATACAAATATTTCTTTTCCAATTTTTCTTTTTCCCAGTGATAAAAGGATACAACCGTGTGCCGTATAATACTTTTTATTCTTAATTTTTATAATATAAGCGTGCTTTTTTACAGAAATTCCACCAACTACATACCCAGCGTTTTGGTCTACAATACCTATTATTTTTCCTTTACATTTTTCGCCAGTAAAAACAACTCTATATTTTAGATACAACAAGTATAAACTGACAATAATGATAATAATTCCTAAAATCAACATTTAAGTTTATCCTCTCTTATAACAACTTCAAATTTTTTATTTTTTCATATCCACATTATAACATTCTCATATCAGCACCACAATAAAAATAATTAAGCACCAATAATCTTATTGAATATCTCCAACCGTAAATCTTTCACACCATCAGCGTTGAATACTGAGCTACAACAATTAAGGCAACTACTACTGTATATTGATAATTGCCAATACTTACATTTCTGCAAAAGAAAAAGACAATTAACTTCTTGTTTGAAATCAACGGTCTGTCCTATGTCTTATTCAATTTTTCCAAGTGATAATGGCATAATTTATATCACACCATGTAAAATGCGGTTTCGCCTTGTAAATACAGCGTTTTCCGCTTGTTAATGTATATTGACTCTTGTTTTTTGTGCCCCCCTTGTTAGATAACGGGGGCTTAATCTTCGCTCGCCACAGGCTCGCTCACAGACGAAGTGAACCAGCCACTTGCAAGACATGGCAGAAAAATCTGAGAGATTTTCCTGCCACCGTGTCTGGATCACTCCGTCTGTTTAATCATTTCCTTTATTTTCTTGTATAGGTACTCCATTTTTCTTCATGTATTCTATAAAAGACTCAGTCCCTATTAGCATTGCATCTAAATTTATTTTTTTCTCGTTCTGCACTATGATTTTTATACTACCGCTTGTACTGATTTCAATATATTCTATTTTTGTAATTGAAATCTTTCTTTTCTTCATAGGGTAAATAACAATCAATTCCTGTTCTTCTATAATTATTTTATATTTACTGATTGCCCATGCAGTAAAAGCACTAATAATCCCCATAACCAAAAACAAAATAGTAATACCAGTATCTTGCCATAAATATATAATAACCACTGAACATATCATAGAAATAATGAAACACCCATATAAAATTTTAGAAAATACAGGTGGAAAGCATAATTCTTTTAAATCCCCTTGCAATTTATACTTTTTGCTTGTTATCATAGATATTATTCCAAATACTAATGTCATAAAAAATAATCCTATTATTTTCATCACTTATTCTCCTTAATCTCTCCATATCTACTATTAGGTAAATATCTAACTCTCAGATATTCCCCCTTTTGTATTCCTTTACTATAAACAGTTACAAATATTTCTTTTTTAGTTTTATTATCCATAATTCCAATAGCTCTTGTTTTGTTTTTATCTTCATCACTATAATTCCAAGATGTTACTGTTCCCTCTACTTCAAGATAATTGCCAGAATTTATGTTTGGAAAATCCTGTACAGCAGGAAGAACTACCCGCAAAAACGCAGGAATCAAAATGATACCTATAATACCATTTGAAATCATATTCATCCTTTTTTCATTTCTCTTTACAAAATCTCTCATGTCCAATGGAGCATTTTCCCAACGAAAGATTTTTTTCTTTTTTATTATGTGATATAAAAACCATATTGTAAGAACAGATAACAATAAAGCTTCCATATATAAAACCATAATTATTCTCCCCATACTCTTTTCTCCTAGAAATTTCTTTGCAAATTGTTAACCGATTGATTTTTTATCTGATAATTTATTATATCATTTATAGAACTCACATGTCATTACTTTTCTGCTATCTGTCAAAATATTTTTTATCCCATGCCTTATCAAGAGTGCAAGCATTGCTTACGCAACAAGCTCTTGACAATTCATGCTCTAAAAAATGAAAGATAGTCAAGCAGAAAAAAGAACAAATTGTGCTGTGTTACAGCAACAAAAAAACATCTCATATTTTGTATGAAATGCCATTTTGCTTTTCTTTATGCTATTTTCTTTGTCGTATCAAGGTTCTTTCAATCGTAGTAAATTAGTGGTAAATTTCTTTTGTATTTTCATTCATATTGCTTAAAGTTCCTGCGTTTATGCGGATAATAGGATTTTTAATCTTTTTGGTATAAAAAAGCAGGAGACCTTTTCAGATTTCCTGCTCAGTAGAGTTGTGAAGATGTTATTGTTGTTATTTAATTTCAATGTTCGTCATAGTTACTAACCCAAGACGAACTAAAATAGTTTGTACGATACGACACCAAAAAATACCTAGAATCAGGAGCAAAGCATATAAAATAATTGACGCTTGTAAATATTGTCTGCCAAAGTGAATAAGAATAAGCAGTGGAGACATTAATATTACAAAGAATATAATGCTTGTAATTATTCTTTTTATGTTTTTTGTATCTGCTAAATCAAATTCAGCTCCACAAGAACATTCGTTAGGTATTCCTCCTTTTATTTCAGTACCACAGTTCATGCAATATAGTTTCTTCATTCTAATCACCTCTACAACCTGGAATTGTTCTATTATTATCTTTCAATTTCTATACTTAAAGATTTTCCAGATTTATCACTTTGAAAATTTTCATAATACCAAAAATAGAAAGGCTTTTCACAAAGTTCAAAATAAATAATTTCATCGGGTTTTTTATTTTCTATTTTTGTATTGTAAATATCTTCATCATGTACAAATCCATATAAAAAGCGACTATTGTCTGGACTGATATTTAAGTCTTGCAATCTATCACTTAATGCTAACTGTGATTTTAGTAACGACATCGTATCTTTGTCATACGGGCGGTCTTTCTTTATAACCTCATGTACACTTGTAATATGAGCATATCTCTTTTTACCATCTACTTCCTTAATTTTGAATTTTGAAAATGTCAAACTTGACTCTATATCGTTTTTTTCTGATATATACAAAACACTTTTATAGTTTTCGTTTTCAAACTCCTTTATAATCTTATCAATATGTGTTTTATATTCTTCGCCTTGTTCAAACTCAATAGAGGCACTTAACAGAGCATCCTGTATTGAGTTTGCATAATTTTTATCAGAAAGTAAACTTTCTTTTGAGTTTAAATCTTCTATTGGATAATATTTTGTTATTTCTTCCGGAACATATTTATCGTTCATTTCTGTTCTTTGTATTAAACTATTTCCACCTGTTATTTGACCTAAATATCCAAGCCCTAGAAAAACACTAAACACAAAAATAATTATTCCCAATATTATCCAAATTACCTTCTTTTGTTTAGTCATAAGATTAAGCCCTCTCAATTTATTGATTGTTAAATACAAATTTATATGTTTCTCTGTATTCACATTATACCATTTTCCACTACCCGCTACAATATTTCAAAATCTTAAGACTACCTTTTTCTGCTTTTGAAAAGCTACTTTACCGTCCATAATTTGTAAAGGGTGCCAAAGCATTGCTTACGCAACAAGCCCTTGACAAACCACAGCCTGATAAGTTTAGAGTAATCAAGCAGAAATGAAATAGTCTGCTGTTTCAAGGCAACGAAAAAGAGATACCAGCACATTTATGCAGTATTTCTAACTTAATCACACTATTCTTTTATTCGCAAGCAGGAAAACACAGGTTATTTCTTAATATCCTTTTGTTTGGGAAACTCCGGTTTCCCACTTGGAAATGGTTTTGTCCGAGACATTCAGCTTTTCAGATAATTCGGCTTGTGTGAGCTGATTTTCTTCGCGCAATTTTTTGATAACAGCTCCTGTAAGATATTGATTCATTGATAATCACCTCCAGAAACTATATTACAGCGTTGTGCCGAAATTATGTACCTACGTAAAGTAGAGGGGGGAAGAAGCGGGAAATATATTATAGCGGGATTTTCGTTTAGGCTGCACTTTATGTCCTCGTTTTCCTGTGTTCTGCTGAAAAAGATACCTTATCCAACAGCCCACACACAACCCATGCTGTCGCAATCCCCAACACGGCTCCGAACAGCACATCGGTCGGATAGTGCACAAAGAAATACATCCGGCTGAATCCCACCATGGCTGCAAATGCGAGGATTCCGATTCCTGCTTTTTTATAGTAGTGGAAAATAGCCATCGCGCTTGAAAATGCTAGGTAGGTATGGACAGACGGGCAGGAAAAGCTTCCAGGTTTTTTGACAATTAATGTAACGGTGTCATCCACGGCACATGGACGGGGCCTTGCGATCAGATCCTTCAGCCACTCATTTCCAATGAGGAAAGAGACAACATAAGATAGGAGAACTGCCGCACCACATTTTCTTGTCTTTGGGATGATCAGAAGCAGCAGGCCAACCAGGATCCAGAATTGACCGAGGGAGCCTACCAGCTGGTTAAAAACAGTGACCATGATCGAATCCAGAATGGGATTATGCAGGGCCTGAATCAGATGTAACATATGTAATTCCATTGTAAATTTCTTTTTCTTCTGAGTTTTGCTCTTTCAGAAGTCCTTTTTAAAAATTTGTTTTATAGCGGTTTTGCCGTCATTGATTTTTTGGCGGTCCTCCATATTTCGGGGGAGTGTAGAAGCTCCCTCACTTTTGCGTCATTCTGCGAAATGGGAATGCGGCTGTGACGATGTCTCGGCCTGTGCCTGGAAACCGGTTTCTGAATGCTGCCTTAGAAAGCGGAGAATGGCATTCAGGTAGGGCTCTGGCGTGCGGAAAAAGGTGGTGTGATGCCCGCCGGTTATCAGCAGGAGCTGACTGCCCGGAATCTGGCGGGAGAGCCAGCGGGAGTGGGAAGTCTTGATGAGATCCCGGGTCCCGGCGATGAGTAAGACCGGCGTGGAGATGTCCTGCAGTTTTCTGGCACTCAGATGGGGAGAGTGGAGAAGAAGCGAGGTCAGATTGCGGCGGCGGAGAATCCGGTGCAACAGAGGCGGCAGAACAGGATGCGGACGATGCGCACGCGCAAGAAGATGACGGCTGCTGCGGGCGGCCGCGTACAGCGCAGGGATCCGCCGGGAACTATGCCTTTTTAGGAAAAATGGCCGAGTAAGCGGAAACAGAAACCGGCTGAGTCCGTCCAGAAACGCGTGCTGAACCCGGGCACCCAGATAGAGCGGTGTGAGCAGACCGTCGGGAGAGGCATTGGCGCTCAGACAGATCAGAGAGCGCAGAAGAGACGGATATTTGCAGGCAATCTCCAGGCCGATATTGGCGCCGTCGCTGAACCCGAGCAGATGGACAGAGGAAAGGTGAAGATGCCGGAGCAGGGCAGCCACATCATCGGCCATGTCCTCTGTGGAGAAGCCGCGAAGGGCGGTACGGACGAACAGCCGGGAACGTCCATGTCCGCGGCTGTCCATCAGAATCACCTGAAAACCAGGCCTAAAATAAGAAAGAAAAGGTTCAAATACCTTGTGAGACTGGCTGTTTCCGTGCAGGATCAGAAGCGGTGTGCCGCTGCCGTGAATCTCATAATATATTTTACTGCTGTGAGTAAAAAAATAAGCATGTGTTTCCATGATGCAGCTCCTCTTTTTACGCGTCTTTTTCTGCGGTTGTTTTTTCTGTTTTTTCCGGTTTTTCTAGTTTTTTTGGCTTTTCAGAGCTTCCAACTGCTTCATTTCCAACTGCTTCATTTCCAACTGCGTCATTTTGAGTTGCTTCACTTCCGGCCTCTTTCTTTCCCGCTTCTTTCTTTTCAGCCTCTTTCTTTCCAGTCTCTTTCTTTCCAGTTTCTTCCTTCTCCGCTCCTTTTTTTCCTATCTCTTTCGCGCCGTCTTTGGAATGATCCGGCGCACTGTTTTTTGGACTGCTATGGTGATTCTTAAAACGCTGTCCCCATCCATGCAGAATGTCCCGGGCGGCTTCCTGGATCTGGTGCGGATTCTGAATGGTCACCAGGGCGTAAAACATATCCGGTGTCGGAATCTTTGGCAGATAAACATAATAGGAAGGAACCCATTCGGTCGGACTGTACTTTTCTTTGGCACGGTAGAGGTCGCGGAAGCCGTAGCAGTCATTTAAGTGATCGTAGGCAAAGCGGAGCAGCTTCTCGACCGGATTGGAGCTGTCGTTTTCCAGACCGGCAAGCGGGGCAACTCCGAGGCTACCGTATTCGATGCCTTCCTCCTTGAATACCTGAAATGCGTCATAAATGATGGTCTCCATCACGCCGCTCGGGGCATCGGTTCCGTGCCGGGTAACGTCTGCCATATAGCCGTTTTTCCCGAGGAATGGGACGAATACGATGAACGCAACGATCTTTCCATCAGCGTTGGTGGCGTAGAAATAGCGCTTATCCATCGGATTGTCGAGTCCTACCGTTCCCATGACGAAGGTCAGCATGGAACTTTTCTTCTGCTGGAGCCATTCGTTGGTGATGCGGTCCAGATTGGCCTCGATCTCCAGATCACGATTTTCAAGCGGGCGGTATTCGTGAACGACGACACCGGCTTTCCGGGCATGATTGATGTTCATGCGCATCTTGGCACCTTTTTTGCCGGAGATCTCATAGTTAGAGAGGTGAAAGCGGGCTTCTTCGCCGTTTTTAACCCATCCAAACCCCTGCCGTTTATATTCTTCCAGAAAATGATCGGTGACGCTGATAAAAAACAGGTTGTGGGTGCTGCGCTGGCAGAATTCTTTAAACTCTGCCAGGAGTGCTGGAAAATCATCATCCGCGCAGATCGGATCGCCATTGACCATGATGGTGCTTCCAACAACACCGTAAGGAATTACGCCGTCCACCTTCTGTCCAAAGTACAGAAACTTGTCGTCCTCCAGTGTCAGGTAGGCGCTGGGGTTCTGGCTGTACAGATTTAAAAGTGTCCGGGCATGCTGGAGATCCGAGGCGTGGCTGGCAGGGCGCATCAGCCAGGGACGGACCGCATACAGGATAGATGCGAGAATGCAGCCCCAGCTGAACCAGAACATGACCAGTTCAAATACGTGTGTTCCACGTGAAACATCGAGGGGATTTCCCATTCCAAAAATCATGGCAGTGCCCTGCAGAAAACTGTCTCCCAGTGAGGCGATCGTCGTTTCCCCCAGTGGTTTTACCGAAAAATGATAACTGATGCCAGCGTTGACAACGACACCTACCAGGGACAGTCCTAAAAATAAAAGGCATTTTCCCAGGCTGCGCCGGTCGGACGGGCAGCAGAAATCCTTACGGAAATACAGCAGAAGCAGAAACAGTACCGCTTCTGCGATGTGAAACGGCAGATAGAGCGGTGCCGAGAGGGATGTCAGTCCGCGCAAAAAACTCAGAAAAAGCAAAATGACCGCAATATTCCAGGCGGCGCGCTTCCGCTTTTTCAGTTGAAATGTCAGGATAAAGAGCACAACGGAAAAAGCACGCTGTACCATGTGCCCCATTTCCAGAAAAACACTTACTCGGTTTGCAAGCCCCAGTCCCGGAAGAAAGCTGAGAACAAACAGAACCAGGGAAAGGGCACAGAGTGCGCCGATCAGGATGTTTTCCAGTTGTATTCGGGTGTTCTGTTTCATAATTAAAGTCCTCCCATGTAAGTCGTGTGCGTTCAGAATCTTCTTGCATCTGTCTGGAGAGAAGATTCTGGTGCAGCTTAAGTTTTGATGCATCCGGAAAAATCCCGCAGCTTAGAAAAATAAAATGATTTTGCTGACGGATGGATGCAGTGAAACGAACAGAATCCGAAAAAGCCGGCTTTCGTTTGTTCTTGTTATAGTATACAAAAATAGGGATGTCAAGAAAAGATTTTGCCTGTAAAAGGGGCGAAAATCTTTTCTGACATCCCTGCTTTTTTGGGAAATCTGGTTCCAGAAAGTGATGCGGTACACTAATTGTGTGCTATTTCTGCGATGGCTTCGATCTCAACCTGGCAGCCGTTGCTTAAAGGACCGACCGGAAGGACGATGCGGGCCGGTTTGTGAGATTCGAAAAAGGCTGCGTATACCTGATTGGCTCTGTCCCAAAGCTCCATGGAAGAGAGGTAGATTTTACACATGACGACGCTGTTTTTATCACAGCCGGCGGCGTGCAGGACGCTCTCCATTTTATGGAGAGCCATATTCATTTCAGCTTCAAATCCACCTTCAGCCGGTTGTTTAGTGGCTGGATCAGCGGAGGTCTGGCCGGAGATGTAGAGAGTATTCTGGCAGATCATGCCAGGGGTGTAATGGCCTCTGGGGGAATTTTCATTAAAAATGGATTTCATAAGGTTACCTCCTCTAAGATTTTTAATTGTTCAAGGGATACACTGCCGCCGGAGATCAGGAAGCAGACTTTATCGGATTCTTGAAAATGGGTGAGTCCCTGTAAAACAGCTCCCATACCGATTGCGGAAGAAGGCTCACAGAGTATTTTCCCTTCAGTTAAGAGAAGCTTCCAGGCCTTTAAAAGGAATGTATCATCTACATCCAGAAATTGGTCTGTGTGAGCAGCGGCACAAGGAAAGCAGAGATCTCCAGGAATCTGTGCAACCAGGGCGTCGGCAATGGATTTTTTCTGTTCAACTCGGACAGGTTTTCCAGCCTGAACGCTGGCAGAATAGCGCGGCAGGACGGCTGGTTCTGCACCATAGACTTTGATGGATGGCTTCATGGATTTTACAGCTGTGGAGACGCCGCTGATTAAGCCACCGCCGCTGACTGGAACAACCACGGTGTCAATTTCAGGACACTGTTCGAGGATTTCGATACCAGCGGTTCCCTGGCCAGCCATGATATCTTCATCATTGAAGGGTGGAATCATGACAGCATGCTGTTCGGCACAGATGCGGGCGGCGACATCGAAACGTTCAGAGGTATCACACTGTACAACTTTTGCGCCTAACTCCTTAATTGCCTGGACTTTAATGGCGGGTGCACTAAAAGGCATGACAATAGTTGCACTTGTTCCAAGCATTTTTGCTGTATAGGCAACGGCTCTTCCGTGATTTCCAGAAGAAGCAGCAACGATTCCGCACTGGATCTGTTCAGGGGACAATTTAAGAATTTTATTTAATGCTCCGCGCAGCTTAAAGGCACCGGTCAGCTGCATGCATTCTGCTTTTACATAAACCTGGCAGTGTAGAAATTCATCCAGTTTCTGAAGCCGTATGAGTGGTGTTTTTGTAATATAAGGCTCGATCCGTTGCTTGGCCTGATAGATATCAGTTAAAGAAATTGACATAATAAAACCTCCTTGCAGATTGTATATACGGCCCGGAGTCTTTCAACGATTTGCTTTTATAGGATGAAAGCAGATATGGGAAAGTTCCGGAAGTAGGTGGTACTTATATAGATAGAAGTGGAAATATGTTTCTATCTATGCTCTGATTGTAGCGGATTTTGATATGGTTGTAAAATTTCTATTTTAACTATATAATAAAACTAAAATAACTATTTAAAAGAAGAAAAACGGAAGAAAGAGGCGAAAAATCATGGATATGGAGAGTATACGGGCGTTTTTGGATGTGATTCAGACGGGGAGTATCACGGGAGCCGCAAAACAGCGTTATATGTCCCAGCCAGCGCTCGGAAAGCGGATGATGGCGCTTGAAAAAGAGCTGGGGACGGAACTTTTTTTGCGGGGAAAAGGGCAGCAGCAGATCCGGATGACGGCGGCCGGAGAGGCGTTTGTGGATATCGCAGAGAGGATGGAGCTTCTCTATGAACAGGCGCTCAGGCTTAAGGACACGCAGCAGCGGGTGTATCTGACGGCGGCCAGCATCCGCAGTGCGCACGGGGAGGTCTTTCTTCCGCTGTTGGCTTATCTTAGGAAGGAACATCCGGAGATCTGCCTGACGGTGGAGGATCATCATACGGTGGAGATTCTTCCGCTGCTGGAAAAGAAGCGCATCGATCTGGGAATCACGCAGCTTCCGGTCACCTCGCCGGAATTGGTTTCGGAACTTCTCTATGAGGAGGAATACCGGGTAATCCAGTTGCAGGGAGGCACGCTTTGCCAGGGGCAGGGGAGGCCGGTGATGCCGTCGAAACTGGCGCAGCAGAAAGGAATTTTCCAGGCGTTTGATTCGTATTTTCAGGCGTGGTTTGAGTCACACTGGCCGCTTCACACCGTCAAGATCCGCGTCAATACGACTTCAACGGCGGAGCTTTATTTTGAAAGCCCGGATGACTGGATGATTGCCCCGGCGGCGGTTGCGCGGGAGATGGAGGCAAGGGGATTTGTGTCGGCGCCGCTTGAGGATAATTCAGCGCCGATGCATCGCGTGTATCTGACGTATCACCGGTATCGGCAGGAAGAACCGGCACTCCGTTTGACAATTGACGAACTGAGATGCCTATTTTTGCGGGAATCAAGGTAGGATTTTGTAAAAATTTTGAAAAGTATACAAATATACAAAAAAATGAATAGCCAAAACGGTTGAAATCCACCAGAACGCGTGCTATAATCTAGGTATAGGGTGGTTAAAAAATTAACAGGAGGTAGTATCAATATGGCTAGATTTACATTACCGAGGGATCTCTATCATGGAGAAGGATCTTTAGCGGAACTGAAAAATCTGAAAGGCAAAAAGGCAGTCGTTGTCGTTGGCGGTGGTTCCATGAAACGCTTCGGTTTTCTTCAGAAAGTAGAGGATTATCTGAAAGAAGCTGGCATGGAAGTGGCTCTGTTTGAGGGAGTAGAGCCAGATCCGAGCGTTGAGACCGTTATGAAGGGCGCAAAGCTTATGCAGGAATTTGGTCCGGACTGGATCGTAGCGATCGGCGGCGGTTCCCCAATCGATGCAGCAAAAGCGATGTGGGCATTCTACGAGTATCCGGATACCAAGTTTGAGGATCTGATCACTCCGTTCAATTTCCCAACACTGCGTACAAAGGCAAAATTCTGCGCGATTCCGTCTACTTCTGGTACAGCAACTGAGGTTACGGCATTCAGCGTTATTACCGATTATCATAAGGGTATCAAATATCCGTTAGCAGATTTCAATATCACACCAGATGTAGCGATCGTGGATCCGGAGCTGGCTGAGACCATGCCGCAGAAGCTGACCGCAAACACCGGTATGGATGCGATGACCCATGCGATCGAGGCGTATGTATCCACACTTCACTGTGATTACACCGACCCGCTGGCACTTCACGCAATTAAGATGATTCATACCTATCTGGTTAAATCTTACAATGGCGACAAAGAAGCGAGAGCACGTATGCACAACGCACAGTGCCTGGCAGGTATGGCATTCTCCAATGCACTGCTTGGTATCGTCCATTCTATGGCACACAAGACAGGTGCAGCTTACTCCGGCGGACATATCGTTCATGGTGCAGCGAATGCGATGTATCTTCCGAAGGTTATTAAATTTAACTCCAAGGAACCGGAGGCAGCTTCCCGCTATGCAGATATCGCGAAGTTCATCGGCTTACAGGGAGATAGCGACGAGGCTTTGGTTGACGCTCTGATTGCCGAGATCAAAGAGATGAACAAGCAGTTAAATATCGCTCCGAGCATTAAGCTCTATGAGGGTGGAATCATTGACGAGAAAGAATTCAATGACAAACTGGCAACCGTAGCAGAGCTGGCAGTTGGCGATGCATGTACCGGTTCCAACCCGCGTTCGATCAATCCGGAGCAGATGGCGAAACTTCTGACCTGCTGCTTCTATGATACAGAGGTTGATTTCTAGGAACTGTTCAGTACCTTCACAGTCACGCGCAAAAATCCATTAAAAATTGCCTGCGGCAATGGGATTTTTGCCTGCAATCTCTAATTTAATAAGTTTCTGATTTAGAATGATAAAAGCCATCCGGCTAAAAACTGGATGGCTTTTATCATTGTGTTTTTTTGTTAGCTGGTGTTTTACCTTTTTGGTGATTGGCGCGTTTGCGTCCTATGCGTTTTCTGCGTGACTGTTTTTCTCACCGGTTTCTCCGTCTGTCATTGCTTCATGCTGCCCGGTCAGCCGTGCCAGAAGTGCTTTCGCTTCCTCTGTACAGCGGAGAATCTGCGCCTGATCCGGCAGCTCGATGTCGTGGATCAGGACATTCCGCAGCTTGCGGAGCTGGACAATCTGGTTGATCATTTCTTTGTCAAAGAGATCCATCCGCTTGAGCGTATTGATATTGAAGGCACCGCGGGAACGCGGCGAGGTGCGCCGTGCAGTCTTGTTGAGCAGGCGCTCTAACGGTACCCACTCTTCAAGAAACTGGTTGACAGCCTGCAGGGTTTCTGGTGAGGTGGTTTCTGGTTCCGTCCGCAGCTCCTGGTAGCACTGGTAGCGCTTTTCATTGCCGGAGATAATCTGATCGATGATCTGCTGGGAAATGGTGCGCCGATCCTTTTCAAATTTGACAGACCGCAGAATGGGGGTAATATCTTTGAGACCGGTGAGCTGTAAACGCTGCAAAAGTCGGTAGAGCAGGGCAATATTTCCCATTCGAAGCTCGATGTCCTCGGTTTTGAGATGGCTGCTCAGGAAGTTATAGAGATAGGACGCCAGCTCGTACTGGCTTCCAAACGCGGCATTGCGGCTGCGGAGCCGCTCATTTCCGGCTGCCTGTAGGCGTTCCAGCGCGATCTCACCGGCAAGAACCAGACCATTTAACTCATCTAAGATTGACAGCTCTTCCTCAGATAAAGTTCCCTGCATCGGCTTGTAAATCAGGTCGTGTTCAACCTCGGACCACGCGTGCATGATCAGGGATGCCACCTGGATCTCGATGCGCGCCGCTCCGTATTTTCTTTGTGATTCATTTAAAATTTCATCGCGCATCCGCGCGCGGTAATGGTTCGCCCAATAGCCGGAAAACCGTTTGTGGTAAGTCGGGGGTTTCGACTGTTCTGGGAACTGTTTAAATTCCAGGATATTGAAAAGCTCCGAGATGATCGCATCTACCTTGCCGCGATCACCGGGGAAATACAGGGAGACGCGCACGCCGGACAGATCGGCAATGTCGTTGTAGATTTCCTCGAGTGTCTGGTATGGTTCTTCACGTCTGGAATTGCGCCGCTGCACTTTTGTGCGGAGTCTGGCGGGATTCTTGGCGCGAGAGGTCACGATCGCCCGGATACCGGCATTTTGCAGGGCAAGCTGGAGTTTCTCTGCCGCGAGCCGGCCGGCTGCGTCGTAGAACGTCCATTTCATCTTGTATGTATCGATAAATTGTTGTATTAAATCCATAAGCAGCCCCTCCCAAGGTGCATAATAAAGCTTAGAAGAAAGCATTCTGATAAAAAATGCTTTTTCTTTCTATCATGAAGTATAGCAAAGATGGAAGCACTCTGCCAGTGGTTCTATGTAAAATATTAGGTTTTCTTACGGCACCTTCGGTTCCAAAGTTACTGTTCACGGGTAGGCACTTTTGGAATCGAAAGTGCCTACCCGTGAACCAATAACCAAATATGGACTTATACACAGATTTGTGGTAAAGTTATGGACAGTGACAACGTGAAGAAAGAAAAGTAAGAGGTAATGGGGAAAAAAGGAACCGTTACAAAGAGACGAGAATTATGGGACAGTTTATAGTATTAGATCTGGAATGGAACCAGAGTCCGGCGGGCAAGGAAGGCTCGATGAACCGGCTTCCATTTGAGATTATTGAGATAGGCGCGGTAAAATTAAATACAAATCTTCAAATCATTTCGGAATTTCGCCGTCTGATCCGCCCGCGGGTGTACCGGCAGATGCATTATAAGATATCAGAAGTGACGCATATGTCGATCGAGCAGCTTGACACAGAAGGCGAGGATTTTGTGCGTGCGATGACCGAATTTTTAGAATGGTGCGGGGATGATTATCGGTTCTGTACGTGGGGCTCGATGGATCTGACTGAATTGCAGCGGAATATGGTGTATCACGGGATGGATCTGCAGTTTCCGTTGCCGCTTCTCTACTATGATTTGCAGAAAATTTATGCCCTGATCCACGGCACTAAGCAAAAGGAGTCGTTAGATACCGTGGTAGAGGAATTGCACCTCACGGAAGACCGCCCGTTCCACCGGGCGCTGGATGATGCGTACTACACGGGGCGTGTCATGAGTGAGATGGACTTTTACAGCATGATGGAGTATATTTCAGTGGATTATTACCAGCCGCCGCTGACGGAGGAGGACGAGATTTACCTGGAATTTCCAGAATATGCGAAATTTGTGTCGCGTGAGCATGAGACGAAGGAAGAAATTTTGGAGGAACGGCGTGTGGCGGAGATGGTTTGTTACAAATGCCGCCGGACCTTGCGGAAAAAGATCCGCTGGTTTTCCTCAAATCAGAAATTTTATTTCTGTCTGGCGGTCTGTCCGGAGCACGGTTATATGAAGGGAAAGATCCGGATGAAGAAGTCGGAGGACGGCTCATTCTTTGCTGTTAAGACGACGAAGCTGGTCGGAGAAGAGGGAGCAGCCTACGTGGAGCAGAAGAAGGAGGAAACGAAGAAGAAGCGCGCGGAACGCAACAAGGCGAAGAAGTCTGGAAAGACGGCAGAAGCCGCCGAGTAGGGCGAAGGCAGCCGAGTGGATTGACCGTATGAAATAGGAATTAAAGAAATAATGTGACTGTGAAGGTACTGAACAGTTACGAAATAATGTAAAGAAAAGAGTTACTGGATATGGAAATGAAGAGAAGTTCCACATCTGGTAACTCTTTTTGTGTCAGTTATGAGATTTTATTTTATGCGATCGTTTCTTCCTTTTTTTCGCCAGCGCCGTTCGGCGGTCCTGCATCATCAGGTCGAACTCTGCTTCGGACATTCCGCTGTCGCGGAGACGTTCCGCGCGCCGTCTGCGGCGTTCTGCGAGGGCGTCCTCCTCCTGGCGGCGCTGCATCTGGAGAAAACGGATGCCGGCGGTGACCGCGCCGATCACGACAAGAATGGCGGTCAGTGCGGCGATGAATGCCGGTGGAACGCGGACGGAAATATGAAACAGCTGTCCAAAGGATTTACTGGTGGAACTATTTTCCTGATTAGCAGCCGATTCGGGCGGATTGGAGAGCGGCAAGGCCTCCGAGGAGCCGTTTGAGAGGGCAGTGTCGGAGCTGTCCTGCGCGGCAGCTGTTGCCGCCTGGGATACGAGCTTTTCAGGAATATCTGCCGCTGTCTGGCTGCTGTCGGTGAGGGTCAGATATGCCTGGCCAACCTTGTGATCGCCGAGCGAATAAGTGACACAGGCGATTGTGCCGTCCGGTGCGCCAGCCGGGATCTCATAGTCGAAGGAGGTCGTTGTCTCCGAGAAATCCGCTGTTTTTGGAAGTACCACGCGGCTATCTGGGTCGATGGACAGGGATTCGCCCCCGGCGGTAGACACATCTGCAATTTTTAAATCTTTTCCGATATTTGAAAAAGTTTGATCATAATCTGCAATTTTGACCGACTGGAAATTGTTAAATCCAAAGTCGAGCAGCCGGCTGGTATCCTCATACTGCGTGTTGTTGCTGTGCAGGATGACGGTAATCAGTGTCGTATCGCCCTGTCTGGCACCATTGACCAGTGTGTTGAGGGCGATGGAGGTATAACCGGTTTTGCCGCCGAGGACGTCCGGACGGTAGTACTGCGGCCAGTTCTTTTTGACCAGCTTATTGCCCGGGGAGATGCCCTGTCCCTCGGGATTTTTCTGGTTCGGCGGCAGTTTATAGTAGGTTGTCTCGACGATCTTGGCAAACGTAGGATTTTCAAATGCCGCCCGCGTGATGAGCGCCATGTCGTAGGCGCTGACATAGTGTTCCTCGTTATTCAGACCGCTCGGATTTGCAAAATGCGAATCCTGGCACCCAAGCTCGGCGGCTTTTTCATTCATCAAAACAGCAAATGCATCAGCGGAGCCAGCTACGTGCTCGGCGAGTGCGTTGGCAGCCTCATTGGCTGATTTTAAAAGCAGGGCGTAGAGGCAGTCCTTGACGCTGGCAGTATCGCCTGTATCGTATCCGGCGCTGCTGCTGTTGGATTCCACGTTGTAGACCGCGCTCTCGGAAAAGGTGACTGTCTCATCGAGGGAACAGTGCTCCAGAACGATGAGGGAGGTCAGAACCTTCGTGATACTGGCAGGAGAGTAGGTTTCGTGGATGTTTTTTCCATATAAAACGACTCCGGTGTTGGCGTCCATGACGATCCCGGCATCGGAGTCAATCGAAATGTCCGACGGCCATTCAGTGGAGGCAAGCGCCTGCATCGGGGCGGCGAGCAGGGACAGCAAAAGTGTACCAATTAAAAACAAGGACAACTTGCTGCCTGTGCTGCCAGCTATTTTCGTCTTCAAATCCGGAGCAGCCGGGTGGCTGGAACTACCTGGAGAGCTGACACCTCCGGAATTTCCGGAATTTTCTGCCCCTGATTTGCCCCTGCGGTGTTCCCGCAGGATACATGCAAGGCAGAGAAGAAACAGGGCGCCGGTCATCAGGCAGAAGGTGATGCCGATCCGGGCGGCGGTGTCCATGAAAAATGGTTCCGGCACGATGTTGATCAGAAGATCGGTCCGCGGATCGAGCTGCCAGAGATCGTTGGTAAAGAAGATTTTGTGGAAAATAATAAAATATTTCGTAAAATCAGTGGAAATGATCCCGGCAAGCAGGGCGGTCACGCCCAGAAATAAAACCGTCCCGGCGCAGAGCATCCGTGGCAGCAGGTGTTTTAACGGAACCTTTAAAAGTGCCAGCAGTGCAACCGATGCCGCTGCCAGAAACAGGCAGAGGCGGCGCAGCGCCAGTCCTCCGAGAAAGAGGTTGCGGACATCCGCCATGTGCGCCTTTTCCCTGGCGTTGAAAAATTCGCGCGGCGTCCCGTCTACGACGGTGTCAATGTTCAGATCGTCGCGGCTGCCGCGCAGATACGCCATCATCTCGTCCGTCACGTAAAGCAGGTCGTCCATCTCCATATGGACATCATCGGCAACCTGGTAGCGGGTGTATTCATTTTCATAATAATGCGGCGTCCAGTAAGCGACGGCTTCCACCGAGGTGATCAGAAACATGATCATCAGACTGAAAGCACAGATAAGCCCCAGAAGCCAGCTTAAATATGTTTTTTTCTGTGTCATATAAAACCTTTCGCGGCTGTCAGATTGTGGTACAGCTGCAGCCTTTCATTTTATGTGATAAATTTGTAAAGAGGTCGTTTGTTCTATTTTCCTTGAAACGGCTCTGTATGTTAAAGTTTCCGTTTCGTTATCCAGTATAACAGTTTCGGGGAAGCATGAAAAGGCGCGAAATGGAAAAATATGTGAAATTTTTGTTACTGTTTACGGGTAGGCACTTTTGGAACCGAAAGTGCCGTAAGAAAACATGGTGGCAGCAGGAATTTGCCATATTTAAATGCGAAGCCACGGCAAATTCCGTTACTGGGCACGATGCGTGAACAGTAATAAATTTTTCGAAAGAATGGCGGGAGGGTGGAATAGGGGCTTGTCAGCTGGCGGGGGATTCCTGTATACTGGGGGAAGATGTTATAATCTGGAGCAGAAAGAGAGAGGATACGAATATGATAAAGGCAGTCATCTTTGATATGGATGGGGTCATCATTGACAGTGAAGGAATTTATCTGAATTATCTGTATGAATATGCAAAAACGAAAAATCCGGAGGTGACTCTGGAGAGTCTGCACGGGACGGTGGGGACGACGAAGCAGGACTGCTGGATGGTTGTGGAGAAGGCGATCCACAATGGTCAGACCTGGCAGGAGCTGCATGACGAGTATCTGGGGCGCTGGACGGACATTTTTAATTCGATTGATTATCTCTCGATCTTCCGCCCGGAGATTCTGGATGTGATGGATCGCCTGAAAGCAGAGGGCTTCCGGCTGGCGGTCGCATCCGCGACGAATATTGAGCAGGTGGAGCGCATTTTAAAGGAAAATGGCGTGGCGTCCCGTCTGGAGCGGATGATCAGTGCGAGTACGTTCAAGCGCAGCAAGCCGGATCCGGCGGTTTACCTCTATACGGCGGAGCAGATGGGCCTGCAGCCGGAGGAGTGCCTTGTGATTGAGGATTCGACGGTCGGCATTACGGCGGGGCACTGCGCGGGAATGACAGTGGCGGCGCTCATCGATAACCGTTTTTCCTTTGACCGGAGTCTGGCGGACTATGAGTTAAATTCGCTGGAGGAGATTGTGCCGCTGGCGGAGAAAATTCGGGATTTAAAGTAAAATTTGAGTTGAGTAAATTCAGGGATTCATTGCGGAAAGTATAATTGCGAAAGTGATGAACCATTGTACAAAGAAAATGAAAAGGAACCATATATGTCAGGGAGAAGAATCACTGCATGTATGGTTCTTTTTTGGCTGATTACTGCGAAACCTGCCGGATAAAGTCTCTGGAAACGTAGGCTTCCTGTCCGTTGTAGCTGATTACCGCCCATTTTTCGTCGTAATCACGGAGATATTCCACATCGGTATCTGGTGCTAGAACACCAATTCTGTCGGTGTCGGTGGATGGTTCCGGACGGACATTGACTGTGTCGGTGGTCCGGTAAACGGTCGATTCTGCGGCAACGGTCTCTGCCTCGGTTTCTGGAGCCAGCGATTCGGTGCTGACGGCTGCAGTAGAATCCGGTTTGGCATCCGTCGCAGGGCGTATCATCTTGATGATCAAAAGCAGCAGGATGATAATAATAATCAGAAGCACTGGTTTAATAATGCTTCGAAATTCAAAAGACGGACCGCCTGCATAGGCGCGCGGACGGCGTCCCTCGGAGCTGCCGGAACGTGTGCAGGCAGGTTTTCCGTTTCCAGAGCCGGCAGAGGGATGGCGGCTGTTCCCACGAAGGCGGGAAGAAGCGGAGGTTGGAGCTGCACTTCGGGAAGCCCGGGTGGATTTTTTTGTGTCATTGTAGTCATTTGCGAAGGTGTAGACCTCCTGCGACAGAAGGTGATGCGCCTGATTGGCGTTGTAGGCGCTGTTGTCTCCCTCATGGATCGCCTTGTTGCCGATCGTGCGGATCTTGTGGTAATGTTCGCAGGTGGTCTTGCTGATTTTTCCGGCGCTGTAGAGGGCATCGATCATTTCCAGAAGGCCGGTCTCCAGGATGCCATATCGCTCGCAGAGGCATTTGACCATGTATTCAAGGGTCTGGCGGGCTTTCACCATCGCCAGGTTATAATTCTTCTGTCCGATCAGGCGCTCGGTCTCGCGAACCCCGCCGTGGATTTGTTCCCAGGTGCTCTGACCTGTGTTAGCTGTTGTTCCCATAGGCATATCCTCCTGTGTATATGATGCAGGTCCGAAACCGGCGTGCCGACGGCTGTTCCCGGACGGATCCTGACTTTTGAATGTCCGGCGAACGGGTGAAAAGACGGCAGCCATTTCGTGACCGTATGTTTGGTTTTGCTCTAAAATTATTATAATATAATCGGTTGAATTATTCATCTATAAAATGATGAAAATTGGAAAAGTTATGAAATTTGTAAGAAAAGGACACAAAGTCGGACGGATTAGAAGGGACGGCATGGAGGAGAGTGGAGGCTGTTTATGGGCAGGCATTTTTGGAACCGAAAGTGCCACAAGAAAACGTGGTGGCAGCAGGAATTTGCCGTATTTAAATGCGAAGCCACGGCAAATTCCGTTACTGGGCACGTATGCGTGAACAGTAACACGGGGATCGTAAAATGGTGTGAAAATAGAGCACCTTTGCTTGCGAAATGGGGGCTTCAATGGTAAGATAAGGATAGATCCGGCGGGTAAGCCGGGGCGTCTCAACGGAATGATACGGTACGGAAGAAAGTCCATCCGGGACGGCGCAGATTGTAGACAGCAGGAGGAACGAAGATGAGATTACGCCATATACCGGGCGCAGAGCAGATGATAGAAGAAAACCCGCATGTGGTTCATGGGGTGAAGGAGAAGAAGGGAACCTGGCAGCAGATTTTTGGAAATGACCATCCGATCCGCATCGAGGTGGGTATGGGTAAAGGTCAGTTTATTTTGGAGCAGGCGTCCCGCAACCCGGATGTGAATTTTGTTGGTATTGAGAAATATTCGACGGTTCTTTTAAAGGCGATCCGCAAGAGAGAACAGATGGAACTGTCCAATATCTATTTCTTATGTGAGGATGCCAGAGAACTGGCAGAGATTTTTGGACCGGGGGAAGTAGAGCGGATTTATTTGAATTTTTCGGATCCGTGGCCGAAGGACCGCCATGCGAGACGGAGACTGACCTCGCCGCCATTTATGGCAGTGTACGATCAGATTCTCCAGAAGGATGGAAGAGTCGAGTTCAAGACGGACAACCAGGATTTATTTTCCTATTCCCTGGAAGCTATCCCGGAGGCGGGCTGGCGCATCACAGAATATACCCGTGACCTGCACCACAGCGAGATGGCAGAGGGCAACGTCATGACCGAGTACGAGGCAAAGTTCTCGGCGCAGGGCAAGCCGATCTGCAAGCTGGTGGCAGTGCGGTAGGAAAATCATTACTGTACACGGGTAGGCACTTTTGGAACCGAAAGTGCCGTAAGAAAACGTGGTGGTAGCAGGAATTTGCCGTATTTAACGGTTATCTGAGCTGGCAGAGCCGGAATAAAGAAAATAAAAGCTGCATATATTTACTATAATATAAAGAAGGATGGCTGGATGCGCGGCGGTGCTTTTTGTGAGAAACCTGGACTCACATGAATGGTAACGAGGCGCGCAGAGCGTTTGCCAGAAGTCAGGAATGGATATTAAAAAGCAGCTTACACGGAAACTTATTCAGGCGACCAGCGATAAGGTGGAACTGAATAAACAGGCGTTAAAATGGAAAAAATCGATGGAAGAGGCAGCAAAGGCACTGGGAGGCGGTAAAAAGAAGCCGTCGTAAAGAGAAACAGGGCACTTCTGTTGACTGCCTGTATGGATAGAACGAAAGGAGAAAATGAGTGATGGAAATGAAGTTTACGACCGCGAATTTTGAGGAGGAGGTACTGAAATCGGAGATTCCGGTACTGGTTGATTTTTATGCAGACTGGTGCGGTCCGTGCCAGATGATGGCGCCGGTGATCGGGCAGCTGGCGGGCGAGTATGAGGGAAGAGTGAAGATCGGAAAGCTGAATGTCGATGAGAACCCGGATATTGCAGTCCGGTATAAGGTTATGTCGATCCCGACGATGATTATTTTCCGGAATGGGGAAGTATTCAGCAAGGAAGTCGGCGCTAGTTCAAAGAAGGAAGTGGAGAAGGCGATTGGGCGGGCACTGTAAAAGCTGCGTCTTTGGAGTCCGGCGTGGGGCAGTTTGAAAAGAGTCGCATCTTTGAAATCCGGCGTGCGGCAGCTCGAAAAAGCTGGCGCTTTTCCTCGCTGTAGGGCATTCGCCCTATAAAACAAAAAAGGTATAACTTCTGATGCTTATGTGCGAGCACAACGCCTCAGAAGCCATACCTTTTTTATTTTGCACGCCTCATTGCCTAAACACAAAGTGCCTGCCCCACAGCTCTCGGTCTGCGAAACAAGCACTTGATAGTGCGCCTTCAGGGACTCGAACCCTGGACAAATAGATTAAGAGTCTACTGCTCTACCAACTGAGCTAAAGGCGCTTATTTTGTTTTCTTGCGGATGCCTCATCCGTAAGACATGAGTTATTCTACTCCATCCAGAATAAAATGTCAACAGTTTTTTAAATATTTTTAAAAATATTTTAAAAAGCATTATTTTCGGTATTTTTAAAACAGATAAGGGTATGGGCGAAGGAGACTCAGAGGGTATATGGGATGCAGCCATGGGAGAAATGACGAGGTGGGTTTTGCACATGGGACGGTGGATAAGTCTGGAAAGAACGTCGTGGAAAGGGGATCACAGATTTGGGTGTTTGTAAAGGGAGAAAATGATTTTTGTGCAAAATTCTGATTCGAAAAAATATAGGGGAATCCTCTTCCATTTTTAATCTAATTGGTGTATGCTTAAATACGTCACGACGAACACACTATATATTGTGTTATGAAAGAAAACGAGTTCAATATTTTGTGTGTAATTCTAAAAATTACCTAAATACAAATCAAAAATAAAGCCAATCGTAAGACAAGTCGGAACGGAAAAGAATCCTGTCAGTGAAGGCATCCGGACATGAAAAATAGCCTGTCAGAAGAAGGCGTTGCTCTCATGAATGAGGAAATGAGAGTAAGCTGGGGGACGGGAAATGGATACAGATGGATGTTCGATGTATGCCATAAAAGTAGAAAGAGAAATCACAGAAACAGGAACCGGCGAGTCAATTTATAGATTATAGAAGACAAGTCATAAAACGGGCTTAAGGGTAAGGAGAGGGAACAGGGATGGAAGACACAGTAACAACCAATGTAATCAAACGAAATGGAGAAGAAGTACATTTTGACCGGGCGAAGATCGTAAATGCGATCACGAAAGCGAACGGCAATGTGGAGCGTATTCACCAGATGAACCCGTACCAGATTGAAGCGATTGCAGATACGATCGCCGAGCAGGTGCAGGAGATGCCGCACGCGGTGAATGTGGAAGATATCCAGGATATGGTAGAGACCAGCATTATGGAGATGCGTGGTTATGAGGTTGCACAGAAATATGTGCGCTACCGCTACCGCAGGGAGTTAAAACGCAAGTCCAACACGACCGATAACGGCATCCTGGCACTTTTGGACCATATTAATGAAGAAGTGAATCAGGAAAACTCCAACAAGAACCCGGTCATCAACTCGACCCAGCGTGACTACATGGCGGGCGAGGTCAGCAAGGACTTATCCAAGCGTGTGCTGCTGCCGGAGGAGATCGTCCGCGCGCATGAGGAAGGCATCATCCATTTCCATGATACCGACTATTTTGCACAGAAGGAGCACAACTGCGACCTGATCAATCTGGAGGATATGCTGCAGAATGGCACTGTGATCAGTGAGACGATGATCGAGAAGCCGCACAGTTTCTTTACGGCCTGCAACGTGACTACCCAGATCGTGGCGCAGGTAGCCAGCAACCAGTATGGCGGACAGTCCTTTACTCTGGCGCATCTGGCACCGTTTGTGGACATCAGCCGTCAGAAGCTGCGCAAGAACGTGATTGCAGAGCGCACCGAGTGCGGCGAGGCACTGGATGAGGATATCATCAACCGCGTGACCGAACGCCGTCTGCGCGAGGAGGTTAAGAGCGGCATCCAGACGATCCAGTACCAGCTTATCACCCTGATGACCTGTAACGGACAGGCTCCGTTTGTCACGGTATTTATGTATCTGGACGAGGTTCCGGAGGGACGGACCAGAGATGACCTTGCGATGATCATCGAGGAAGTGATGCTGCAGAGAATGCAGGGCGTCAAGAATGAAAAGGGCGTCTGGATCACACCGGCGTTCCCGAAACTTATCTATGTGCTGGATGAGGACAATATTACAGAAGGTTCGAAATATTGGCACCTGACTGAGCTGGCAGCGAAATGTACCGCGAAACGGATGGTTCCGGACTACATTTCCGCTAAGATTATGAAGGAATTAAAGAAGGGCGAGGTTTACCCGTGCATGGGCTGCCGTTCTTTCCTGACGGTAGAAGATTCCCAGATGCTGCCGAACGGTAAGCATAAATTCTATGGACGTTTCAACCAGGGTGTTGTCACGATTAACCTGGTCGATGTGGCTTGTTCTTCGGAGGGAGATATGGACCGTTTCTGGCAGATTCTCGATGAGAGACTGGAACTGTGCCATCGTGCGCTCCGCTGCCGTCATGAGAGGCTGCTCGGCACGATCTCCGATGTGGCGCCGATTCTGTGGCAGAATGGTGCGCTTGCCCGCCTGAAAAAGGGTGAGACGATCGACAAACTCCTGTACAACGGCTATTCTACGATTTCTCTGGGATATGCAGGTCTGTATGAGATGTGTATGCGGATGTTAGGAAAATCCCACACCGATCCGGAGGCGAAGCCATTTGCACTGAAAGTTATGCAGCGTCTGAATGATAAATGCAAAGAGTGGAGAGAGGCGGAGAACATCAGCTATTCTGTATACGGCACGCCGATGGAGTCTACGACTTATAAATTTGCAAAATGCCTGCAGAAGCGCTTCGGTATCATTCCGGGCGTTACGGATAAGAACTATATCACGAACAGCTACCATGTACACGTATCCGAGAAGATTGACGCGTTCAGTAAGCTGAAATTTGAGGCAGAGTTCCAGAAGCTTTCCCCGGGCGGTGCGATCAGCTACATCGAGGTGCCGAATATGCAGACTAATATTCCGGCAGTTCTCTCTGTAATGCAGTTTATCTACAATAACATTATGTACGCGGAGCTGAACACCAAGAGTGATTTCTGTGAGAAGTGTGGCTATGACGGCGAGATCAAGATTGTTGAGGATGAGGCTGGCAAGCTGGTGTGGGAGTGCCCGAACTGCGGCAACCGCGACCAGAACAAGCTCTTTGTCGCACGCCGTACCTGCGGCTACATCGGAACCCAGTTCTGGAATCAGGGACGTACCCAGGAGATCCGCGATCGGGTGCTGCATCTGTAGGATGTGGTGAAAGCCTCCGAGAGTACATTGGTCTAGGGGAGGAAGATATGTATTACGGAACCATCAAAAAGTATGATATTGCCAACGGTCCTGGCGTGCGCGTCAGCTTGTTTGTGTCGGGGTGCCGCCATCACTGTAAGGGCTGTTTCAATGCGGAGACGTGGGATTTCCGATATGGACAGTTATATACAGAAGAGACGGAGAAAGAGATTTTAGCGGCATTGGAGCCGGGATATATACAGGGCTTTACGCTGCTCGGCGGAGAACCGTTTGAGCCGGAAAACCAGGTGGAGCTGGTACATTTACTTCAGAAGGTGCGCGAGACGTATCCGGAGAAGGATATCTGGTGCTACAGCGGCTATCTGTGGGATCGGGATCTGGCAGCCGGCGGCGTGGTCCATACAGAGGTGACAGACGAGATGCTGTCCTATGTGGATGTGCTGGTGGACGGAGAGTTCGTGGAAGCGGAGAAGGATCTGACCCTGCAGTTTCGCGGAAGCCGGAACCAGAGGATTCTGGAGCTTAAGAGAATAGGAAGAAAATAATAAGAATGAGATAAAAAGCTGCTGCAGATCGGAAAAAACTTTCTGATCTGCGGCAGCTTTTTGCATTACAAGGGAGATACAGCAAGCATATACGTGCCTTTGTAATCCGGGGCAGGCTATCATAAGTGGATATTTTCTTCAAGGGGCATAAATAACCCACCTAAGCATCCGCATTTGTGGTAAGATGGACTTAATAGGGGGTATAGCTATGGAGTCTGGAATTCTGATGATTGTGATAGTGGTTATTGGTGTCTTTTATCCGGTATATACAGCCTGGATTTCTCTGGTGGCGGCACCGGTGTATCTAAAGATAGGTTTCCTGTTTGCGATGGCAGGAGCACTTCTCGTCATGAGAATCCTGCGGAAAGAAAAGCAGATAAAATGGATAGTTCTGATCGGCATTCTGGGGGCATATGCCTGGAGTCTGTATAGTTGGTATGACGAAGAGTGCCATTACCAGTATGCGAGAAGCGTGCATGGAGATTCGGGCAATGCTTTGATGCTGTTTGTTGGCACCTTTACATGTCTGATACCGTTGTTTTTGCTGGATGCCGAACTGACCTGGTGGATGGAGTCCCGGAAGAAAAAGAAAGAAGAGAGTCCTGAATCTGAGAAGGAAACAGAGAAAAAAGAAAACCGTCTGGCAGCAGGAATGAAAAACTGGTTTGGAAAGCATCGCCAGACTCTCTGTACGCTGCTTATCTGTGCGATGGGCTGTGGACTTCTCGTGGTTCTGCTATATCCGTATAAGTGCTGGGAGGAAGGATGTTACAATCTGGCCTTTGATGGCATATACTGTGAACAGCACAGGGCAGAGAAGATAGAAGAAAGTAAACGGGAAGAAGAGGAACGTAAAAAAAGAGAACGGGCTGAGCTGATAGAATTACAGAAGAAAAAAGAAGAAGAGGAATCCAGAAGCCATGAGGAATATCTTAAACGGATAGAAGAGGATCCCTTGTGGGAACTGAAACAACGGAGCCGTAAAAACACACCTGCGCAGAGGGGAATACCACCGGTGCAAAAGAATCTCCAGAATCCCTATGCAGCGTATGATGCAGGATATGATGATGTTATGGAAGGTGATGATTATGACTGGGATCGCTACCGCCGGGATTCAGAATATGCCGATGGTGTAGATGATGCCCTGGATGAGCGGGAAGAGTATGGACGGGATGACTGGTAAGGTATCTTGTTGGTGGACACTTATATATAATATTCGGATAGGTTAAGCGGTACTGTCTTTTCAGAGGCGGTACCGCTTCTGTTTTTAAAAATAGGATCACCAAAAAGAGCTGTCACAAAAGCCGGTGCAAACCGTCGGTTGACAGCTCTTTTTTGGCGTGCGATCCGCACATGAAATCACTTGTTTCCGAATGTTTAATACATTCCATCGTAAGGATCTTCTTCCTCATGAACTTCAAATAGATCGCCGGGCGTACAGTCCAGTGCGGAGCAGATGCGGGCGATGGTGCTGAAGCGGATGGATTCAGTTTCATTGTCCAGAATTCGGCTGGCATTTTTATAGCCAAGCCCGGTCATGGCGATAAAACGGTATTTCGTCAGACGCTTTTCAGCCAAAAGTTTATGAATGCGAAGTTTAATCGTGACAGTTTTCAATTCGGAATTTCCTCCTTTGTATACACACAGTGTCACATTAAATATAAAGGATTTTCAATGTGCGGATAACTGGCTTAAACAATAGCTGATGTAAAGGAACTGATAGATACATTAAAAAACTGTTCACTGGTTTGTGTATAAAAAAGAACTGCCACGCTCATGGCAGTTCTTACGAAAACAAATAGATAGTAAAAAACATCAGCTGTGAATCGCCTTTAAGGCGCCTCACTCCCCCCATTCTCTTCTGCGTAAAACATTCGGTACTGCGCTGGGGTGATGCCGATCTCCTGCTTGAATACGCGGATAAAATAGGATGGGATTCGCAGTCCTACCATCTCACCGACCGACTGGATCGTGGCGTCGGAGTGGAGGAGAAGCTGGGAGGCGTGTTCGATGCGTAGTTTTTTCAGGTACTGCATCGGGCTGGCGCCGTATGCCTGGTGGAAACTGCGGATTAAGTGGGACGGGCTGTAGGAATACTGGCGCGCCAGATCGTTTAAGGAGATCTCCTCCGTGTAGTGGGCATCCAGATAGTCGCGCAGCGTCTGGGCGATGCTTTCCTTCTCGCGGCTGTAGCAGTACGGCGCATAGAGAACCTGGAGAAATTCAATGAAATCATTCTGGAGCTCAAACGGCGTCCGCACGGAGGACGGAAAGCTCTTTTTTTGTGTGTATTTGCTGAAAGAAACCAGGTTCATCCGCTGCAGATACTTTTCCAGCTTCTCCCGGTTGGCTTCCGGCACGGCGCCGGTGCGCGGCAGGGAGAGAATGAAATTCTGCGGCGAATAGTAAAATTTCGGCGCGGCGCGCCGGGTTACGTTGTCCGGGTAAAATTCATCGGACAGGCTGTATTTGCCGTTGGTATAGAAATGCACCCAGCTCGTCGTGGTCTTTTCCTGGCAGACGCGGTTGCCGCGGTGCGGGGTATCGGGGGTAATGATAAAAAACTGCCCGGCATTCAGTTCAACGCGGAACGGATCCTGTTCGAGATATAAAGTTCCGCTGTGAACATAGATAAGATCAAAGACATTTCGGATCGTCCGGCGCTCATGGATATCGCCGGGGCGGTAAACACATCCGCCTCCGACGATAAAATAAGGAAGGGGCGGACAGTTTAAATTAATAAAATTCATGATGTATGTACTCCCGTTTAAATAAAAACAGCCACGTAACAGGAATCCTGTCTGAACCGCAGAGAAGCAAACGAAAAACAGGACAATTTTGCCAGGTTGTTAAACAAATTTAAAATATCAATTTTATTATATCAAATAGAAAGAAAAACAGCAAGAATCTGTTTGGAAAATCTCTTATATTTGCAGAAACAAAACACTCTACTTGGGAAAATAAGAGGGGATGAATGAAGAATAAAGAAAAATCAGAGAAAAAGAAGGAATGAAATCAGGCTGATTTTGTTCTATAAAAATACGCGTATTCTTTTCTATAATATGCAAAATGTGTTAGATCGCTTTTCCGCTATTTGAATGGTATACTTATAAGAAAACATACAAAAAAAGAAGTCTTTTTCAGATTATTGATAGGCGCTTACGGATAAGTGAATAATAAATCAGGAGGTTTTCTGTGAATGGTAAAAAAGGAGACAAGTTTCATTGATTTGAAACAGGTAAAGATAGACGACCCGTTCTTTTCGCGGGTACAGAATGTGGTAATTCACACGATGCTTCCGTATCAGGAACGGGTGCTTCACGATGAGGTGTCCGGAATCCGAAAGAGCCATGTGATTAAAAACTTCCGCATTGCAGCGGGAGATGAGAAAGGAACGTATTACGGGCGTGTATTTCAGGACAGCGACCTGGCGAAATGGCTGGAGGCGGTGGCGTACTCGCTGACCGTCGAGGCAAATCCAGAGCTGGAGGCGCGTGCCGATGCGATCATCGACCTGATCGGGCGGGCGCAGCAGCCGGACGGCTACCTGGACACCTATTTCATTGCGGCGGAGCCGGAACATAAGTGGCAGAACCTGACGGACTGCCATGAGATGTACTGTGCCGGACATATGACGGAGGCAGGCGTCGCGTACTATCAGGCGACGGGAAAGACGAAGCTTTTAGATATCTGCTGCAAGCTGTGCGATCATATCGATCGGCGGTTCGGACGGGAAGCAGGCAAAGTAACCGGCATTCCGGGACATGAGGAGATCGAGCTGGCGCTGATGCGGCTTTATCAGGCAACCGGGGAAGAGAGATACCGGAAGCTGGCGGCATATTTTATCGATGAGCGCGGGCGGGATCCGGAGTTCTTCCATAAAGAAGCGGCGGCTAGAAGCTGGAGCCGCACCGATTACATGGACAAGCAGCCGCCGTCCTACATGCAGAACCACAAGCCGGTGCGTGAGCAGGATACGGTGGAAGGACACGCGGTCCGCTGTATGTATCTTCTGACGGCGGCGGCAAACCTGGCAGCGCAGAATCATGATGAGGCGCTGATGGCAGCCTGCCGGAAGATGTGGGACAACATGGTAGACCGGCGGATGTACATAACGGGTGGAATCGGTTCCACCTATTACGGCGAGGCATTTACCGTGGATTATGATTTGCCGAATGATACCGCTTACGCGGAAACGTGTGCGGCGGTGGGGGTCTGCTTCTTCGCGAAACAGATGCTGGAGGCGGATCCGGACGCGCGGTATGCAGATATTCTGGAGCGGGAGATTTACAACGGAACCATCAGCGGCATGCAGTTAGACGGAACGAAATTCTTTTATATCAATCAGCTTGAAGCCAATCCGGGCATGCCGACCAACGCATACGGCGAGGAAGAGTACACGCCGGAGCGGATCGGCTGGTATGACTGTGCATGCTGCCCTCCGAACCTGGCGCGTCTGATGACTTCACTTGGTTCTTATGTATGGTCTTCAAGTGAAGATACGATCTATTCCCACCTGTTTGTCGGGGGAACGGCTTCCTTTGAAACGGCGGGCGGCGTGAAGATAGCGCTTACATCGAAATATCCGTGGAACGGCTCCGTTACCTACACGGTAGAACCGGAGAAGGCGGGAGCAGAATTTACTTTGGCAGTCCGTTATCCGGGCTGGTGCCATCAGATGCAGGTGAAGGTCAATGGCATACCGGTTTCCGGGGCAGTCAAGACAGACAAGGGCTACTGGATGATCCAGAGAAGCTGGCAGCCTGGTGATACTGTTTCCTGCGAGATGGAGATGGAGCCGGAGCGGGTCTATGCACACCCGATGGTGCGGGCGGATGCCGGATGCGTGGCACTCAGACGCGGACCAATCATCTACACCTTTGAGGGCGTGGACAACGGAGAGGAGCTTCAGACACTGCGGATTCCGCGGGAGGCGAAGATTGAAGCGCTTCCGTATCAGGCGGATCTGCTGAGAGGCATCGTGGCGTTGCGCGTGACGGGCTGCCGGAAGAAGTCGGCGGTTAATCCGGCGCTTTATGCAGAAGATGCGGCACCGGAAGAGGTGGTAATCCTGCAGGCAATTCCGTACTATGCATGGTGCAACCGCGGCATGACGCATATGCGCGTGTGGATGCAGGAATAGAGAGATAAAACCGTTTGTCTTATTTTATACTTCGGAGTTGAAAGAATATCCGGGCTATAAGAGAAGGAGAGAGACGTATTATATAAGAAAGAAGGGAGTACGGACATGAAGAAATATATCGGAAAACGTATCATGATTTCTCTTGTCACGCTTCTGATCATCATCCTGGTACTTTTTATGCTGCTGCAGCTGATGCCGGGATCTCCGTTCAACGATGAAAAGCTGACCGCGGATCAGATTGCGATGATGTCGAAGAAATATGGACTGGACAAACCGTTGATCGTACAGTTTTTCACGTATGTGAAGAACCTGCTGCAGGGCGATTTTGGTGTATCGTATGTTATCTCCAAGGATACCTCCATCTCGGTTCTGTTAAAGAACCGTGTGCCGGTCAGCTTTGGAATCGGACTGGAGGCAGTTTCCTTCGGTGCGGTAGTCGGACTGATTTTAGGTATTCTGGCAGCGCTCAAGAAAAATAGCTGGCTTGATACCATCTGTACTGTGATTTCAGTTCTGGGCGTCAGCCTTCCGTCCTATGTTTTTGCATTGGTTATGGCATATTTCATCGGCTACAAGGCACAGTGGCTGCCGCTTCTGTTTGACGGCAAGAGGTTCTTCGCATCGTCGATCATGCCGATGCTGGCGCTGTCGATGTTTACGGTAGCGACGGTGGCTCGATTTACGAGAACCTCCCTTCTGGAGGTGCTGGACAGCGACTACATGCTGCTTGCGGAGAGCAAGGGAATCACGGGACGCCCGCTTCTGGTGCGCCATGCACTTCGAAACGCGCTGATCCCGATCATTACGGTACTGGCGCCGCTGGTTGTCGATCTGATGATTGGTTCCCTGGTTATCGAGAAGATCTTCTCGATTCCGGGCATCGGAAGTTTAATGATTGCAGCGATTCAGTCCAACGATTACAACGTGACGATTTCGCTGGCATTTATCTACAGTGTCATGTACATTGTCCTGATGCTGGTGGTTGACGTCCTGTACGGAATTATCGACCCGAGAATCCGTCTGGCGAAGAAATCGGATTGAGAGGTGATGGCATGAAAAAACGGAGTGACGAAAAGACAGATGAGAAAATGACAGGCGGGGATGCGGCTTCCGTTCGGGAGCATGTGTTATCACCCGAAGAATATTTAAGCCAGATCGAATTTCTGGACGATGATTTTGAATTCCAGCACAAAGACGGCTTTGAACATGTCGATACAAACTTTGCAAGCCAGAGCTACTGGAAAGAGGCAATTGCACGGTTTAAGAAAAATAAGGGCGCAATGTTCAGCTTTGTCTGTATTCTGTTTCTGATTGTGATGGCGCTTGTCGGACCTCACATGAACCAGTTTACCTACGATCAGCAGATTATTACCAACCAGAACATGGCGCCGAGAGTGCCGGGACTGGAAAATATGGGTATCTTAGATGGTTCTGAGACGATCCGTACATCCACCGGAAGTAAAGAAATCAACTATTATGAGAGCAACGATCTGACTGATACCTACTACTGGTTTGGTTCCGATTCGCTGGGACGCGACCTCTGGACCAGAACCTGGAGCGGAACGCGGATCAGCCTGTATGTAGCGGTGCTGGCGGTATTCATCGACCTTGCGTTTGGTCTGACGTATGGACTTGTATCCGGATATTTTGGTGGAAAAGTCGATATGATCATGCAGCGTATCGTCGAGATACTAAACAGTATTCCGTACCTGATCACGGTTACCCTGCTTTTGTTAGTCATGAAACCGGGGCTTATGTCCATCACGTTCGCCCTGATGTTTTCCGGGTGGCTGGGCATGAGCCGAATCGCCCGCGCGGAGGTCTTAAAGCTGAAAGAGCAGGAATATGTGCTTGCTTCCCGGACGCTGGGAGCAAAGAGTTTCCGCATTATTTTCAAAGAGATTTTACCAAATATTTTTGGTCCTCTGATTACACAGACGATGTTCTCGATCCCGCATGCGATCTTTACCGAGGCATTCTTAGCCTTTATTGGCCTGGGTGTGCCGGAGCCGATGGCTTCGCTGGGTTCCCTGATTTCGAGTGGATATCAGAACTTTACAAGCCATCCGTACATGATCGTGTTCCCGTTAATTGTCATGGGACTTCTGATGCTGTGCTTTAACATGCTGGCGGATGGTCTGCGTGATGCATTGGATCCGAAGATGAAGGATATGTAGGAGGAAATGGCATGGAGAAAAAAGAAGAAATTTTACGAGTGCGGAATCTGGACATTTCCTTCGAGACGACAGCCGGAGTGGTCAATGCCGTCCGGGGCGTCAATCTGACGGTAAACCGGGGCGAGACGGTTGCAATCGTTGGGGAATCCGGTTCCGGTAAATCGGTTTCTGCGAAGGCGATCATGGGAATCCTGGCAAAGAACGGAACGATCGACCGCGGACAGATCACATTTTCATATTACCGTAACCCGGAGGAACGGGTCACCAGAGAAATTCTGCAGATGAAAAAAGAGGAAATCCGCCGCCATATCAACGGAAAACGGATCGCGATGGTCTTTCAGGATCCGATGACCTCCTTAAACCCGCTGATGCCGGTTGGGAAACAGATCATGGAAGGCATGATCTGGCATTACCATACACCGAAGGAAGAGGCATATAAGAAGGCGCTGGAGCTGATGAAGCTGGTCGGCATCACCGACGCGGAGAAGCGAATCAAAAACTATCCGCACCAGCTCTCCGGTGGTATGCGCCAGAGAATCGTCATTGCGATCGCACTGGCGTGCGATCCGGAGCTTTTAATCTGCGACGAGCCGACGACGGCGCTGGACGTTACGATTCAGTCGAAGATTCTGGAACTGATTCAGGAGATTCAGAAAAAACGGCAGCTGTCGGTTATCTATATCACGCACGATCTGGGCGTCGTTGCGAAGGTTGCCGATTATGTCAACGTCATGTATGCAGGCAAGATCGTCGAGAGCGGCACGGTCGAGGATGTATTCTACGATCCGCGCCACCCGTACACATGGGGACTTCTCTCCGCGATGCCAGATCTGGGAACGGACGACGAACGTCTTTACACAATCCCGGGCAGCCCGCCAAACCTGCTTCACAAGGTAACGGGCGATGCGTTTGCACCGCGGAATAAATATGCGTTAAACATTGACAGTCGTCTGGAGCCGCCGATGTTCAAGATATCGGAGACGCACAGCGCCGCGACATGGCTGCTGCATCCGAAGGCGCCGAAGGTCGATATGCCGCCGGAGCTTCGGGATCGAATTGAGAGAATGAAGAAAGAGGGGGGAATCGCATGAGTACAGTGACAGAGACAAACAAAAAGCCCCTTCTGGAAGTAAAAGGACTCAAGCAATACTTTCCGGTCAGCCGGAAATTTACCGTAAAAGCGGTTGAGGATGTCAGTTTTTATATCAATCCGGGCGAGACCTATGGTCTTGTGGGGGAATCCGGATCGGGAAAGACGACGATCGGGCGGGCGCTGATCCGCCTCTACGATCCGACCGCAGGACAAATTACCTTTGACGGGATGGATATTTCCGGAAAAATGAGCCGCCAGACAGAGGCGAGACTCAGAAGTGATATGCAGATGATTTTCCAGGATCCGATGGCATGTTTAAATCCGCGCCAGAAAGTAGCGGATATCATTGCACAGGGGCTGGATATCCATCACCGGTACCATTCCCAGAAAGAGCGGACTGAGATGGTGGCAGACATCCTCCACAAGGTAGGTCTGGCGCCGGAACATGCAAACCGGTACCCGCATCAGTTTTCCGGTGGTCAGCGGCAGCGTGTCGGCATCGCCCGGGCGCTTGTCATGAACCCGAAGCTGATCATCGCCGACGAGTGTATCTCGGCGCTCGATATGTCCATTCAGGCGCAGGTTGTCAACTTGATGAAGGACATCCAGGACGAGACGGGGCTTGCATACCTCTTCATCGCCCACGACCTCTCGATGGTTAAATATATTTCCGACCGCATCGGCGTTCTTCATCTGGGCTACCTTCTGGAGACGGGCACGACGGAGGAGATCTTCTCCCATCCGGTACATCCGTACACCCGAAGCCTGATTTCGGCGATCCCGAACCCGAACCCGGTGGTAGAGCGCAGCCGGATTGCACTGCACTATGATTATAAGACGAGCGGTCTGGATTACGGCGCAGGTACGATGCATCAGATTGAGGGCACACATTTTGTGCGCGGAACCGATGCAGATTTGGAAAAATGGGTGTAGATTTAAAAGAAAGCCGATGCATTCCGGCACAAAATCAACCATAATAAATGTGATAAAATGACCTGTTTAGCGGGTGATTTTATAGATGAGCCGAACCAGCAGACAACTGAGGATAGACAGCCGGGACCAGGAAATGCAGCATGAAACGGGAATGGTTTGGTTTTATTAAAAAACAAAAAAGGAGGAAGTATTATGAAGCTAAGAAAAGTAATGGCGTGGACGCTGGCTTCTGCCATGTTTGCTGGACTTTTGGCAGGCTGCGGCGGCTCGACCCAGACAACAGAGACAGCAGCGGCTGAATCTGGAAGCGAAGAGGGCGGCAGCTCGGCTGAGGGCGGCAAGGTGCTTCGCTATCAGGCAAGCACTCTGGTAGACTCCCTGGATCCGGCACTTTCCAACGACTACACATCCAGTGGTGTTATCTCCCAGTTTATGATGGGTCTGATGACCAAGGATGAGTCAGGTGCTCCGGTTTATGGCGTGGCGGAGAGTGAGGAGAAGTCCGAGGATGGTCTGACCCTGACCTTCAAGATCCGTGACGACGCAAAATGGTCCAACGGCGATCCGGTAACGGCAAACGATTTCGTTTACGCATGGAGACGAGTAGCCGATCCGGCAACTGCAAGTGATTACCAGTTCTTTATCACAACTGCCTGCATCGCAAATGCAGAAGAGGTAACAACAGGTAAAAAACCGGTTGAGGAACTGGGTGTAGAGGCAGCGGACGATAAGACATTAGTCGTAACTTTAAGCTCCCCGTGTGCTATCTTTGATTACCTGATGGCATCCGGCGCATGCTTCCTGCCTTTAAATCAGAAATTTGTAGAGAGCTGCGGCGGCAACTTTGCAACTTCCGCAGATACCCTGTTAGCAGATGGTCCGTTCAAGGTATCTTCCTATGAGCCGTCTGCCATGAAGGTAGAATTAGTAAAGAATGATCAGTTCTTCGGTGCATCCGATGTCAAACTAGACGGTGTTGAGTTCTCGATCATTACCGACAGCCAGACGGCAGCCCTTTCTTTTGAGAATGGCGATCTGGACGTTGTAACCTTAAGCGGTAACCTGGTAGAGCAGTATGAGGATGATCCGAGATTCTCAACCAGAAGTGACGGTTACAACTGGTATCTGACCCCGAACATGAAGAAAGAGGGGCTTGACAATGTAAATATCCGTAAGGCACTGGCAAAATCGTATGACAAAGAAGCGATCACAACCCGTGTTCTGAAAGATGGTTCCACACCGATGGATTACTTCGTACCGCAGGGCCTTGCAACCAATGAAAAGGGCGAAGATTTCCGTGAGGCAGCAGGCAGCGCATACGACAGCTGGACCTACGATGTAGAGGCAGCAAAAGAGCTGTGGAAGACAGGTCTTGGCGAGCTTGGCAAAGATTCCTTATCCTTCACTTTAATGTGCGAAGATACTGATTCTGCACAGGCTGTTGCACAGTTCTTACAGAGCGAGTGGCAGAACAACCTGCCGGGTCTGACCATCGAACTTCAGGTACTTCCGAAGAAAGCCCGTCTGGAATACATGCAGAAAGGTGAATATGATATCGGTCTTACCCGCTGGGGTCCGGACTACGCAGATCCGATGACTGATCTGGATATGTGGATAACCGGCAGCTCCACCAACTACTCCCAGTTCTCCGATGCAGACTACGATGCAACCATTCAGTCCGCAAAGAAGGGCGATCTGGCACTCGACCAGGATGCTCGTTGGGAAGCTTTAGTTGGCTGTGAGAAGACGCTGGCAGATCAGTGTGTTCTGTTCCCGATTTACGGACAGTCTGTAGCCGTTATGACCAATCCGGATGTAAGCGGTATCCAGTACTACTCCGTAGGACTTCCTTATCTGTTCATCAATGTAGATAAAAAGTAATAAATAAAAACAGATGGATCAAAATCTGAAATGATTTTAGATTCGAAGCGGACCGCAGAGTGAGAAAATGTACTCTGCGGTTCGCTTTTTTGTTATTTTATGGCATTTTCGCTGTCAAACTGCAGCCTGCTTGTAACGGTTCACAGGTAGGAATTTTCTGAACTGAAAATTCCGTACGATACAGTAAGGGATGATTTACACGAATCGGAAATGATGATACAATCATAGAAATAGTACAGAGTATTGAGGTGGAAAGATGGCAGGGAAAAAACGAAACAGCAGCTTTGAAATACTGACAGCCATGCAGGACTTAAACACCCCGGCGGGAGCACTCCAGCTGGCGCAGATCCTGCATCTTCCGTCCGCCAGCATCGGGCGGGAGCTTCTGGATCTGGAGAAAGCAGGGCTGCTTGTCAAGGTGCAGAACAAGGGGCGGATCCTGACGCCGCAGGGCGAACGCTTTCTGGAAGAAGAACGGTCACGCCGGGAGAAGATGAAGGCGGCGAATGAGCTTATCGAGGCGGCGTCGATGGAGACAGAAAGCGGGCTGGAGGATATTCTTTTGGTGCGGAAACTCCTGGAAGGATATGCGGCGGAGGCATGTGCAGAGCGGATTGAGCCGAAGGAACTTCAGAAATTAAAAGATCTGCAGGCAGACTATCTCTATGCAATCCGCCATGGAAGGGCGGGAAGCGAGGAAGATCTGGCGTTCCATCTGAAAATTGCGCATCTCTCAGGCAGCCCGTCTATCTTGCGGATGTTAAAGCTCATCCTGACCGACCAGGACGCTTATGCGCGCTTCAACCAGGCAGCAGTCCGCTCTGACGAAGTCCGGGAAAATGAACACGAAAGCCTTCTGGCAGCGATTGAAGCCGGAGACGGGGCACTGGCGCGCCGGGAGATGGAGCGGCATCTGGAGCATGTAGGGGAGAACCTGCAGGCGTATTTTGCGGGGAGAAAGTAGGATTTGTACGGATTATAAATAAGAAAAAATTTATGCAAATCACATCTTCGATGCGGAATTTGTATGTGCAAGAATTCTGTTCTTAAATATGCTTGCGTTATCTGAAATAAAAAATAATGGTTTGCAGAATAAAATTTAAAACAGAAAAAGAAAATGAAAAAAGGATACTTAAAAATGTGAGGATTTATAGCGGATAAATAACAGATATTCATGTTTGATTATGAATCAAAAAGATATAAATTTCATATAAGTGAAATCCAAGTGAACAAAATTCACGTTTAAACAAATGAAAATGAAAAATTATGAAAGCGTGTGAACCGTTATTTTTTTAAAAAATACTCGATCAAATAGTAGAAAGGAAGAATACAAATCTTCAAATAATACAACATTTGAACGGAAGTTATGCTGAAATTCTGTAAGTAAACAGATATTACAAGGGTAAAATAGCATGTTGAAAATCCCGTATTGAGGTAAAATAATGGGCGAACAAGTGTCCTGTCGATGTAAAAAATTTCAAAATTATGAAAAATGAGATTGACTTTCAGTGGGAATCAGAGTACCATAGAGGTATCAAAACCAAAATAGAAACAATCTGTTTTTCGAGCCGAAATTGCTAAGCGGGAAACCGTATGCAGTCAGGCCAATGGGTACATCTGGAAATGGAAGTGCCTTCCGCATTTGAAAAGAAAGAGAGATTCGCTTTACATCGATGGATACGAGAAGCTGTCAGGCTTCTTGTATAGATAGGGTATATATGTGCTGACAGATAGGTATAGATATAGGTGTATCCATATCTATAGGTGCAGATGTATATACAAACTCGGATACGTTAAGCGGTACTGTCTTTTCAGAGGCGGTGCCGCTTTTCTTTTTGTGTTTCTAAGAACAGGAGGTGCGGATGGAGCCGGATATTAAAAAACTGAACCAGCTGCTTTTATCGGGAAGCTGCTGCAGTCAGGCACTTGTATCACTGGGACTTACCCTTAAGGGTGAGGAGAACCCGAGCTTTCTGAAGGCATCTGCAGCACTCTGTCTGGGAGTCAGAAGCGGGCTTACCTGCGGAGCTTTGACCGGTGCGGCGATGATGATGGCGCTCTTTGAGCCGGAAGCAGCATACAGCGAGATGATACCGGAACTGGCAGACTGGTTTCAGGAAAACTATGGTGAAATCTATGGAGGAAGTGATTGTCATTCGATTTTAGGAGATAACATGGCCAACAAGGCACTTCGGTGTCCCCAGGTGGTAGAGAATACCTACCGCAAGGCCAGAGAACTTCTGGAGGACTATGGCGTGGATCTGGCGGATCTGGCAGAGATGCTGGAAAACGCGGATGACTAAGGAATCGTAAGTATTGGGTATGATGCGGAAGGATAGTCGGAAGCATCAGGGCTCTATTTATTTTAAAGAAGGAGGACTAAGCAGCATGAAATTAAGAAAAATGATGTTGAACATCAACGGTGTTGATCGTATGTTTATGTGCGATCCGGAAAACGATAAACTGTCAGATGTTCTGCGCCGGATCGGTCTGACCGGTGTTAAGGTTGGATGTGGAACCGGTGTCTGCGGTTCATGTTCCATCATTCTGAACGGACAGGTAATCCGTTCCTGTACCAAGAAAATCAGCCAGGTAGAAGAGTATTCCAAGATTACCACCATCGAGGGTATCGGTACTCCGCAGCATCTGCATCCGTTACAGGTTGCATGGATGAACTGCGGTGCTGTACAGTGTGGTTTCTGTGTACCAGGCTTCATCGTTTCCGCATATGCTCTGTTAGAGCAGAACCCGGATCCGACCCGTGAAGAGGTTCGTGACTGGTTCCAGAAGACAAGAAACGTATGCCGTTGTACCGGATACAAACAGATTGTAGATGCAGTTATGGCTGCAGCTAAGGTTATGCGTGGCGAGTGCAGCATCGAGGATATCAAGTTCCACAATCCGGAAGATGGCAACTACTACGGAAAACCGGTTGTTCGTCAGGATGCACTTGGTAAAGTCTGTGGCCTGACCGACTACGGCGATGATCAGGCTCTTAAGATGCCGCAGGGCGTTTTATATGCAGCTATCGTTCAGCCGAAGGTTACCCATCATGCAAAGATTCTGGCTATCCATACTGAGGAAGCTGAGAAGATGCCGGGCGTTGTTAAGGTTATCACAGCAAAAGATCTTATCGCAGCAGGCGGAACTAACATCATGGCTGAGGGTCAGTTCCATGAGAGAAGTACTGTTATGACACCATCCCGTAAAGTTCTTCAGGATGAGAAGATCTATCGTTACGGTGATGTTATCGCTATGGTAGTAGCTCATACACATCGTCAGGCTCGTGCAGCAGCCGCTAAGGTTACGATGGAATACGAGCAGCTGCCAGAGTATCTGACATATCTGGATGCAGTTATGCCGGATGCTATCCGTATCCATGAGGATACTCCGAACATCTTCTGCGAGCAGCCGGTATTAAAGGGAGCAGGTCTGGAAGATGCAGAAGAGGTAAGAGACTTAATCGACAAAGCACCGCATGTAGTAGAAGGAAGCTTCTCCTCCTCCCGTGAGCCGCATCTTTCCATCGAGGGTTGTGTACTTCAGTCTTACTGGGGCGATGATGGCCTGCTGACCATTCAGTGTAAATCCCAGTGTGTATACTCCTCTATCGGACGTCTGGGTAACTGCCTTGGTGTACCGAAGGATAAATACCGTATCATCATGAACCCGACCGGCGCAAGCTTTGGATGGTCTACCAACGCAGGCGATATCGCACTGTGTGCTGCTTGTACCGTAGTTACCGGCGAGCCGGTATCCCTGTCCATGTCCTATGAAGAGCATCAGCACTTCAGCGGCAAACGCTGCCCGGCATACTCCAATGGCCGTCTGGCATGTGATAACGAAGGTAAGATCCTGGCTGCAGAGTTTGATATCGGTATGGACCACGGCGCTTACTCCTGGGGCGGTGACGACGTTATGACCAAACCGGCACGTTTCACCTTCTTCCCGTACAATGTACCGAACGTAGCAGGTCTGGTTCGTGTAGCCAACGTAAACCATGCATTTGGTACTGCTTACAGAAGCTACGGTTCTCCGCAGGCATATACACTCAGTGAACCGCTGATGGATATGATGGCAGAAGAACTGGGCATGGATCCGTTCGAGTTCCGTTATAAGAATATCTGCCGTGAAGGCGATAAGAATATCAACAGCTATGTATATCCGCAGTATCCGATGGAGAAGATCATGGATACCATGCGTCCAATCTATGAGAAGGCGGTGGCTGATGCGAAAGCAGCTGACACACCGGAGAAGAGAAGAGGCGTTGGTATCGCATGGGGCGGCTTCAACGTTACTGAGGGCGGCGGCGACAGCGCTGAGGTTGCTCTTGAGCTTATGCCGGGCAACAAGATCCGCAAATACGACACATGGCATGCAATGGGCCAGGGTGCTACAACCGGTTCTCTGGTAGTAACACTGGAAGCTCTGAAAGAAATGCATCTGACACCGGAAGATATCCAGCTGATTCAGAATGATACCAAGACCTGTCCGGATACCGGTATGGCTGGTGCCAGCCGTTCCCTGTACATGGATGGTAATGCAACCATCATCGCAGCTAACAAGCTTCTGGCAGCTATGAGAAAAGAAGATGGTACACTTCGTACCTATGATGAGATGAAGGCAGAAGGCATCGAGACCAAGTATCTCGGCCGTTACGAGACCAACACAACTCCGGGTCTGTGCCGTCTGGATCCGAATACCGGTATCGGCGACCCGACTCCGGCATTCACATACTGCCTGAACCTGGCAGAGGTTGAGGTTGATACTAAGACCGGTAAGACTACCGTTCTGAAATTCACCTGTGTTGACTTCGTTGGACGTATCGGTAATATCGATGCTGTTAACGGTCAGGCATACAGCGGTATCATGCATGGTATCGGCTTCGCCCTGAAAGAGGACTACGCAGACGTTAAGAAACATGCGAACATGTTTGGCGCTGGTACTTCCTACATCAAGGATGTTCCGGATGATATCAACCTGATTCATATCGATGGCGCTATCTCTGATGGTCCGTTCGGTTCTTCAGGTGCTTCTGAGGCATTCCAGGCATCTGGCCACTGTGCAGTTCTGAATGGTATCTACAATGCCTGCGGCGTACGTATCCATGAGATCCCGGCACTTCCGGAGAAGGTAAAAGCTGGTCTGGATGCAATCGCAAAGGGCGAGAAACCGTACGAGCCGAAGAAATACTTCCTTGGTTCCGATATGTATGAGGAACTGGAGAACATCAAAGAGAATCCGGTACAGGTAGGAACCCAGAGCTTCTACGTATCCCTGGATGATCCGACAGCTGAGCGTCCGTTCTAATCCGATTCGGAAGAGGAATGCGTGGCTGCACATGAAGCGGGCAGCTGCGGCAAGGCGTATCGCGTGATTGTAAATAAGAATTAAATAAAAGCTGCTGCGAACCTGCAGAATCTATGTTTAGAGAGGTAGGTTTTGCAGCGGCTTTTTTGTAATTATGGTATATAATAAAAAGTATTAAAAGTTGGCTCTTAGAATTTTTACTTATCGATGGAGGACGGGATAAATGATTCTGGGAGAGGATAAATGGTTACTGTTCACGGGTAGGCACTTTTGGAACCGAAAGTGCCGTAAGAAAACGTGGTGGCAGCAGGAATTTGCCGTATTTAAATGCGAAGCCACGGCAAATTCCGTTACTGGGCATGTATGCGTGAACAGTAACGATAAATGCAGGAGAAAAGAAGGGAGGTCCGCCCTGTGAGCTATTTGGAAGATTTTGAGAAGACGCTGGCGGAGAAATGCCATCAGAACGAGCCGCCGTTCTGCCAGGCAGCCTGTCCGTTCCGGCTGGATATCAAGGGGCTGGAAGAAAAGTGGAAAAAGGGACGTTTCAACGCGGCGTACCGGACCTATCAGAATACGGTGGGATTTCCGGATATTGTGTCGAAGCTGTGCAGCCATCCGTGCGAGAAGGCATGTCTGCGTGCGAAGCTGGACGGGGGGATCGCGATGGGGCTTTTAGAGCGGGCGACTGTCGAGTACGCGAAGCGGAAGGCACCGAATGCGTATAACCTGCCGTCGAAAGGAAAAAAGATCGCGATCGTCGGAGGCGGTCTTTCGGGGCTTGGCTGTGCACTGCGTCTCTGCAATAAAAAGTACGAGGTAACGATTTATGAGCGGGAAATGGTTCTGGGCGGTCAGGCGAGAAACCAGATGGATCCGGCGGAATTTGATGCGGAGATCGAGGCACAGTTCCAGTTTGAGGAATTTTCACGCCATCTCGGTGAAACGGTAACGGATCTGGAGGCACTCCGGGCGGACTATGATGCCGTGTATGTGGCAACTGGGGCAGATGGCGCGGACTTTGGTCTGGAAATGGACCCGGACGGCGCATTTGCAACCCGGACACCGGGCGTTTTCATTGGAGGTTCCCTGACAGGCGGCGACAGCATGAAGGCGCTGGCAGATGGGCTGGCGGTTTCGCTTGCGATCGAACGGTATCTGAAAACGGGCGGCATGAATGAGCCATTTCGAAAGGAAGGGACACTTTTAAAGCTTCAAACGGAAGGGATCGAGCGTGCCGAGCGGGTGGTTCCGGCAAACGGGGAATCGTATACGGAGGAAGAGGCGATGCAGGAGATCGCGCGCTGCCAGAAGTGTTCGTGTGATGCCTGTATGCGTGCCTGTGATCTGATGCGCCTGCATGAGAAAACACCGCGCCGTTTGTATGAAGAGGTTTACATAACAATCCATCCCGGTACGTTATCGCGCGATGGTACGTGGGCGACCAGACTGATCAGCACCTGCGACCACTGCGGGCTTTGCAAGGAAGTCTGTCCGCAGCATATCGATTTCAGCCAGTTTCTGCTTGACAGTATGCGGGCAATGCAAAAAAAAGGCGCGATGCCGTGGCCATTCCACGATTTCTGGCTGCGCGACATGGCGTATGCCTCCGGAAAAGCGGGGCTTACGCGGAAACCGGAGAATGTTAAGAAGAGTTCCTATGCATTCTTTCCGGGATGCCAGCTCGCCGGTTCGGATCCGCGCTATGTGACGCGGACGTATGAGTGGCTGCGTTCCAAAAAGCCGGATGCGGCGATCTGGATGACCTGCTGCGGTGCGCCTGCCGAGTGGGCAGGCGAAGTGGACATCCACGCGGCACATCTGGAGGAAATGCGGCGGCAGTGGAGAGAGCTTGGCGAACCGACAGTGGTTTTAGCATGCCCGAACTGCCGGAAGATGTTTGAAGAATACCTGCCGGAGCTTCCGGTTGTCTTTCTGGCGGAAGTGATGGAAGAGTGGGGCATGGAGAAAGATGCTGCTTTGGAACCGGACAATGCTGAAAAGGGTGAAATGGAAGCAGGAAGTACCCAGCAAGCGCAGTCGTATGCCTTGTTTGATCCCTGCGCCAGCCGCTATTACCCGGAATTGCAGGAGAGTGTACGCCATCTGGCGGATGCGGCGGGGATTACGTGGGAAAATCTGCCGTATGACGGGAAAAAGGCGCGCTGCTGCGGATACGGCGGGCATATCGGGATTGCTTCTCCGAGCCACACAAGCTATATGACAACTTCCCGTGCAAAAGAGGAGGAACTGCCGTATGTGACCTACTGCGTCAACTGCCGGGAGTCCTTTGCAGGACAGGGCAAGGAGGCGGTACATATCCTCGATTTGCTGTTTGGGTTAAATGGCGCGGGACGTCCGGCAGCGACGGTAACAGAGCGCTGGCACAACCGACTGGCGGCAAAACGGGAACTGCTTAAGACATATTGGAATGAGACGATCGAAGAGGAAACACACATGAAATTAGAAGTTGAGAAGGAACTGGAACGCAAATTGTCAGCGGGTCAGATTTTGATCGAAGATATGGAGCAGGTCATTGAACACTGTGAGCGGGAAGACCGCGGTATTATCGACCCGGAGACAGGACATCGGATCGGGCATCTGAAGATCCAGCATATGACCTACTGGGCAGAGTACGAGGTGCTGCCGGACGGCGGTTATAGGCTCTGGAATGGCTACAGCCACCGCATGAATCTGGAAGGAGAGTGATGAGTATGCCGACGATCGATGGAGGCGGAAGAGATCAGCGGATCAAAGAGGCGTTGGAGAAAAAAGTCATCTGCCGCCGGTGTCAGGTGGAGATGGTGCCGAAATCCACATTTTTTGACTATCTGGGGCACAATTTCCACACCGAGATCCTGTGCTGCCCGAAGTGCGGCGAGGTATATCTGCCGGAAGCGCTGGTAAAAGGACGTATGGCGGATGTGGAGAGAGAGCTGGAAGATAAATAGGAGATATATAGATTGGGATAAGGGGATGAAGGAAGATGATAATGGATTCACAGGATAGAGGCGTCCTGCCGGAAGAAATGCGCCATACATACAGTGTCTGTCCGGTCTGTTTAAAACGCATTCCGGCAAAGCGGGAAGAGCGGGACGGGCAGATATATCTGGTAAAAACCTGTCCGGATCACGGGACATTTTCCAGTGTAATCTGGAGAAATAAGCGTAAGTTTGCCGACTGGCGCGGGGAACGTCCGGCGGTGGGAGAAAATGAAAATCTAAATTGCCCGGCGGGCTGCGGTCTATGTGCGGAGCACAGACGCGCCACCTGCTGTACCTTGCTGGAGATCACAGCGCGGTGCAATATGAACTGTACCTTCTGTTTTGCGGAGCCGGACGGGGCCAAGGATCCGTCCTTAGACACGATAAAACGCTGGATCGACGATCTGACGGATCCGGGAAAAACACTTTTGCAGCTTTCCGGCGGGGAACCGACAGTGCGGGACGATCTGCCGGAGATCGTGGCGTATGCGAAGCAGGTTGGCTGTAAATATGTGCAGTTAAACAGCAACGGTCTGCGCCTGGCGGAGGACGAGGCGTTTGTAAAGCGTCTGGCAGATGCGGGACTTTCGTTTGTATTTATGCAGTTTGACGGCGTGGACGATGCCGTATATGAAAAACTGCGCCGCCGCCCGATGCTGGAAGTGAAAAAACGGGCGATCGAGCAGTGCGGCCGGTATGGAATCGGCGTGACGCTTGTTCCGGTCCTTGTTCCGGGCGTCAATACGGAGCAGATCGGGGACATCATCCGGTTTGCCATTCAGCGGTCGCCGTATGTGCGCGGCGTGCATTTCCAGCCGGTCAGCTATTTTGGACGTATCCCGGAGCTGCCGGCGGATGATGACCGCTATACGCTGGATGAACTTTTGGAGGCGGTTGTCAGCCAGAGCGGGGGGCTTATCAAAGAGGAACAGATCGCGCCATCCTGCTGCGATCACCCGATGTGTGGGTTCCACGGGGATTTTATCGTGATGCCTGGGGATAAATTGATGCCGTTGACAAATTATAGTGGAAAAACCGAGACAGAACCGGAGGGCGAAGGCTGCTGCTGCGGTCCGGATCCGGCGGAGAAGAACCGTGAATTTGTCGGACGCCGCTGGGAACGGCGCGATGTGGAAGAGGCGTGCTGTTGTGGAGAAAGCCAGCCGGAAAAAGAAAGCTGCTGCTGTGGCGGAACCCAGCCAGAACCAGAAAGCTGCTGCTGTGGCGGAACTCAGCCCGAACCAGAAAGCTGCTGCTGTGGCGGAACTCAACCAGAACCAGGAAACTGCGGTTGTGGCGGAACTCAGCCCGAACCAGAATCCTGCTGCTGTGAAGAAGAGTCGCTTGACATAACAAATATGGAGGACTTCTTAAAGCGTGCCAAAAGCCATGGCTTCACGATCACATCCATGGCGTTTCAGGATGCCGGCAATCTCGATATCGAGCGCCTGCGCCAGTGCAGCCTGCATGTGTATAAAGACGGGAAGAAGATTCCGTTCTGTGCATACTACTTGTCTCCGATGGAAAGAGGCAGATAATAGAAGCGCAGAAAGGAGAGGTGCAAAAAATGAATACAAATGAGTGCAGTCTCTGCCGACCGGGCGGATTTGCGCTGACGAGGCAGATGTTCCAGTTTGCGGGAATTGAGATACCGGAGGCGGGAGCGGCAGAGACGGAGTCTACAGACCCTGCAGTGTCGCTTCGCGTCATCGACATCGGCTGCGGAACCGGCGGCACGATGCGATGGCTTTCTGAGCATTTCCCGGGCTGGCAGATTTCCGGATTGGATAAGAATCCGGATGTGCATGAACCTGGCTGGATAGAGACTGGATGTGCGGAGAAACTGCCATATCCAGCTCAGACGGCGGATATCATTCTGATGGAATGCAGTTGTTCCAAGGCTGCGGAACCGGCGGCGGCGCTCCGGGAGGCGTACCGGGTGTTAAAACTGGAAGGATGGCTTTTGATGAGCGATATGTATGCCCGGAAGAAAGAGCTTTTCTTAGACGGGATGCTGGGACGGCTGGAGTCTGCTAAAACAATCCGTGACCGGCTGGCGGAGGCGGGATTTGTGCTTGCAAAGATGCAGGACGTGTCGGGAACATTGGCGGAGTGGATCGGGCAACAGATCTTCGATGGGAATCTGGAATCCGTCTGCGCAGCGCTGGGGGCGGACCGGAAGATTTTAAAAGAAGCGGCCTGCGGTTATTTTATTGCGGCGGCGCAGCCGTCCGGGTTATGGCGGACACTTTCGTATGTAAAGGAGAAAAGTCCATTTTATCAGAAGAAATTTACATCCGTCTGGGGACAGCTTGGGGAAATGGCAGGTTCCGATGTACGGCTCGCACCGGATTCGTTTTCATGGGCGGATTTCCGGACACTTCCCCTCACAACCCCGGAGGAACTGAAAGCGGAGCCGGAAACATTTTTATGTGTTCCAGCCAAGGAGATCGCGCGGATCATCACGCTGAAAACCTCCGGCAGTACAGGGGCACCGAAGCGCCTGTTTTTTACCGAAGACGATCTGATGCAGACGGCGGATTTCTTTGAAACAGGGATGCAGTACATGGTAAAGCCAGGCGATCGGGTCACGGTTTATATGGAAGGACCGGGATTTTTTTCGATTGGAGGACTTTTAAAAGAAGGATTGGGGCGCATTCAGGTGGAGACGAAGGTTCATGGACTGATTCACGATATGGAAGCGGCAGCGCGGGACGGCGAGGGGGCAGACTGCCTGATCGGTGTCCCAAGCCAGATGTATGCGCTGGCAGCCCATGCGCCGGGACTTGGCCCGAAAACAGTGCTTTTAAGTGCTGATTATGTGCCGGTCAGCGTGCAGCGTTTTTTGGAAAAAACATGGAACTGCCGGGTCTTTACACACTGGGGGATGACGGAAACTGGTTACGGCGGCGGCGTACAGTGTGGGGCGCGTGTGGGTTACCATCTGCGGGACCGGGACCTTTTGATTGAGATTCTGGATCCGGATACGGGACAGCCGGTTCCGGAAGGGCAATACGGCGAGCTGGTTCTGACAACGCTTCGGCGGCGGGGAATGCCGCTTGTGCGCTATCGGACCGGCGATCTGGGGCGGATGATTGCAGAACCGTGTGCCTGCGGATGTTTAAAGCCCAGACTTGATAAGGTTGAGGGACGGCTGGATGACAGCGTCCGGCTGTCCGGCGGAAAAGTACTTTCCATGCACATATTAGATGAGCTTTTATTTGCCCTGGATGAGGTGGAAGATTTTCAGGCATCTTACAATGCGGCGCAGAAGCATCTGACGGTGGCTGTTATGAAGAAAGCGGGTTATGCAGATGCGGTAGGAAGCAGAGTGAAAAATGTCAAAGCAGCATTAACGGAATACTTTGGGAACTGCCTGACCGTCTCAGTGATAGAAAAAGAAATTTCCCCCTATATCGGTTCGGGAAAAAGGCGGCTGATCATCGAGGAAAAATGAAAAATGAGTGGTAAAATTCAATATCATGAAAAACTTGACGATAAGTTTTAATTGCAGTATCATAAAATTAAAAATAATCGAGAAATTTTGAAAAAAATCAGTAAAATTTGACAAGAACAAGGAGAAAAAAATGAACATAGCGATTGCATCAGAGACAGAGGAGATCGACGGACTGGTGCCGGCGACTTTTAAGGAGAGTCCGTTTTTGATGATTATTGACGCGGACAAGAACCAGATTTTCCATGTCTATGGAAAACAGGATCCGGACAATCTGGTATTTGCGAAGAAGGTGGTAGAACATGACTGTGAGGCAGTCATCTGCGGACCGATCGAGAAAGAACCGTTTGAGATACTGGTAAAGGCGGGCGTGACCCGTTATCTGGGAAGCGGGCATACGGTTCAGAAGGCATATAGCTATATGAACCGTTATAAACTGGAGCTGATCCGCGACTACATCGGCGGACCGGGACCATTTGGACACAGCCATGATTTCAGCTGCGAGTGTGGGGAAGAAGAGGAACACGAGCACTAGGAAAGGACAGAATGCGGACGATTTATTTGATCCGGCATGGGAAGCCGGAATTTCCAGATGAACGGAAATATTGCATCGGGCGGACGGATCTGCCGCTTTCAGAGGAAGGGCGGACACAGATTCGGGCGCTGGGGGAGACATTTGCGGGACGCAGAATTGAAAAGATTTATACCAGCCCGTTAAAGCGCTGCCAGGAGTCAGCCGCGATCCTGCAGGAAGTGATTGACAGAAGTATTCCGATTGAGGTCGTAGATGGTCTGGCGGAGATTGACATGGGGGAATGGGATGGTCATTCCTTCGATGAAATCCGGGAACAGTTTCCAGCGGAGTATGTGGCACGAGGGGCAGATATGTACGATTTCCGACCGCCGCAGGGAGAGAGTTTTGCAGATTGTGCAGGGCGCGCCAGGACAACCTGGAATGAACTCCGGATGAAGAGCCGGGGCGATATTCTGGTAATCGGGCACGCGGGTTGGTTCCGGACACTGATCAGCGGCTGGGAGAAGCGGAAAAAGGCAGAACTTTTGCAGATTCCCTTTGGCTACGGACAGGTGTATGAAAGAAAGGATTATGTATTTGACGCCTTGATCTCGGCGGCGGGGCGATCCTCGCGGATGGGGGATTTCAAACCGCTCATGAAGCTCGGCGCCCAGACGGTTCTGGAACGTGAGATACAGACGCTGCGGGCGTGCGGCGTACATGAAATCACGATCATTACCGGACGACGGGCGGAAGATATACGCGCGGCGGCTGCGGGACCGGGAATCCATTTCATCCATAATCCCGCGTATGCGGAGACGAAAATGTTTGATTCCGTCTGCCTGGGGCTTTCCTATTATGAGAAAAAGCGGAAAACGGCAGGAAAAGAGACGCTGGATGGCATTTTCTTTTTCCCGGTGGATGTGCCGCTGTTTACGCCATTTACGCTGGAATATGAAAAATACCGGTTTGCGGAAGGCGATGGGGATGTCTATCTCCCGGAGTATGAGAAAACACCGGGGCATCCGCTTCTGATCCGTGCAGATGTGATCGCAAAACTGCTGCAGCATGACGGGACGATGGGGCTTAAAGGCGCTTGTGAACAGCCGGGAATCCGCCGGATTTCCCTGGATGTGCCGGATCCGGGCTGCGCGTTTGATGCGGATACCCAGGAAGAGTTTCAGAAATTGCGTGACTGGGAGAGAAAACGACCTGTCCCGGACAAAGAGGAGTGTGAACGTCTGCTTGCATGGTTCCGCACGCCGGAGGCGACGGTGCGCCATAGCCGGGTGGTTGCGGAGCTGGCCGTGAAATTGGCAGATAGAGTTCTAAAGCATAGGGCGGAAACATGTGTGGAGATGACATACAAAAGCCCCCCAATTGATAAATATAAAATCTACGCGGCGGCGCTTCTTCACGACATCGCCAAAGCATATCCCGAACATCCGGAAACAGGGGCGAGATGGCTGCGGCTTCTGGGACATACCGGGATCGCGGATATCGTTGCGGATCATATGGATCTGCCGGAAGAAAAGCTGGGATATTTGAATGAAAGCCTGATTGTGTACCTGGCGGACAAGCAGGTACAGGGAGAACGGCGTGTAACGATCGAAGAACGGTTTGCGGCAAAACGGGAGAAATTTAAGGATAACCCGGAGGCGCTGGAGGGCGTGGAACGGCGGTATCAGCTGGCAAAGCGTGCGGAGGCATTACTGTAAAAAGGAAAAGAGGAAAATCATATGAAATTAATGAAAACAACCGAGGCAGTCGGACAGGTACTCTGCCATGATATGACACAGATTATTCCGGATGTGACGAAGGATGCCGTATTCCGTAAGGGACATATCGTGCGCGAGGAGGACATCCCGGTACTGCTTTCGATTGGAAAAGATCATATTTATGTCTGGGAAAAGGACGATACAAAATATCATGAGGACGAGGCGGCGGACATTCTGCGCGGCATCTGCCAGAATGAGTATATGCGTGCAACCGATCCGAAGGAAGGCAAGATTGAGCTGATTGCGGAGTCGGACGGTCTGTTTCAGGTTGATGAAGAACGCCTCTTAAAGGTCAACAGCCTGCCGGAGATGATGATCGCGACCCGCCGGACGAATTTCCCGGTAAAAAAAGGTGATAAGTTAGCCGGAACCCGTGTGATCCCGCTGGTAATTGAAAAAGAAAAAATGGAAGAGGCGAAGAAGGCAGCGGGTTCAGAGCCGCTGTTAAAGCTGCTTCCGTATAAAAATAAGAAAGCGGGCATTGTGACGACCGGAAATGAAGTGTTCTATGGACGGATTGAGGATAAATTTGGCCCGGTCATCCGGGAAAAGCTTCAGGAATTTGGTGTGGAAGTTCTGGGACAGAAGATTATAGGGGACAATCCGGATAAAATCACGGAGGCAATCCAGGAATGGCTGGATCAGGGCGCCGATTTTGTTGTCTGTACCGGTGGCATGAGCGTCGATCCGGATGATACGACACCGAGCGCGATCAAGCAGACCGGGGCGGAGGTTGTCTCCTACGGCGCGCCGGTACTTCCGGGTGCGATGTTCTTGCTGGCATATATGAAGGACGGAAGACCGATCATGGGACTTCCGGGCTGCGTGATGTATGCGAAGAGGACCATCTTTGATCTGGTGCTGCCGCGTGTGATGGCAGATGTGCCGGTGACAAAAGCAGATCTGGCGAAGATGGGCGCAGGTGGTCTGTGCTTAAATTGTCCAACTTGTATTTTCCCGAACTGCGGTTTTGGTAAATAATCGAGCCAGAGAGAGGCGATGAGGCAGCAACCGCGATGGCACAACTGCGAAATGAGAAATGGATGGCTCATGCAGTATAAAAGAGAGGAAGTGCGTGATATGAATCTGTATGGGGAGATTCTGAAAAAACTGGAAGGGACGCCGTGTCTGGCGCTCGAGAGAAGCTTTGTGGGAGAAGAGGGAAATCTAGCAGATATGCGCTGTGAACTGAAAGAAGGTGCAGAGGCGTCGGAGATTGGAAAAGAAGCCCTGACACAGGGGCAGCCGGTCTGTGGGCGCGCCGGAAGCAGTTGGAATGTGGCGGAACCATTTTTCCCGAAAGAGCGCCTGATTATTCTCGGAGGCGGCCATGTGGCTCTTCCGGTGGCAGAATTTGGCGCGCGCGTCGGATTCCAGGTAACTGTGGTGGACGACCGCCTTTCCTTCGCGAATCCGGGACGTTTCCCGATGGCAGAGAAGGTGATCTGTGATGACTTTGGGCATGCGATCAAAGAACTCAAGATTCAGGAGAGCGACTATATCTGTATCGTTACGCGCGGACACCGCCACGATGCGGACTGCCTGCGTATGATTGGAAAAGGAAAAGAACCGGCGTATCTCGGCATGATTGGTTCGAGACGCCGCGTCGGTATCGTGAAACAGGAGCTTCTGGAAGAGGGTTACGATCCAGAGCGAATGAGCCGTTTAAAGAGCCCGATCGGTTTAAAGATCGGCGGTGTGACACCGGAGGAGATCGCGATCTCGATTCTGGCGGAGATCATACAGGTAAAGCGCATGGATCGGGAAGACAAACGTGTGAAAAACCGTTCCGATCTGGATTTTGATGTGCTGAAACGCCTGGCAGAGGAGCCGGATGAGTCGAAAGCAGTGGTCACGGTGATTGAATCAAAGGGATCCTCCCCGCGCGGGGCAGGCGCGAAGATGATTGTCTACCGGGACGGACGGATTCTCGGCAGCATCGGCGGCGGCTGCAGCGAGGCGGCCGTGCTGGGCGAGGCACGTTCTCTGATCGGAAGCGGCAGGTACAAAGTAGTTCATGTAGATCTGACCGGCGAGGCAGCGGAAGATGAAGGAATGGTCTGCGGCGGCATTATGGATGTGCTGGTGGAAGACTTTGCCACGGATCGGGAACCGTGTGACCGGTAAGGAAACCGAAACGGCGGCGTATTTGGATACAAAATTTCAAATAAATGAAAAATAAAAAGATAAAAATAAAATATATGAAAAATCATCATAATAATTTCACGAAAATAGACGGAAGGGTTTGGAAAGAACAACTGGAAAATTCATAAGAATAAAGGGAAAATGCAGAAAAAAGCCACGTTATTTTTTGGTGCACATAATGACCATGTGCATTCAATAAGAATCATTGTAAAGATTGACAAAAAAAGTGCCACGTGCTACTATTTGATTAGCAAATATCATTATAATTTTCCGAAAATAACGGAAGGGTAAAAACCACATTGCTATGGCGTGAGGAATCGAAACGAGGAGGATGCCGGAAACGTGTGCGTGAAATGAGGGAGAAACCAAGATATGAGAAAAACGTGGGCACTTGTAATGGCAGCAGCGATGGCGGCAGCATCCCTGACCGCATGTTCATCCAGCAAACCGGCTGAGACAGTAGCACCGGAAACGGAGGCAGAGGCAGCTGAGACAGAGGAGACCGAAGCAGAAGCAGAGGCAACCGGCGACCAGCAGGAGATTCTGGTAGCGGCAGCAGCCAGCCTTCAGTACGTTATGGAAGACAAGATTCAGCCGGCATTTGAGAAAGAGAATCCGGACATCAAGCTGAGCTTTACCTTTGACAGTTCAGGAAAGCTGCAGACCCAGATCGAAGAGGGCGCAGATGCAGACGTATTCTTCTCCGCAGCGATGAAGCAGATGAACGCGCTGGAGGACGAGGGACTGGTTGATGCAGATTCTGTCGTAGAGCTTCTGGAAAATAAGATCGCCCTGATCGTTCCGAAGGATTCCACACTGGGAATTACCGGTTTTGAGGATATCACAAAGGCAGAGAAGATTGCACTCGGCGATCCGGAGAGTGTTCCGGTTGGACAGTACGCCAAGGAAGCCTTTGAGAACCTGGGTATGTGGGATGATGTAGAGGCTAAGACAAGCTTTGGTACCAACGTAACCGAGGTTTTAAGCTGGGTAGCAGCCGGAAGCGCAGATGCAGGTATCGTATACCTGACCGATGCAACCACCAGCGATCAGTTTGACCAGGTAAAGGTTATCGGATATGCACCGGAAGGAAGCGTATCGAAGGTTATCTATCCGGTTGGTGTTGTAAGCGCAAGCACAAAGAAAGATGCAGCACAGAAGTTTGTAGATTATCTGGGAACCGATGATGCGCTCTCCTTCTTTGCGGAGTATGGCTTCACAGCAAATAAATAAGCCGGGAGCGATGACTGTCTGGGATATGCAGCCGACTGTGTGAATAGAAAGCAGGACAGCGAAGGACAGACAGTGAACCATGTATGGAATAAAATCCGCCGCAGAATGCAGGGTCCGTTGAAAACCAGGTGTTCTGCGGCAGTTTTTATCTCAGTCGAGAAGACTCCCACCTCTTTAGGTGGCGAATAATAGCAAATTTGTCTCAGTGGGAGTTGGGTCTCACGGACGTTCGACTTGATTCATAGGAAAGGAGGGGAAGAAAGATGGACTGGTCTCCGATATGGATATCGATGAAAACAGTAACGCTGTCGATCATTATTACGTTTTTTCTGGGAGTCTGGATGGCGCGGCTGGTGGTATCGGCACGCTCTGAGAAAGTGAAAATGGTGCTGGACGGCATCCTGACGCTTCCGATGGTCCTGCCGCCGACGGTAGCAGGCTTCTTCCTGCTGATGATTTTTGGTGTAAAACGACCGCTCGGACAGCTGTTTCTGGAATTGTTTGGCGTCAAGATTGTATTTTCATGGGTGGCAACGGTGATCGCGGCGGTGGCGATCTCATTTCCGCTTATGTACCGGGCAGCGCGCGGCGCGTTTGAACAGGTCGATGTGACGCTTATCTATGCGGCTCGGACGCTGGGATTTTCCGAGAGCCGCATTTTCTGGAAGGTAATTCTGCCGTCGGCGATGCCGGGCGTCCTCAGCGGCGCGATCCTTGCCTTTGCAAGAGGACTGGGCGAGTTCGGTGCGACCGCGATGCTGGCGGGCAATATCGCCGGAAAGACGCAGACACTGCCGCTTGCCATCTATTCACAGGTGGCGGCTGGAAAAATGTCGATGGCATACCAGTATGTGTGGATCATCGTGGTGATTTCCTTCCTGGTCGTCGTGCTGATGAATGTGCTGTCGCGGCGGGATATGCGCGGAAGCAGCAATCATAAAAAGAAAGATAACAGTGTGGAAGCGGGCGGTCAGGATGCAAAGGTTTCGGTGGAACTGTTTGCGGACAGGGAAGCGGATGCACAGAAGGGAGGCGCGGGATGAGCCTGCAGGCGGCAATCAAAAAGAGATTTTCCGGCTTTTCGCTGGACGTATCGCTTAACACCGATGGCGGCGTCATGGGCATTCTCGGCGCCTCCGGAAGCGGCAAGAGCATGACGCTCAAGTGTATCGCCGGAATTGAGACGCCGGACGAAGGGCGGATCGTGTTAAATGGCAGGGTGCTCTTTGATTCGGAAAAGCGCATCAACCTGCCGCCGCAGAAGCGGAAAGTCGGTTATTTATTCCAAAATTATGCATTGTTTCCGAATATGACCGTAGAAACCAACATTGCAGCGGGGCTTTCGGGCAGCAAGGAGGAAAAACAGGAAGCGGCTGCCCGCATGATCCGTCTCTTTAAATTAGAAGGGCTTGAAAAAAGGTATCCGTCCCAGCTTTCCGGCGGACAGCAGCAGCGTGTGGCGCTGGCGCGCATTCTCGTCTATGAGCCGGATGTGATCATGCTGGATGAACCATTTTCGGCACTTGATTATTATCTGAAGGAACAACTGCAGTTCCAGGTGCGCGAGGTACTCCGCGGGTACACGGGCGATGTGCTGATGGTCAGCCACAGCCGGGACGAGGTCTATCGGTTCTGCGAGAAGAGCATCATCTTAAACCGCGGACAGGTGGCGATGAAGGGAGAGACGCGGGCGATTTTCCAGAAACCGGAAAATGTCACTGCGGCACGCCTGACAGGCTGTAAAAACTTCAGCCGGATCCGGCGGATCGGCGAATATGAGGTGGAGGCGCTCGACTGGGGACTCACGTTTCAGACCGAAGAAGCGGTTGCCGCGGAGCATGCCTATATCGGCATCCGGGCGCACCAGTTTTACCCAGCGCGCGGCAGTGCGAATGAATTTACGTGCGAGTGGGGGGACACACTCTGCCAGCCATTTGAGTGGGATGTTTTGCTGCGTCCGGTGGAAAATGCAGGGGCAGCGGGTGACAAAGAAAATGCACTGGAACGCGAGGTGATCTGGTGGAAGGTAGACTATAAGCAGAGTGATTCACTAAACCAGTATCAGCGCGGAGACTGCGTCCGGCTGGGAATTGCACCGGGAGATATCATGCTTTTAAAAGAAGGTTAGAATGATAGAAAAGGGGATATGTATGGCAGATGGGAAAACAGGCGCGATCATCCTGGCGGCAGGGCGGTCGGCGCACATGGAAGAATTAAAGCCGATGCTCCGGATGGGGCAGACCACGATGATACAGAGGGAGATCGACACGATCCGGCAGGCGGGGATCTCGCCGATCGTCGTCGTGACCGGGTATCAGGCAGATGTGCTGGAACGTCATATTTCACACCGTGGGGCGGTCTGTATCCGAAACAAGCGGTATGAGACATCGCAGATGTACGGCTCAATCTGCATGGGACTGCGCCATATCCAGAAAAAAGCCGATCGGGTGCTGTTGTTCCCTGCCGACGTGCCGATGATCACGGCGGACACAATCGAGAAGATGGCGCAGGCGCCCGGAAGCATGGCAGTACCGGTCTGTCAGGGAAAAAAAGGACACCCGGTCATGCTGTCGAAGGAAGTGTTTGGACATATCTTAACGTACCGGGGTGGAAAAGGACTCCGCGGCGCAATGGATGCGTGGGGCGAAGGTGTCCGGGAGATCGAGGTTGAAGATCCGGGTGTTTTACTGGACACCAACACGAAAATGGACTACGAATCGCTGCTTGCCTACGAAAAAGACAGGCAGAAGCGCGGGGAGCTGGCATTTCGGGCGTCGATTTCGCTGAGCCGCGAGGAAGAATGCTTCAGCGCGCTGACGGCGGATTTTCTGGAGGCAGTTGCTGAGAGTGGTTCAATGCTCGGTGCCTGTCAGATCCGGGATATTTCTTACAGCAAGGGCTGGAAAATGCTCAAGATCGCGGAGGCGCAGCTGGGAATCCAGTTTTTAGAGCGCCAGACGGGCGGAAGCAAGGGCGGATTTTCTGTGCTGACGCCGGAGGGAAAGGTGTTTTTAGAAAAATTCCGCCGGATGGAAGCAGCAGTGCAGGCGGCAGCAGAAGCAGCGTTTGAGAAAATCTTTCTGGAGCTGGAAGAAGAGGAAAAGGAGGATACAGATGGAAGAGAAATTAACGCATTTTGATGAAAAGGGAAATGCGATCATGGTAGATGTAACGGAAAAGAAGATTACCAGCCGGACGGCGACGGCATCCGGCAAGATTCACGTCAATGAAGCTGTCATGAAGGCGGTTCTGGAGGGAACGGTTGCCAAGGGCGATGTGCTGGGGATGGCGCGTGTGGCGGGAATCATGGCGGTGAAGCAGACCGCACACCTGATCCCGATGTGCCACACACTTCTCATCACGAAATGCAGCGTGGATTTTGAGGTGAATGAAAAAGAGCTGACGATCAAGGCACTTTGTACTGCGAAGCTGGAAGGAAAGACCGGCGTCGAGATGGAGGCGCTGACCGGTGTCAGCGTGGCGCTTCTGACCATTTATGATATGTGCAAGGCGATCGACAAGCGGATGGAGATCGGAGAGATACATCTCGATGCAAAATCGGGAGGAAAGAGCGGGGAATTTGTGCGATGATAGACGGATACGGCAGAACGATCGACTACGTCAGGATCTCCGTGACCGACCGATGCAACCTGCGCTGTGTGTACTGTATGCCGGAGGAAGGCGTCTGCAGCATTTCACATGAAGAGATCCTGCGGTTTGGTGAGATCGAGAGGGTCTGTCAGATTCTGGCAGAGAACGGCATTCAGAAAATCAAGCTGACCGGAGGCGAACCGCTGGTGCGCCGGAGACTGCCGGAGTTAGCAGCAGCGTTAAAACAGATTCCGGGAATCAAGAGCCTGACGATCACGACGAACGGTGTTTTATTAGAAGAAATGTACGATGCGCTGGCGGACGCGGGGGTTGATTCAGTCACGATCAGCCTGGATACGCTGGATGCGTCGGTGTACCGGCAGCTCACACGCCGGGATGAGATCGAAGCGGTCAGACGCGGCCTTCGGACGGCGATCCAGAAAGGCAGGATGCAGATCAAGATAAATTGTGTGCCGGTGCTTGGGATCGAGGAGCAAAAGCTTTTAGAGGTGGCGGAACTGGCGAAAAACCATAACGTGCACGTGCGTTTCATCGAAATGATGCCGATCGGCATGGGAACGCAGTTTGCCTTTGTGAAAGAAGATGCGTTGAAGCATGCGCTGGAAGAGGCATTTGGAACCTTTACCCCGTGCGGGGACGTGGCAGGAAATGGCCCGTGCCATTATTTCGCAGTCCCTGGCTTTCAGGGGCGGATCGGTTTTATCAGCGCGGTCAGCCATAAATTCTGTTCCGAATGCAATCGGATCCGGCTGACCTCAGAAGGATTCTTAAAGACCTGTCTCCAGTATGACAATGGGGTAGAATTAAAGACCATTCTGCGCGGCGGCGGTACCGATGAAGACCTGCGCCGGGCGATCGGACAGGCGCTTGCGGAAAAGCCGAAGGGACATAATTTTGAGAAAAAGACGGAATTTACGGATCGGGAACACCGGGGAATGTCCCAGATAGGCGGATAAGCAGGGTGTTTGTGAGGATTATGGTTTCTGCGGTGAAAGTGTGAGCCGGCGGAATGTTACAAGTGAAATATCGTATATGAAATATGAAATCGGAAAATTTATGGATAAAGAAAAGGGGAAACAATCATGGGAAAAGTAATCGCAACGTGTACCAGTGAAATCAAAGGTGTTCAGAAGAAAAATGTCCATCAGGTCTGTCTTATCGAGGACTATGGAATCGAGGGTGACGCCCATGCGGGCAAATGGCACCGTCAGGTCAGCCTTCTTTCATATGACCGGATTCAGGAATTCCGCGCGCGTGGTGCGAAAGTCGAGGACGGCGCGTTCGGTGAAAATCTGGTCGTGGAAGGAATCGATTTCAAGACGCTCCCGATCGGGACAAAATTTAAATGCAACGACGTCGTGCTGGAATTGACACAGATCGGAAAAGAATGCCACCATGGATGCGCGATCTTCCAGGCGATGGGCGATTGTATCATGCCGCGGGAGGGCGTATTTACGAAGGTGCTGCACGGCGGCGTGATCAAAGAGGGAGATAATCTGGAGATTCTGGAAGAAGCGTAGGAAAGAGATCAAAGAGAGGTGGGAAAACAATGAGAGCAGCAATTATTACATCCAGTGACTCCGGGTACGCGGGAAAACGGGAGGACGTGAGTGGTCCGGTAATCGCAGAAATGGTGAGAGAGGCTGGTTATGAGGTGGTCTGGCAGAAGGTGCTGCCGGACGACCAGGCGATGTTGGAAGAGGCGATGAAGGAGATCTGCGATGAGGGAAAGGCCGATCTGCTCTTAACAACGGGCGGAACGGGATTTTCTCCGCGCGACGTTATGCCGGAGGCGACGCTGGCGGTCGCGGAACGGATGGTTCCGGGTATCCCGGAGGCGATGCGGGCATACAGCTTACAATTTACAAAGCGGACGATGTTAAGCCGAGCGGCAAGTGGGATCCGTAAACGCACGCTGATCGTCAACCTGCCGGGTAGTCCGAAGGCAGTGCGGGAGTGTCTGGAGTACATTCTGCCGCAGCTGGATCATGGATTAAAAATCCTTTTGGGGCTTGATGGGGAGTGTGCTAGAAAGTAGGGAAAGCAGCAAAAACGAAGATGGAAAAACAGATATAATATATAAGACGATGTATGCTAATAGCGAGGACTTTCAAGTCCTCGCTATTTCAACGATGGTCAGCTTATTTGGGGCAGAATGGAATGACCACAAGAAATCTACTCCATTCAGTCATGAATGTTCAGTTCAGGAATTACTTACTCGATGCGGAGCATCCGATAGCCGATTCCGATGTGTGTTTGTATGTATTGCTGCCCGTCTTTTCCGCGTTCCAGCTTTTTGCGCAGGGTCGCCATGAACACCCGCAGAGAAGCGATATCGTTTTCCCAACTGCTGCCCCAAATCTGCTGCGTGATATAGGTGTGTGTCAGAACCTTACCAACATTTTTGGAGAGCAGGCACAGCAGCTTGTATTCGATGGGTGTCAGGTGCAGCTCTGTGCCGTCAAGATATGCGCAGCCTGCCGCATAGTCGATTTTCAGCGCACCATTCGTAAAAATCGGAGAATCCTGCACGGAGTCTGTTTTCATCATCGACAGTCTCCGCTGCGTCACCCGCAGTCGTGCCAACAGTTCGTCCACGGAAAAAGGCTTGGTTAGATAATCATCCGCCCCAGCATCCAGTGCCCCGATTTTATCGGAATCCTCTGTTCTGGCGCTGATCACAATGATCGGCATATTCGACCACGACCGGATTTTTTGGATGACTTCTACGCCGTCCATATCCGGCAGCCCCAGATCAAGCAGTACAATGTCCGGGTTGTGAGACAGCGCTTCCATCACGGCACTTGCGCCGTTTTGCGCCGAAAGATACCTATATTCGTGAGTTTTTAGTGTCATCGTTATTAAATTTCGCACCGGGGTATCATCTTCTACAACGAGGATGAGCGGCTTATTCATTTAAGTTCACCTCACTAAGTGGTATTGTAAAGGAAAAGATGCAGCCATGCGGCGAATTGTCTTTCAACGTCATTTCACCATGATGTGCATGGACAATAGTTTGACAGAGCGTAAGTCCAAGTCCAAGACTTCGGCGGCTGTCGCCAATTGGATTGCCCCCAGTAAAGAACATTTCAAAAACACGTTCCTTCAGTTCATTCGGAATACCGGGACCGTTATCGCTGACACATATTTCAGCCATATTTTCTCGCGGGATTGCCGTGATCCGGATGTTCGAGCCAACTGGAGTATATTTGACTGCGTTATTCACCAGATTGATGAGCACCTGCATGATGAGTCCTGCGTCCATCCGTGCCAGCAACAGTACGTCTCCGCAATCTACTGCGATGTGATGTTCTGCCGCTCTTCGGTCAATATGCCTGAGTGCTTCCGATATGATGTCATCCACGACCTGATCAGAAAGGTGCAGCTTTACGCTGCCGTCTACAATTTTCGTAATGGAAAGCAAGTTCTCAACCAGCCCCGTCAGCCATTGTGCATCGTCATAAATGTCCGTAAAAATCTGTTTCCGTGTCTGCTCATCCAACACGTCATAGCTGTGCAGCAGCGTATCTGCGTTGCCGGAAATCGAGGTCAGTGGTGTCCTGAGATCATGAGAAATCGAACGCAAAAGATTGGCGCGAAGCTGTTCGTTCTTTGCAAGAACGGCAGCTTCTTCCTTTTCTCTGGCATTTCGCAGGTTATCCAGCGCCAGAGAGCACTCGCCGAGGATGGAGAACAGAACGCTGGATGTAAATGCGTCAGGCTGCGTTTGCTTTTCCATCGGAATCCCGACAACACCGTAAATCTGCTGCCCGGTACGGATGGCAAGATACAGCCGTTTTGCTTTTGGAAAGTTTTGCGTCGTTGCTCCGGCGCGCTTGCGGTTTTGCCAGACCCATTGAACCACGTTCTGTTCCCGGTCGGTATCTGGGATGCTGTATGGACTACTTCCGTCAGCCGGATAAATGTTCCCATCCAGCAGAGCGTTGCCCTGTGCCGGGTAAATCAGAACGTCTCGCTGCATGAGCTTTTGTATCTGCGTCGCGGTCATCCGATAGACCTCCTCCGGCGTTTCCGCTTTTTGGAGCTGTCTGTTCATATCAAAAAGGAGCTTCGTGCGATAAGCGTCCCGTGCGGATAGCTGTGCGTGGGCTTTGAGCTTGGCCGCAAGTGTACTTGTCAAAAGTGCAGCCGCGAACATGACGGCAAAGGTTATCGGGTATTTGCTGCCATAGGCTGCCAAAGACAGCCGGGGTTCCGTCAGAAAATAATTGAACAGGAGGACACTCAAAAAAGCGGACAGCACACCGCAGGTATATCCGCTGGTAAAAGTGGAAGTCAGAAGCACACCCAGCAGGTAAACCATGATGATATTGTCATTTGCAAAGCTGAGCCGCAGAAAGATCCATCCGATGACCGTCGTAACTGCCAGAATTCCGATGGTCAGAAGTAGTTCCCGGGCGGTCGGAAACGCCGGGCGGATAGTAAGCGGCTGATTTCTGCGGCAGTTCTTATAGGCTTCCACATCCGGAATAATATAAATATCTACCTCTGGTGCAAGCGTAATGAGCTGTTCTGTCAGCGTCGATTCGCTCCAGAAATGCCGCCGCTGTACGCCGCTTCGCCCAATCACAATTTTGGTCACATCAGAGAGCCGCACATATTCCGCGATCTGTGTCGCCACATCTTCACCATGCGTTGTGACAATTTCTGCGCCAAGCTGCTGCCCCAGACGCATATTCGCCTGCAAACGGACGGTATCTTCCGCGTTCATATCAGCGTCTCCGGGGGTCTGCACGTAAAGTGCGGTAAGACTGGCGCAAAATGCCTGTGCCATTTTCCCTGCCATTCGTACAATGCGTTCATTGGATGGAGACGAGGACAGGCACACAAGAATATGCTCTTTTGGCATTTCGCTTCCTTTATTCTGCACATTTTCACCCCCTCTTAAACAATATTATAGCACCAAAATGTGGAGGTTTCTACTGCGCCCAATCGGATTCGTTGTCCGGAAAAGAAATTTGCTCTGAATCATAGATCACGATTTCTACATGGGCATGACTATTGCGAAATCGGGAAAACGTTTCCTCAAGTTCGTCAGGAGAAATATTTCCGACCAGATGCACGCACGGTTCAGCCTGCTGTTGTTCGGATGATTCTTTGATGTGCTTCTGATTTTCGTCCAGAAAGCGATCCAGCCGTTTCATCAAAAACCAGCCGAACAGGAACATTAGCGCCGTCCCAGCGATCAAAACGCTATCTTCCATATACCCTCACCGTCCATTCAGATTCGGAAGCACTTTTGCAGCGCTTTGTATTCGCCCAACGCTAAAATCGTTATTTCCCCGGACAGCATCGTATCCGGCGTAATGGAAACGTCGGTTTTTCCAGAGTGTTTGATGCCGAGAATGTTAATGCCATATTTTCTGCGAATATTCAGTTCGCCAACGCTTTTGCCGATCCACCCGGCCGGAACTTCTACTTCAAAAATGGCGTGCTGCTCGTCGATCTCTATGTAGTCGAAAATATGGTCGGCAGTGTATCGGATCGCTGCCCATTTTGCCACCTGTTTTTCCGGGTAGACTACCTGGTCGGCACCGTTGCGAAGCAGAAACTTTGCCTGCACATCACGCTCGGCACGCGACACCACGCACTTCGCCCCCAGCTCTTTCAGCAGCGAGGTGGTTTCCAGCGAGTTCTGAAAGTTCCCGCTGATGGTCACGATGCAGACATCAAAATTTCCGATGCCAAGAGAGCGAAGAAACTCCGCGTTTGTACTGTCGCCAATTTGTGCGTTGGTGACATATGGCAGCACATCATTGATTCGTTCCTCGTTTGTATCGACCGCCATGACCTGATGCCCCAGCTGAGAAAGCTGTACTGCAATATGCCGTCCGAAGCGGCCTGTGCCAATCAATAGAATGTTTTTCATGTGAAAAGACTCCTTATCCAATCGTGATTTTTTCCTGCGGCAGCTTTGCATTCCCCACTTTTTTGCTGGAAAATGTCGCATAAATGAGGGTAAGACCGCCGACTCTGCCCAGATACATGAGCGTGATCAACACCATTTGCGATGGAATGTGCAGCTGCGGTGTAATACCAAGTGTCAATCCCACCGTCCCGACCGCCGATGCCGTTTCATACAGGCAGGCAGACAGCGGAAGATTCTCATATGCGCTGATAAAGACAGCACCGCCAAAGAACAGCATCAAGTACATCGTCAGAATGGTCGCGGCGGTCTTGACGGCGCTGCAATCGACTCTGCGTCCGAAAAATTGGACATTATCGCGCTGGCGGAAGGTTGCAGTGGCATTGGCAAGCAGAACCGCCAGTGTCGTTGTTTTCATGCCGCCTGCTGTAGAACCTGGAGAACCGCCGATGAGCATCAAAAGGATTATTACGCCCTGTGATGCACCGGACATCGTGGAAAGATTTACCGTGTTGAAGCCCGCTGTCCTCGGCGTAACAGACTGAAAAAAGGATGCCAGCAGCCGGTTTCCGGCGGGAAGCGTGGAAAAGTCTGAAAAGAAGAAAAACATAGCAGGCAGAAAAATTAAAAAACCTGTCGTGACCAGAATCACCTTGCTCTGCATTCGGTAGCGATGAAACCGCCACTTGTTTTCAAAGATGTCATCCCACGTCAGAAATCCAATACCGCCGATCACGATCAGCAGCATAATCGTGATATTGATTACCGGGCTGTCCGCGTAGCCGGTAAGAGATGGATAGCGGTTGCTTTCTGTCCCAAGAATGTCAAACCCGGCATTGCAAAAAGCGGATATGGAATGAAATACCGCCATCCAGATGCCGCGCCATCCATAGTCCCGGCAGAATACCGGCAGCACGGCAAGCGCTCCCAGCAGCTCAATCAGAAACGTCCCTCGCAGGATGAAGCGTGTCAGACGGACGATTCCGCCGACCTTTGGTGCTGAAATTGCATCCTGCATGGTGCTGCGCTGCATCAGAGAGATTTTTCGCCCGGACAAAAGCGCAAACAATGCTGCTGCGGTTACGACACCAAGACCACCAATTTGGATCAGTGCCAGAATAACCACCTGCCCAAAGGTTGACCAGTAGCTGCCTGTATCCTGCACTACAAGCCCTGTCACGCAGACGGCAGAGGTCGCAGTAAACAGCGTTTCATTGAATGGAGTAATATTCTCTCCAGTCGTGGAGATCGGCAGCATCAGCAGTAGCGCTCCGAGTAGAATGACCCCGGCAAACCCTAATGTGATAATTTGAAAAGACGAAAGGCGGCGCTTTCGTCGAATAATCTCTTCAGGCATAAAGACAGCTCCTTATTTCTGTGATGGTCATATTATACAGCTGGAGATTTTAAGAGCGGATAAGGGAGATTTACGACGTATTAAGATTGAATAAAGATGAGGAGATGGCTTATTTCAATCGCTTTATTTGCGGAAGTGGACAATTTCAAAGAAAATGGCAAGGAGAATATGAACGATAAAATAAGGCGCCTGATCAAAGTGGGGTGCGAAGGTTGAGGGAGGAATTACGATGAAGAACCGGAAAAGTGCGCCGAGATATGAGTAGGATGCTGGAAAATATGTGTTTCTGGTTGTATACTGTGTATATGAATAAAATCGGGGAGTAACTATCAGGTAAGTTCGCTCGGAATCGTCTGGAAAAATTTCGGGTAAACGGAGAGGAGAAAGAGAGGATAGAAGTTTATGAAACTGGGATTTATTGGAACGGGAATCATTACGACGTCCGTCGTGACTGGATTCTGCGAGAGCGGAATGGAGAATCTGCAGATCGTTGTATCGCCGAGAAATAAAGAACGGGCGCAGATGCTGCATGAGAAATACCCGGAGATCGTGTCGGTCGCGGCGGATAACCAGGAAGTTGTGGATCGGTCGGACTGGGTCTTTGCGGCGCTCCTTCCGAAGGCGGCGGAAGATATCTTAAAACCGCTTCATATCGGACCGGAGAAGAAGTTTATCAATCTGGTTGCAACGCTGAGCTTAAAGCGCATCGAGGAAATGTTTGGACCGAGAGAGATTCTGGCGGATGTTGTGCCTCTGACCTTCGCAGCGAACCGATTCGGACCGGTGGTGATTTACCCGGATATCCCGGAGGTAGTCGATCTGATGAGTCACGTCGGCAAGCCGGTTCCGGTCGATACGCCGAAGCAGATCGCGATCCTTAGGAGCACGACGGGCCTGATGAGCGCTTACTATATGCTTCTGACCGTCATTATCCAGTGGTGTGAGAGAAACGGGCTGGATGAGCCATCCGCACGGGCATACATCACCGAATTTACTGGGGCGCTGTCCCGCAAGGCAGCGACGTGGGACGGGGATCTGGAAGACCTTGCCAGAGAAATGACACCGGGAGGACTGAACTGGATGGCGCTGACGCATCTGGAGGAAAAGGATGCGTATACGCCTTGGACGGAGATTCTGGGGCCGATTTTGGAGAAGGTTATAAAAGAATAGAGTCGAGGTGGAAAAACTCGGGGCGCACATTTCTCACGCCCCGAGTTTTTCTTTTAATTAAAGTGTGAGTATTCTAAAAAAGTAGTTGCTTTTTTTAAGAAGGAATGATAGTATATAGAAAACACTTTAGTACGCTACCATGATAGCAAGATAAACAAAAGTGATGGGAGCTATAACGGCAGGATATAGACGAGCGGGTGATTGTCCGGCAGATTTTGTTGAGGCGGGGCGGTTGCGGCGGCAGTTGAGAGGAGATAGAGCATGAATTTAGAGATTCAGAGCCTTCGGAGGGCGGAGGCGGCGACGCTTCGCCTGAGAGGTCTTTATGAGAGCTATGGATACCGCAAGTACCGGATGGGGCGGTTTGAGGAATATAGTTTGTATGCAGCGAATAAAAGTTTCCTGCTGGGGGAAAATGTGCCGACATTTACGGATCTGGACGGACGCCTGATGGCTCTCAAGCCGGACGTGACGTTGAGTATCGCGAAGAACACCAAGGCAGATAAAAATACGTGCGAGAAGGTCTATTATCTGGAGAGTGTGTACCGTGAGAGCAAGGAAAGCCACACTTACAAAGAGATCAGCCAGATGGGACTGGAGTGCATGGGCGGCGTGGATGACTGCGTGATCGCGGAGGTGCTGGCGCTGGCGCTAAAGAGTCTGGCGGATTTTGAGACGGACTATGTGCTCAAGATTTCCAACATGGATTTCGTGGTGGGACTGATGGAAGAGCTTCCGGTCAATGCCGATCAGAAAGATATCATTTTAGGGCTGATCCGGACGAAAAACCGCAGCGGGCTGGAAAAACTGTGCGCGGATCTGGCACTGCCGGAGGGCGATACAGAGAAATTGATGAAGGTTTCCGGGCTGTACGGAGAGTTTGGGCGGGTGCTGGCAGAGGCAGGTGCGATCGCGGATACGCCGAAAATGAAGGAGGCGGTTGCACTTTTATCCCGCCTGTATGAGGTTCTGGAGGTGATGGGACTGGGCGGACAGCTTGACAAGGTGCGGCTGGACTTCTCGATGATCAATGACATTGAATATTATAACGGTATTATTTTCCAGGGATTTTTAGACGGTCTGGCACGCCAGGTTCTTTCCGGCGGCCAGTACGACGGTATGATGGCAAAATTAGGAAAGAAAGCCGATGCGATCGGATTTGCCATCTATTTAAAAGAGCTGGAACGCCTGCCGGAAAAGAGCATCCGCTACGATGTCGATGCGCTGGTGCTCTATGAGCCGGATGTCGATGTAGTGCGCCTGTGCCAGGCGGTTGAAAGCCTGCGCCGTCAGGGACTGCGTGTGCGGGTGGAGAAAGCTGTGCCGGAGGATCTGCGTTACTGCTATCTGTACCGGTATGACGGACGTCTTTCCCTGGAAGAGGACCGGGAAACTGCCTTTCAGGAGAATGGAAAGGAGGGCGCGAGATGTTAAACATAGCACTGCCGAAGGGAAGACTGGGCGATCAGGTGTATGAGCTTCTGGCGTCGGTCGGATATGACTGCAAGAGTATTTACGACGAAAATAGAAAACTGGTGTTTGAGAACCCACAGACGGGTGTCCGCTACCTGCTCGTAAAGCCGAGTGATGTGGCAATCTACGTTGAGCACCATGCGGCAGACGTCGGAATCGTCGGAAAAGACATTCTGATGGAGAGCAACCCGGATGTATACGAGCTTCTCGATCTGGGACTTGGAAAATGTCGGATGTGCGTGGCTGGAAAAGAGGATTACGTCGAGGACAAAGACCGACCGGTGCGCGTGGCAACGAAATTTACGAATATTGCGAAAGAGCATTACGCGAAGCTGGGACGCGATATTGATATTATCAAATTAAACGGAAGCATTGAGCTGGCGCCGATTCTGGGACTTTCGGACGTCATCGTGGATATTGTAGAGTCGGGCAGCACGATCCGTGAAAATCACCTGAAAGTGCTGGAAGAGTTCCTGCCGATCAGCGCCCGTTTCATCGCCAACAAGAGCAGCTTTGAGTTTAAAAACAAGCAGATCACCGAGATGGCGGAGAAGCTGAAGGGCGCGGTGGAAGCACACCAGAAGAAAAAGGAACAGGAAAAGAAAGAAAAAGAAGCAAAAGAGAAAGCGGAGAAAGAAACCGCAGCAGAAGATAAAAAGGAGGCGTAGGCAGACATGAGCCGTTTTTTGAGCAAAGCAAGCGAATCACTTCTTCCGTATACACCGGGTGAGCAGCCGCAGGGGCGGAAATTTATCAAGCTGAACACAAACGAATGCCCGTATCCGCCGAGCCCGAAGGTTGCGGAGGCGATTCTGGCGGGGTATGAGGTAAATTCTTCTAAAATTATGCCGCTGGAACTTGCAAATTTACGCCTTTATTCGGATCCGGAAGAGCGCGTCCTCATCGAGGCGATCGCCGACCACTACGGCGTGGGAACAAACCAGGTCATCGCGGGCAATGGTTCCGACGAGATTTTAGGTTTTGCATTCCGGGCATTCTGCGACCAGAACGCGCCGCTTCAGTTCGCGGATCTGACGTATGGCTTTTATCCGGCACTCTGCGGGCTCTATGGAATCCCGTTCAAGGTAGTTCCGCTGGAGGAAGATTTTACCTTAAATATCGAACCGTATAAAAATTGCGGAAATAATGTGATCATCGCCAATCCAAACGCTCCGACAGGCATGAACCTGCCGCTTTCTGCGATTGAGGAAGTAGCGGCGTCCAACCCGGACCGCGTTGTGATGGTGGATGAGGCGTATGTGGATTTCGGCGGCGAATCGTGTGTATCATTGCTTCCGAAATACGAAAATCTGGTGATTATCCAGACCTTTTCCAAATCCCGCAGCTTAGCCGGCGCGCGCGTCGGATTTGCCATCGCAAACCCGGAACTCATCGCGGATATGAACCGGATCAAATACAGTTTTAACCCGTATAACGTCAACCGCCTGTCGATTCTGGCTGGCGCGGCGGCGATGCGCGACTGGGACTACACGAAAGAATGTACCGGGCGCATCTGCAAAACGCGTGAAAAAACGACCGAGGCGCTCCGGGCACTTGGATTTACTGTGCTGGATTCGAAGACCAACTTCATTTTTGCCAAGAGCGGCGATATGCCGGGAAAAGTCTATTTTGACGGACTGCGCGAGGCAGGAATCCTGGTAAGACGCTGGGACAGCGAGCGGATCAAAGATTACGTCCGCATTTCCATCGGATCCGAGGAAGAGATGGAAACGTTTGTTGAGGAGACGAAGAAGCTGGTGGAAGCGGCGAGAAGTGCAGTTGTAAGATAGGCTGGAATTCAATAGGTTCACGCATTTACTGTGGGAACCGTATGAAAATGCTGGCAGCATGGTTTTTGTAGATGGGGCAGCTGTGAATAAGAAAGGAAGGCTGGCAGAAATGTCAAGAGAACGCAAGATTTCATTAGAACGAAACACGGCAGAGACGAAAATCAGCCTGTCGATTGATTTAGATGGAACGGGAAAATATCAGGTCGATACGGGCTGCGGATTTTTAAACCATATGCTGGAGCTCTTTGCCAGACATGGACGGTTTGACCTCACATTGAAATGTGACGGAGATACGCAGGTCGATTACCATCATACGACAGAGGACATCGGAATCGCCCTGGGACAGGCAATTTTAGAGGCGCTGGGTGATAAAAAGGGCATCCGCCGTTATGGCAGTTTCCTGCTTCCGATGGATGAAACACTGGTAATGACGGCGCTCGATTTAAGCGGACGTTCCTATCTGGTCATGGATGTGGAGATTCCGACCGAAAAAGTGGGCGATTTTGATACCGAGCTTGTAAAGGAATTTATGATTGCACTGTCCTCCAACAGCCGGATGACGCTGCATTTTAAAATGTTCCACGGCGAAAACAGCCACCATATCATCGAGGCGATGTTCAAGGGACTGGGACGCGCGCTCGGCGAGGCGGTGTCGATCGATGAGAAGTACCGGGACGAGATTCCATCGACAAAAGGGGTATTATGATCTAAGATAAAAGTAAGTATAACAAATCTATTTAATAGGTTTATAATGATTCAGCAGGTTCCTGCGTTGACTGCGGGAACATACATGAATTGATATAGGAGGCTGCAAATGATAACAATTATTGACTACGGCGTGGGAAACCTGTTTTCCCTCAGTTCCTCCCTCAGTTACCTGGGACTGGAAAATAAAGTCAGCCGCGATCCGGAAGATTTAAGAAAAGCGGATCACATCATTTTACCAGGCGTCGGCGCGTATGGCGATGCGATTGCGAAACTGCGCGGATCCGGAATGGCAGAGCCGCTGCTGGATGAAGCAAAAGCAGGCAAACCGATCATGGGAATCTGCCTCGGAATGCAGCTTCTCTTTGATAAAAGCTATGAATACGGCGAGCATCAGGGTCTGGGACTGATTCCGGGCGTGATGGCAGACTTAAAAGAAGACATTCCGGCAAACCTAAAAGTGCCGCACATGGGTTGGAACAGCCTGCATCTGACGGAAAAAGGAAAGAAGCATCCGCTGTTTAAATACAGCAAAGAGGGCGATTACGTCTACTTTGTCCACAGCTTCTATGGAAAAGATTGTGATGAGAGTCTGCTGGCAACCTCGGAGTACGGCATTCCGGTCACGGCGTCCGCGGCAAATGAAAATGTCATGGGCTGCCAGTTTCATCCGGAGAAGAGCGGGGAAGTGGGACTGCGGATTCTGAAGGCGTTTTCGGAGATATAATTAATAGAAAAACAAGAAAGGTAACTGTTTTTTCAGGCTTGTAGATTGGATTTAAACAGTTATGGAGAGGAAACGGACATGGAGCTATTTCCGGCGATTGATTTGCGGGACGGCAAGGCGGTGCGCCTGGTGCAGGGCGATTATAACCAGATGACAGTATTCAGCGACCGGCCGGAGAAGGTGGCGCTGGGATTCAAGGAGCAGGGCGCGAAAAACCTGCACGTGGTCGATCTGGACGGCGCGAAAGACGCGGCGCTGGCAAATTTTGACACGATAGAGAAGCTGATTAAGACAACGGGATTATTTGTAGAAGTCGGCGGCGGCATCCGCAACGAGGCATCCATCGACAAATACCTGTCGCTCGGAGCCGGACGCGTGATTCTCGGCACGGTGGCGGTCACAAATTATCCATTTGTCGAAGAAATGGTCCGCAAATACGGCGATAAAATTGCAGTCGGTGTGGACGCGAAGGATGGTTTTGTGGCGACTCACGGGTGGCTTGAGACGAGCGAGGTAAGAGGCGTTGACTTTTGCCGCCGCCTGCGCGATACGGGAGTGAAAACGGTCATTTACACCGATATTTCCCGCGATGGAAAGATGCAGGGAACGAACCTGGAGCTTTATAAAGAATTATCGCAGATTGAAGGGCTGGATATCGTGGCGTCCGGTGGAATCAGCAGCCTCAAGGAGATTGAGATCTTGAAAAATGAGGTGTATGGTGCGATTTTAGGAAAAGCGCTGTATCTGGGTGCGATTGATTTAAAGGAAGCACTGAAATATTCCGTTTAGGAGAAGCGCCGTATAAAAAGCGGCAAAAAAATCATTCGAAGCGTTCGAATGAATAATCAGAAAAAGAAATCAGGAGGGAACGGCATGATTTCAAAACGTATTATTCCGTGTCTGGATGTAAAGAACGGGCGTGTCGTGAAAGGCGTCAACTTCGAGGGAATCCAGGATGTGGCGGATCCGGTCGAGATGGCAGAATTTTACAACCAGAGCGGCGCGGACGAGCTGGTATTTTATGATATTACGGCAAGTGTAGAAGGAAGAAAAATCTTTACCGACATCCTGACTGAGGCGGCAAAACGGGTTTTCATCCCGCTGACGGTCGGCGGCGGCATCAGCACGCTGGATGATTTCGACCGCGTTTTAAAATGCGGCGCGGACAAGGTCAGCGTCAACAGCGGCGCGATCAAAAATCCGGAGCTTATTACCGAGGCGGCACACCGCTACGGCGATCAGTGTGTGGTGCTTTCGATGGATGTTAAACGTGTTGGAGACGAATACCACGTATTTAAGCAGGGCGGGCGTGTCGATACAGGCATTGATGCGCTGGAATGGGCAGAATCCGGCGTCAGACGCGGCGCAGGCGAGCTGGTGGTCAACAGTATCGATACGGACGGTGTGAAGCAGGGATTTGATATTCCGATGCTTTTGGAGATCGCGAAGCGTGTCGATGTGCCGATTATTGCATCGGGAGGCGCGGGAAAGAAAGAAGATTTTTTAGACCTCTTCCAGTATCCGCAGATCGACGCGGGACTGGCGGCGAGTATTTTCCACCGGAAGGAAGTAAATATTAAGGAACTCAAGCAGTATTTGGCGGAGAATGGGGTGGAGATGCGGTTGATCTAAATCGCATAGATTTCCCAAAAGTTTGAGGGCGGCGCTTTTTCGTGAGAGGGACGGAAAACAGGCATCCAGAAACTTCCGAAAAACGCTTTCGCTCTTGCGCCTACGCAGCGGTGCTAAGTTCGAAAAGACCTCACTAAGCACCGGCGTATGCGATGTTTTCTACAGTTTTTGGATGCCTGTTCTCCTGTGGAGCACGAAGGAGAGCGTCGGCGCTGCGCTGATCGTACGAAAACATGAGCCAGCAGGCAATTTTTAATGGAATTTTGCGCGTGACTGTGAAGGTACTGAACAGTTACGATGTAATTAAAATTTTATGTGATAAGGCAGGATAAAAATATGAGTGAGAATATCAACGAGATTGCAGGCGTAGAGCCGTCGTTTAAGATTGATGAGTTAAAGTTTAATGAGAAAGGTCTGATTCCGGCGATTGTGCAGGATCATTATAGCAAAAAGGTTCTGATGATGGCCTGGATGAATAAGGAGAGTCTGGAGATCAGCCTTCGTGAGAAGAAAACCTGTTTTTACAGCCGCAGCCGTCAGGAACTCTGGAGAAAGGGTGAGACGAGCGGGAATGTGCAGCATATTTCCAGTATTTATGCGGACTGCGATAAGGACACCTTGATTGTCGAGGTAGTCAAGGAAGGTCCGGCATGCCATACGGGCGCGGAGAGTTGCTTCTTTGATCCGGTTTACCAGAACGAGGAGATCACGCCGTTTTCCTATGAGGGACTTTACGACCTCATTATGGGACGTAAGACGAATCCGAAGGAAGGAAGCTATACGACTTACCTGTTTGATAAAGGTCTGGACAAGATTCTGAAGAAAGTCGGCGAGGAGTGTACCGAGGTTATCATCGCGGCAGCGAAGAAAGACAAGGACGAAACGATCTACGAGCTGGCAGATCTGTGTTACCATGCCATGGTTCTGATGGCAGACGCGGGCATCAGTGTAGAGGATGTGACGAAAGAGCTGGCGAAGCGGCATGTGGTGGATCATAAGGTGAAGCAGGAGTATATGCGGTAGAAAGCTCTTTTAAGTTTTTGGAGAGTGACGAATATAGTAGAAGGTAAGAATGGGCTATTGCGGATGCAGGTGTTTGCAATAGCCTATTTTTATACGAAAATTATATATATTAAGTGTATGGAATGCCTGGAGAATCAGGTTAAAAATAGGAGTGCAGAAGGAAAAAATGAAATTTGTGAAACAGCAAATGACAACAGATGCTGTTTCGCAAAATATAAGAAAAATGATATGGTCTTTTTTAATGATATGTGCACTCAATTTTAAATTTACAATGTAAAAAACATAGTTTTTACGAGAATGGACGTAAATAAGAATCAAATTTTGAGCACATTGAGAATCAAATTAAGTTTAAGTCTTGACGAAGTGGATGGTAGATGCTATACTAGACGTGGATTTAAGGAGGGAGATTCTCAGATGGCACAGTCGGCTGAAAAAAATATAAAGGAAAGAAGTTCACTGTATCCCATGTTTTCTATTAAAGAAATTGTGGATTTCATTAATGAAATTGTAAAAATCGGTGGAAAGCGTGTATCTATCAATACTATTGCAAGTGTTCTTGGATTTAGCGTGAAGACAAATTCCTTTCGGGCAAAGATTAGTACTGCAAAGCAGTTTGGATTGATTCGAGGTTCAAATGGAGCGGTTGAACTGACAGAACTTGCCAAGCGGATTGTCTATCCGGTTAATGAATTAGATACCAGACGCGCTATCGTAGAAAGCTTTTTATCGGCTCCGCTATATCGTAAGATCGTGGAAAGATATGAAAACCAGGCCCTTCCTAGTCAAGATAAGCTTAGTAATATACTTCTTTTAGAATACAATCTAACGAAAAGCGCTAAGGATATTGCCGCTGCGAAATTCATTGAAAATGCAGAGCAGGTAGGAATACTGAAAAACGGCATTATTCTTTTGGAATCAGATGAGAATGATATTGACTCCTTTGAGGATGAAAGTTCTTCTAAAGATTCTAAAGAGGTTAGTGAAAATAGTACCGCTGAATCCAAAGAGGAAGTTCTGACGTCGATGGAGCCGTCGGCGTATTGTTTTACAATACCAACACTTTCTGGTTCTGTGGCAAAGGTTATCATTCCCCAGAATGTGACCGAAAAAGATTTAGATTTCATCACACTTTACATTGAAAACATGTTACCCACTTTTATTTCCAACTTAAAAGAAGAGTTGGAAAAATAAAAGCAGACCACCCATAGGTGTTCTGCCTCTTGAATCTGTGTTGCAGCACAAATTCTGCCGACGAGTATGCCGGGATACGTATTTACATTTTTAAATGTATCATACTTTGTCGGGGATTTCAAGAGGAACCTTCAAAAAAGGAGGTGACCGCCTTATGGATAAGGAATATGTCTTAGTATATACTCCATATATTACTCGTAAGGGCGTGCGCATCTGGGCTTCACAATATGGCCTCAAGGTGTTCTGCCTGCGAATCCCTCGCGAAAAGTATCGCGGCTAATTGATGATCAAGATTCTATTCCGGCATAGAATCTTGATTTTTTTTGTAATTGAGAGAGACGGATAGAGTAATTATGAAACATAAAATCAATAAAATAACGGAAAAATCACAAAAATGTTGATATAAAAATCAGAAATTTGTATATTATATAAAAAGAAGGTACAAAACATGTTGGTGCAATTTAAAATGAAAAACGTTCTTTCCTTTAAAGAAGAAACGATTTTTGATATGACAGCAATCAGCGCTTATAAAGAGCACCGTCGAACCTGATTGATATAGATACCAAGGAAAAATTCCTGCGGGTAGCAGCTATTTATGGCGCCAATGCCAGCGGAAAGTCCAATTTCGTGTGGGCACTACAGCTTTTTCGGTGGATTGTTTCCCAATCTTTGAACAATGTTGATGACGGAGCTGAGTCCGTACTCAAAAAATGCAGTAAACCATTTTCTTTTGAAGAGAACAAAGGTAATTCAGAATTTGAGATTGTACAGATTCTGCGGGACGAGGAGTATCAGTATGGGTTTGAGTACAATTCTGAGAAGATCGTGATGGAATGGCTGTACAGAAAGAGTTTAAAGATAAACCGTAAAGTGACGATTTTTGAGAGGACGATGCAAAAAGTAAATTTAGGGGTGTCCGTTAGAAAAGAATGTGAAGCTTATAAAGATCAAATTCCACCAGAGACATTATTGTTATCTTTCTTTAATAAGCTCAAGTTAAAAACAGGTATTTTTAAAACGGTTTATTCAGGAATTACAGATGTACTGGTTTTTATGTCGGATGACTATGAAGATACAAGGTTTTTAGATGCTCTTTTACCTAAGGTGATTGATGGAAAAAAGGAAAAGTTATTAGAGTTTCTTACCGCAATAGATATTGGAATAAAGGATATTACTTATAAAGAAAAAGAAACGCTGTTTTTTACATTTCATAAAGGGGCGGATGGGGAATTATATCCTTTGAATTTATACGATGAGTCAGAAGGTACAATCAAGAGTATCATGCTTTTTATCCATGCACATATGGCAATTATCAATGATTATGTACTGGTGATGGATGAGCTAAATGTAAAATTACATCCATTGTTGTTAAAATTTTTTATTGATTTATTTTATGATAACAATTCAATGGCTCAGCTGATTTATACTACACATGATACGACATTAATGGATAAAAAATTCTTCCGAAGGGACCAGATTTGGTTTGTACAGAAAGACGAGCTGGGACATTCGGAATTATGTGCGCTTTCGGACTTTAAGGTGCGTTCCGATGCATCATTTGAAAAGGATTATCTGGCGGGGGTATATGGAGGAATTCCATTTCTTAAGGAGTTTTCCTTGAAAGAAGGTGAGTAAGAAGAGTATGTGTCAGCTGTGTAATGGCAACCGCATGGTTTTATAAGGCAGAATTAGTGCGGTATTATGGCAATTTTCTTGTGTTTTCTGTATGGAAATGTTACAATTAAATTGGAGAGCATTTCATTTTACAGTTACAAGGGGGAGTTATTATGAAACGTTTTAAAAAGTTTGGAACTGCGCTTTTATCCTGCATGATGCTGACGACATCGTTCGCGACTGTCTCAAACATGACGATGATTACAGCTGAGGCGCATCCGGGACGGACGGATGCACAGGGCGGACATCATGACTACAAGAATAAGAGCGGTCTGGGAAGTTATCATTATCATTGTGGCGGCCATGAGGCACATCTTCATCCAAATGGAGTTTGCCCGTATAAGAATGGGGCGGTTTCGAATGGAAATACGTCCGGTCAGACGCAGACTCAGACACAGGCACAGTCCGCAGGTAATCAGAATCAGGTAGCGGAACAGATGAACATGTATCAGCCGGTGTTTGATGCAAATTATTATTATATGAATAATCCAGATTTGCAGTCGGTCGTTGGCTTGGATTCGCAAAAGTTATTTGAGCATTTTTATACGTGCGGTATGGCAGAAGGACGCAGGGCATCGGAGAATTTCGATGTCAGTGTATATAAGGCAAATAACCCGGATTTGGCGGCAGTGTTTGGAGACGATTTGAAGGCTTACTATACACATTATGTGCAGAGTGGGCAGTTGGAGAACCGGGTTTGCAAATAAAAATAGGTGATGGAAGAGAAAAGCCGTGCGGTTGTGTAATAAAGCCGCATGGCTTTCTATTTTCGCTTTTCTAAAACCAACTTCCGCATCCTTCGTTTCATGGAAGACCAAAACGGGGGCGGGAAAACTGCCCTGTTCTAGAGCTTAGAGAAAGCTGAAAGCATATCTATAAAAGTTAACTGTCCATGTTTCTTTTCAATGTGATACTTTCCAGTATGAAAAACATTTAAAGCATATATGGTTAAACCTATTTTTTTCATGGCATTGGCCTCCGAGGTAATATTTATAAATCTGTAATTTGTAAATGCTAACAAGCCAATTATAGAACTTATGTTCTGCGATGCCAACTGAGTTCGCTATCAGTCCGATATGTATTTCTAAGTAAATATAGAATTTTGCCTTTGTACCCTTTATTTTAAATCAACTCCCGCAAGAAAAAAGCAATCTGCGATCCTCGATTTACCATATACTCCAGCACCGTCTGAGTCTTCAAAGCCAGTTCCACATCGTTCCTGAAATCCATGCGATGGCGTGATACAAAAAGGCCGACGTACTCTTCCATATAATACAAGGTTTGCTGATAAAGCGGTAACTGGCAGTCAGGATCGCGCGTGACCAGTTTATACATCCAGTCGATCCCGTTTTCAAGATAAGGTTCCCGCCCAACGGTATAGAGCAGCCGGGAAATCGCGTAGAACAGGGCTTTGAGACTTCCTGATTTGTCGATAAAATCGTCAAAGAAAGCCGCGTTTCCTTCTGGAAGGAAGGCGCATCGGTGAACATCGGATCTCCAGGGAGAATTGCCAAATAAATAGCTGATAATCACCTTGTCCAGTCCATAAGGATGGCGGTTATCAAAAGAAACCTGTGGTTTGCTGCTTAATGCAAGAAAGTGAGGTTTCAGTAATTCCCATACATTCCAGAAAGCATCTGTTTTCCCGTTGATATCCTGTATCCGGATGAGCTCGGTGAGCAGATATCCTGAGTTATCATTTCGAGTCAAATCTGCATATTGGAAAAATGCATCGATCAGGTTAGTCTGCTTTGTCTGTTCACAATGGAGCAGAACATCTGCCAGCCAGGAAACATAGTTTATTGTATAGCCAGAAAGCTCCCTGCGTTCGGCGCGTAAATCCCTGTTATCTGTAAAAACAAGTTCCATGACAAGATCTTTTGTTGCGTCCGCGAATTTAAATGCCTCTGCTGCTTGGGGAGAGACCAAGGAAAGAAGCGTGAAAATCGTCATATTCTGGAGCTTGGAAAAATCAAAGTCGGTTATATCAACTGAGTCTTTCGCAAGCGCACAGGCAACTACATCCTCATTCTGTTTGAAAAAGTCATCGCTGGAAAATGACTCATTTTTCAAAAGCGCGTCTTCATATGAATCGGCGAGGAGTGAAAACAGATATAGGAAATGCCACGCAGCATTCTGGCTGTGCGCCCAGATGGTTGACGCGATTCCGTTCACGATACGGCTGTTGTAACTCCAGTCATTCAGTGCCAATTTAAGAAGCAGGCACAGAGGATTTTCGTCATTTATGGCGTTTATATTATCTTCATTGCTTAAAAGAACCAGTCCAACGGCAATCGCATCGATTCCATTTCCAGCCTGAACGATTTCAAAGTGAGAAGCGTGTGCAAATAAATCAGCAATAGAGAAAATGATACATTCGCATAATGTCCGATCTTCATGTGACAATGTTTCCTTAAAATCCCGAAGTAAAACAGCACTGGTGTAAGATGCGATCGCGGTAAAGCGGTGCACGATCACAGATATATCGTCGGAAGTGAGTTCCTCATTGCGAACTTCAGCGTTCATATATGCCCAGATTTCGTTCAGCTCTGAGCAAATGGTGCGGACATTCTCATACTTTTTATATTCCCGGAATTTAACGTCATGGTGGAATTTATAATCGCTCCATAACTGTAAATCCATATATTTCAGATGAGGTTCATAGGCGGCAGCGCTCTTCTGGCTTAATGCTTTCATGTCTTCTGTAAAATCAGGGAGAACCGTACAGAGTGTCTGCCCGTGCTCATTTTCCCGAACATCAACAATTTCCTGATAATGTCGTAAATCCATCCGGTAATAGGCAAATTTGTCATTGGATGACCAGGTATCGATATCGGCAGCCGCTCGGTCAATCGCTTGATAAAGTGTTTGTTTTCGGAAATTGAAGGCTTCTGTTGAAAGACCGCTGGAATTTGTTTGATACGATAAAATAACTTCTTCCAGACGTTTTTTCCTGAAAGGAAGCCGGTTACTTTCTAGCCGTTCTTTTTCAAGAAGATCTTTTCCGGTCAACAAAAAGGAAGCTGAGGATTCGGCGGTAAAGCGGTATGAATCCAGATGAAACAGTTCTTTTGTACGCAGAAGCTCACAGGCAATCTCAAATAATTTATCTGGATAAGCTTCTGCGGCGCTGACGATCACGGAAGTTAACATAATATTGCGGGACTTCTGCAGGATATAGCGGCAATAATTAACAACAATAAGAGTTTCTGAATGCTCGATAACCATAAGAAGCCATTTTTCAAACCCCATCAAGAGACTAATCAGAAGATTTGGACCAACCGAAGTTCCGCGGTACATTTTCCAGAGTCGGTCAGATGCAATTTGTTCTACAGGTATATCGTTTACATAAATAGTAATGTTTGTACATTCCCCATAATCCTCATTTAAAGATGAATGTGCGTAGGAATTACCAGCTTGATTGCAAAAATCAATTAACCAATCAGTTGCAAGATTTTGTTCGGCTTGCAGCAATGGGATAATTGGTGTTGCATAAGCACTTGCGGTTTGGTACCAAAAGTCCAGATGAGGATTTAAACCGAAATCTTCTTCAACGTCAGGATGTGCGTAATGGGTACGAAGAGTCATATTGGAGCGAACCCACAATTTTGCCATCAGATGAAGCGCGATTTCAGGCATTGCAGCTGGAACCATTCCATAATGATAAATATCCGATACAGCGCATTTTGCCAGGTCCGTATACATACGGGGAAGAGGAGGATGATTTTCATCGCCTTTTTTTTCGTCTATTACCATTTGAAAAAGGGATTTTAAGGGTCCTTGAATCATCCATGCAGAATTTACCAATACATCCTGCAGCTTTTCTGCCTGCCCTTTTTCAAAGGTATACCGCAGATCCTTGTCATTGGCTATTTTTTGAAACAAAAATACTCCGATTTCTCCCGCCATGCGGGTATTTTCTGATTTGGCATGAGCGAGGTGTTTGGTCCAGGAATCCAGTACCTCAATGATGGTGGAAATCAGACGTTCATCCCAGAGGATTGTTTCTTTCTGCTCTAACAAAAAAGCAAACAAAGCCTGCCAGGCATAGCCGGACGGCTTGGAAAGGCGAAACGGAATCAGATTTCCAGTACTCCAGTATTGTTCCCAGTTCTCTGCGGCGCGGCAGCAGGTGTTGATTAAAATGGCAAGTTTTCGTAACAGCTCATAGTTGTTTGCAGCCATCTTTTGTGTCAGCTTTTGATAAACTTCTTTTAAAGATTCCGTGCTGATAACCGTTAAGAGAATCTCATCTTTCCATATCCGCTCTACCTGTTCGCAGTCGAGAAGGTGGAAAATAAGCTCCTGATGGGTTGGAACAGCGGCAAAATCAGCCAGCCATCCGCGAAATAGCTTTCGGATGCGGAGAGAAGGGTGGAAATCGGCAAAAAACTGCTCATTCAGGGTATCATGCCGGTAGCGTTCAGTAAAAATATGGCTGACAACCAACTCTTCAAATACATCATGGCTGTGCAAATATCTTCTGGCATCGTTGCTCTGGAACAGCACACCACTTTTCTCCAGCTCAGAAAGTGCCTCGGAATCATCCGCTGCGAGAATCTCATAATAATAAATCTCATTTTGAAGCATTTTCGTGGTCAAAGAAATAAGAGCCGTTTCCCTTCTGGTTGGCAGATTGTCCTTCCGCTTCCGGTTGTTACGGATGATATCATTCCAGATCTTTTCCTCGAATGCCTCACGGTTCAAAGAACGCATCGATTCATCCTCGAGGTTTCCCAGAGCCAGATATAAGCCCAGATAGAAAGGCGCACAGAGCAGATCCAGCAGCCGCTTGTCCTGTGGCAGCTGAAAACCATAGGTATGGGATAAAGTGGACAGTTTATCAGAGTCAACCGGTTCGACATGATAGGTCTGAACCTTGCTACCGTGTAATAGGGAGTTTTGAAAAGAATCCCGGTACGCGGTTCGGAGTGTCAGAATGATTTTCCATCCAGCTGCCATAAAGCGGTTCAGGATATCCTCAAACGTTTCCTGATATTCACAAACAAAAAACTTTTCGGCTGCATCGATATAGAGCACACGTGTGTCAGCCATTTTGTATACATCGATCACTTCATCCAAATTTAATTCGCCATAAGGGGTTAAAAAATTTAGGATATCATTCACATCCAGATCGGTACTTTTAAAAGCGAGGAATGCGCAGTCATTTGTAAGTCCATCCGTAAGTTGTTTTACCAGAGCCGATTTTCCGGAACCGGCAGCTCCGTCAATGAGCAAAACAGACATAGCTGAATTTAGAAACGATCTAAGGTTCAGCTGTGTATGTTCCAGCGTAATATCGTTTTCTTTGTATCTTACACTGGTGTGAATATGATCAAATATTTCTTTTTTGTGTTTTTCAAGATTTTCACAGCAGGTCTGTACGGCAGAGTCCACCTGAAAAAACACATTGCGGCAAATGGTAAGCTGCTTATCCAGCATCAGCTGCGCTTCCAGATTGCTGGGAACCCGCCAGACAAGCTCAATGCCAAGCTCTTCAGCGACTGCTTCCACTTTTTTCTGATAGGAGGGCATGATATCGTCCTTTTTAGAACTGGGAGAAAACTCACGGCTGATATAAAAATAAAGCGTTGTAATACCTGGATATCTCTGTACGGCTCCCTTGACAGCACCGATCAGTTCCTGTTCTTTGGAAGACATGGTAACACTGTCCGCATAGTATTTCGACTGGAAGCCAATATAGCGATCGCCCACATGAATGGGATTTGTCTCAATATGGGGCTGGTTGAAATAGCGGAAAATACCATAGGGCTGCTGGAATTCATGGCAGAATAGGTAGTAGGTGAGGGATTCGAAGGCGTGTTGGGGATTGGTGGAGTATTTGTAGTTAAATGCGGTCCAGTTGACGGATGTTTGTGGGATCATGGGTGAGAGCCTCCTTTGGGTGGTGTGATAAGGGTATTGTAGCATAGGGGGGAAGGGGAGGGAAATGGGAAAAGCGGAGATTTGATGGAGTTATTGAAGGAATCAATGATTATGTGGATTTTCAAACAAGTAATATTGCGGATGTAGAAAAAGAATTTCATTGTGCAGTTGACGATTACCTTATATTTTGCAGTGAAGTTGGAAAGGAACCTGAAAAGGAATATAAAGGCACTTTTAATGTCAGGATTAAGCCAGAATTACATAAAAAACTGGCTTTTAAAGCGTTAGAAGATGGCGATTCTTTAAATAAAGCGGTAGAAAAAGCAATTGCTGTTTATTTATCGGATGGCAGAGCAAATGATATAAATAAAGATATAAAAGAACTTGTGAAAATGAGATAAAAGAAAGCAATATTAATAATGCACAAAAATACCCAAACAAGATTATAGACTTTAAAAATTCTACTAGCATAAAGAAGGGATAGAAATGACAATGTTTAATGAATACTTTACTGGAAATTGTTCTATTTCGCTAGAAAATGTTAAGTATGAAAAGATAAATGAATTTGGGGGGAAATCAAATATATAATCGAATAGTAATCTCTTGCAAATAAAAAGAAGTTTATGTGTTAAAAAGGAGTATTGTAATGGCGGCTAATAAGAAAAATAATATTAATGTTGATAGACCAATAATTCAATCAAGTGGATACAATGGAAGTGAGCCTGTACATATTTGTCCGAATTGTAATAAGCCAAAACCAATCAGCGAATTTGGTTTCCGTAAAATGGGAAATGGTCAAATTAGAAACCAGTCCTGGTGCAAAGACTGTAGATAAAGCGGGGTGAAAACTCCGCTTTTATCTTATTAAATTAATTTAAGAATTTCCTAAACATTCCTTCCCACAAACTTCTATTGAATCCCCCCACAAACCGTAGTATAATAAACTAGACTTCGCATAGGCACAAATCCTCTAAAATCAGGGCGTGCCGGATGCGGACGCATGAAAGCGCGTTAAGAGACGCAGAATAAGAATCAAAAGCACGTGGAGTAAGCTGCCTGTGATCAATGTCATGGTCAGACGAAAGATGGAACATAGGATGGATCGAGATCGTATCCGGGCAGCCAGAAGGCGGCTCCGGGATGGCGAAGCATACCCATTGTGCACCTGAAAGCAGAGAAAGTGCAAAGGAGAGTGCGATATGTGGTATGTGATCCAGACACAGACAGGCAGGGAACAGGAGCTGACAGAATGCATCGAACGCGTTTTGAAAGGAAATGGATACCGCGCCTGTTTTGTGATCGAGCAGGAATGCGTCTGGCGCAATGCCGGAGAGTTTCTGGCTTACCAGAAACCGCTCTTTCCATCCTATGTCATCGCGGACACCGATACGCCGGAGGAATTCTTTCTGGCGTTAAAGCGGGTCCCGAAGCTTTCCAAACTCCTGCGGACGGACTGTGAATTCTGGTCGATTCGGGAAGAAGAGAAGAAACTGCTCTGCCAGATGATGGAGTTGGATGAATGTCTTGTCCGCCGCTCCTTTGTCACCCTCGACGAAGACGGCAACATCCTAACTGCCCAGGGACCATTATCCTTCTTCCTGGACAAGATTGTACGCAAGCGCATCCGCAAGCGGATCGTGACGGTTGAGGTCGAGCTTCTGGGAGAAAAGCGCAGGATAGAATTGGGAATCCGTCTGCCGGAAGATAAGTAAAAGAAAGGAACCAAAACACAAAAGCATGAATCAATTTGAGCAATACAAGCGCCTGATCAAGCTGGGATTTGCCCTGATATTGGTCGCGCTTCTGACAGGACTCTATGGCGTCATCTGGATTAACTGGTACAATAAGATCATCTGGGCGCCGTTCTTCCGCAGGGGTAACTGGATGATGATATTCATCTATGGACTCCTGCTTATTTTCTTTATGCAGCTGTACGGCGGATTTAAGATAGCGCTCCTGAAGCGGGGCAATCTGATCTACTCGCAGATACTGGCGGTGGTAGTCACCAATATTATTACGTATTTCCAGATCAGCGTGCAGGATAAGAAATTCACGGCACCGGCGCCACTGGTGGTCAATCTGATAGGGGCGCTTGTCATCATCCTCGCGTGGACGATGACATTTCTCTGGCTGTACCGGGGCATGTTCCCGCCGAGAGAGCTGCTGCTGATCTCCGGCGATCACTCGGATTATCATTTGATTGAAAAAATGAATGCGCGGGAAGATAAATACATAATCAGTCAGATTGTCAGCTACCACGAAGGACCGGAACGCATCAAAGCGGAGATCGCCAAATACGACAGTGTGATTGTCGGAGATATACCGGCTCATGAGCGAAACTATATCATCAAATATTGTTTCGGCCAGAATATCCGGACATACAGCGTCCCGAAAATATCGGACATTCTGCTTCGCAGCTCGGTGGAACTGAATCTGTTTGATTCGCCGCTGCTTCTGTCGCGGAATAATCAGGGACTGCAGATTGAGCAGGAAATTATGAAACGGATCATCGACATCGTCGGATCACTCATCGGAATCGTTATCACGATTCCGATTTTTTTGATTGTAGGAATCTGTATTAAGATGACCGACGGCGGTCCGGTGATTTACCAGCAGACGCGCCTTACAAAAAACGGAAAGAAATTCCAGATATATAAATTTCGTACCATGGTGCAGAACGCGGAAGCGGACGGAAAGGCACGGCTGGCAAGCGAGGACGATCCGAGAATCCTGCCGATTGGCCGGATACTGCGGGCAACCCGCCTGGATGAGCTGCCGCAGATCTACAATATCTTAAAAGGCGATATGTCCATCGTTGGACCGCGCCCGGAACGCCCAGAGCTGGCGGCAGAACTGGAAAAAGAGATACCGGAATTTTCCTTCCGCCTGCAAGTCAAAGCCGGTCTGACCGGCTACGCGCAGGTGTATGGAAAATATAACACGACCCCTTATGACAAGCTGAAACTGGACTTGACGTATATACGCAACTATTCAGTGCTGGAAGATCTGAAGCTGATTATCATGACGCCGAAGATTATGCTGATGAAGGAAAGTACGGAAGGAGTCAAAGAAGAACAGCAATAACGGAATAAAAAGCTATAAACAGGAAATAAGACATGGAAAAACAACCAGATATACGCATTTTTATTGCCTGCCATAAGCCGACCTATGTACCGGAAAATCCAATTTTTTATCCGGTACAGGTGGGAACGGCGTTGACGGAAAAACGTCTGGAACATATGGCATATCGAGATAATGAGGGCGATAATATATCCGGGAAAAATCCGGATTACTGTGAATTGACGGCACAGTATTGGGCTTGGAAAAATATAGACTGCGACTATTATGGATTCTTTCATTACCGCCGCTATCTGACGTTTCACAGGGTCTGCCCCGTGATGGCGAGTGGACGAATCCTTGGAAAACGCCAGCATCCGTATATAGAGCTGGATTCCGTCTGGGACGATCTGACACCATATTGGATGGAAGCCGAGTGGATGGTACAACAGATCGCGAAATACGATCTTTTGACCGTTTACCGGGAGCGGATCAATACGACGGTATACCGCCAGTACTGCCAGTATCATGAAGCAGAAGAACTGAATCATATGCTGGAGATTGTAAACCGGGTTTACCCGGAATATACAGATTCGGCAAAGGCATATATGAGTTCCAAAGATATCTATTATATGAATATGTATATCATGAAAAAAGAGCTGTTCCATACCTATATGGAATGGCTTTTTACACTTTTAGATACATTCGAGCAGGAGAGAAAAGAGATAAACAAACCGCAGGAACCAAGGCTGTATGGCTATCTTGCGGAGCGGTTGTTTGGTATCTTTTACTTTTACCAGAGGAAGAAAGGCATACAATGTGCCGAGCTTCCTTATCTTAAATTCTATCATACTGAACCGGGAAAGGAGGAAGAAGTATCGAATATACGGGAGTTTCGTTTAAAACCGACCAACTTAAAAATTAAAATAGATATGCGTAAGTTAAACCGTCTGTTTCCGGCAGGAAGTTTCCGGCGGGTATTGCTGCGCGGTTTTTTTTTGAAATAAAAGCAAAATCGAAGAAAGAGGAAAAGATATGAATTTGTTCTTAAAACGACTGGGCGGATTTTACAAATACCGCTTCCTGATGCAGCAGCTTGTCACAAAAGACATCAAGCTGAAATACCGCCGGAGCTTTCTGGGGTATCTTTGGAGTATTCTGAATCCGCTGATGGTTATGGTTATCATGGTAATTGTATTCTCCAATATGTTCCGGTCGGATATTACCAATTTCCCGGTATACCTGATTATCGGACAGACTCTTTATAACTTTATGAGTGAATCAACCACACAGGCGATCTTTTCCATCATTGGAAATGCGTCCCTGCTAAAAAAAACGTATGTACCGAAATATGTATTTACCGTCTCCAAAATCACAAGTTCCTTTGTAAATATGATATTTGCTCTGGGGGCACTTATTATCGTATTTATCGTGTGCCGGGTAGTCCCGAATGTATTCTTCCTGTTCATTCCGGTGATTCTTTTGCAGGAATATCTGTTCTGCCTGGGACTGGGAATGCTGTTAGCACAGGGATGTGTATTCTTCCGTGATATCCAGCATATTTACAATGCAGTACTGACCGCATGGATGTACCTGACCCCATTATTTTATCCGATCACCCTGCTTCCGGAGGCACTGCGGAAACTGGTTATGACCCTGAATCCGATGTACTTCTATATCACGCAGTTCAGACAGATCGTTCTGGAATGCCGGATGCCAGATTTGTATCTGATCATCGCCGGATTCGTGGCAGCAGGTATCGCACTTCTGGTCGGAGTGGGCGCGTTCTTAAAGACGCAGGATAAATTTATCTTATATATCTAGGAGGCAGAAATGGCATCGGACAAAGATACAATCATAAAAGTAACCAATGCGGCGGTCCGTTTCAATATGGCTTCCGAGCGCATCGATAACTTAAAAGAATATTTTGTAAAACTAATCAAACGGGAGCTCATGTTTCAGGAATTCATGGCTCTGAAAGATATCAATTTTGAAGTAAAACGCGGGGAAGCATGGGGCCTCATCGGAACCAATGGTTCCGGAAAATCAACCCTGTTAAAACTGATCTGCGGCATCCTGAAGCCGTACCGGGGCACGGTAGAGGTAAAGGGAAGTATCGCGCCCTTGATCGAGCTGGGCGCCGGATTCGACGGCGAACTGACTGCGACGGAAAACATCTATCTGAATGGTGCCGTTCTCGGTTACAGCAAAGAATTCATGGATGCACACTACGATGAGATCGTCGAATTTGCAGAACTCAAAGACTTCATGAATATGCCGATCAAGAACTACTCCTCCGGTATGGCAGCCCGCCTGGGATTTGCTATCGCCACGATCGTGCAGCCGGAGATACTGATCGTCGATGAGGTGTTGGCCGTCGGAGATGCGGCATTCCAGGAAAAATGCCAGGAACGCATGCATCATATGCTGGAAAATGGAACGACACTTCTCTTTGTCTCCCATACGATGGCAACCGTGCGGCAGCTCTGCGACCATGCAATCTGGCTGAACAAGGGAAATGTGGTTATGCAGGGCGAGGCAGAGAGCGTCTGCGATGCTTATATGGAAAGCCTGAATCTGCCGGAAAACGCATAAAAATCCCGCAAAATGCTGTAGATGAAAGGAATGTAATATACATGGAAAAACAAGCAGGACAGATCCCGGATATCCGGATCTATGTGGTCTGCCACAAACCGGCCTATGTGCCGGAAAACCCATATTTATACCCGATTCAGGTAGGAACGGCACTCTCCGGAAAAAAACTTCCGGGGATGCTGCATGACGATGAGGGAGACAATATTTCCGAACGGAATAAGACATACTGTGAGCTGACGGCACAGTATTGGGCATGGAAAAACGAAGAGGCGGATTACTATGGATTTTTCCATTACCGCCGCTATCTGGCATTTGATCCGTCTCTGAACAAAGACGATGGATGGGGGAATATTGCCTATGACCGCATCTCAGAAGAAGCGATCGAGGAAATGAAACTTCAGCCGGAGATTATGCGCGATCTGATCACAAAATATGACGTGATCAGCGTCCGCGGACGCCGGTATCCGCGCATTAAGACAGAAGGAAAAACGATGGATGTATACCATGAATATGGCATGGTTCCTTTCCAGCACCGGAAAGATCTCGACATTACCCTGCAGATTTTGAAAGAAAAATATCCGGCGTTTGCACAGACAGCAGATTCGTATATGCAGTCCGAAAACGCCCATGAGTGCAATATGTTCATCATGAAAAAAGAGATCTATAAAGACTACTGTGCATGGCTCTTTGACATCCTTTTTGAGACAGAAAAGCGGATCGACAGTACCTGGTACAGCGTGGAAGAATACCGGGTGATGGGATATCTGGCAGAACGCCTTTGCGGCATCTACTATGAGTGGCTGAAAACCCAGCCGGGAATCCGGGCGGGAGAATTGCCGAAAACCCTGTTCAAAGAGACAGCGCCGAAAGCGGTTCTGGAGCCGGTTTATCCGGCAGGCGTGCCGATCGTGCTGTCTGCCAACGATAAATTTTCACCGTATCTTGACATCATGATCCGCTCGGTGATTGTGAATGCCTCACCGGAGAGAGAGTATGACATCATTATTCTGTACAACGACATTTCTGAGAAAAATCAGCATCTGATTTCCATGGCAGCCAGGGACAAACAGAATATATCGATTCGTTTCATCCGAGTATGTGAATACTTCGATGCGGGCAAATTATTTGTCGATCAGCACTTGTCCGTAGAGACATATTACCGCCTGATCATCCCGGAAATCATGCCGAATTATCACAAGATTCTCTACCTGGACTGTGATATGGTAGCCGATCATGACGTAGCAGAACTGTATGATTTCGACCTGAACGGAGCTGTGATCGGGGCAGCAAAAGACATCGATGTGGCAGGACAGCTGAATCTGAACCAGAACAACTGGCAGACCTATGCGACCGAGATATTGGGTCTGGATAGCCCGTATGACTATTTCCAGGCAGGTGTCCTGATTCTTGATCTGGACGGACTCCGCAGGACGATGAGTTCAGAAGATATGATTCAGATGGCACTGACCCATTCCTATCGCTGTCACGATCAGGATATCCTGAACATCGTGTGCAAAAACAGAGTAACTTACCTGCCACAGCAGTGGAACACGCTGATGGACTGGCAGGAGATTGGACGCAGCCGTATGGACATTCTCAAGATGGCGCCGAGACAGCTCTATGAAGCATACACACAGGCGAGAAAACGCCCGTATCTGATCCATTTCGCTGGATACCAGAAACCTTGGGATGTGGTGGACTGTGATTTTGCGGAATATTTCTGGGAGTATGCGAAGCTGTCGCCGTATTATCCGATGATCCTGAGAAAAACGAAACGATGCCTGATGGATGAGAGAGAAGCGGAACTGTCAAGAATCGCAAGGATGGAGCAGAACGCGGGCATCCGGAAGATTGCCAATAAGGTGCTGCCGATTGGGAGTCGGAGGAGAGAGTGGGTTAAAAGAATTATAAAGTGATATGCTCATAGAATAATGATGATTAGGAGAGAGTATGAAAATGAAATTTGATTATACAAAACAGCCAGGATTAAATTTATGGGAACGACCATTGAAAATGGATCAAAAACCGTTAATCTCTATTATTACAGCTTTTTATAATGCCGGAGCTTATTTTGAACAGACATACAACTGTGTGATGAATCAGACATTTCCATGGTTTGAGTGGATTATTGTGGATGACGGTTCTACGGATGACAGTTCGTTGCGCTTATTAGAAAAGTTAGCGTCAAAAGATCCTAGAATAAAGATTTTGCATCAAAATAACATGGGACCAAGTGCGGCACGAAATAACGGTATCAATGCAGCAACGACAGAATATGTCTACATATTAGATGCAGATGATTTAGAAGAGCCAACGAGTTTGGAATATAATTATTGGGCATTGATGAAGAACCCTAAAAAAAGTTGGTCATTTACGGCATCTACGGGTTTTCAAGAAAAAGAATATTTATGGGATGTAAGATTTGATCCAGAAGGAATGAAAACACAGAATACATTAAGTGTTTCTGCATTGATTCGTAAACAGGATGCACTTAGTGTTGGGGGGTATACGATAAAAGAAGAAGCGTTTGATGAGGATTGGCATTTTTGGTTAAAATTGATGGCTAAAGGCTATTCATGCGTGCAGTTGCGTAATGAATATTTACATTGGTACAGAATTCTTAATAGTGGAAGAATGGCATCTATTCATACGGATAATCAAAAGAAGGAAAGAAATAAGAAGATTATTTCTGAACAAGCCGCATTCGTGATTAATCCGAAAGATCCGATCATCTATCCGATTACTACATATGAAGAATTTGCTAATATAAATGAATCTAAAGATGTAGAAAGTATTTATAAAGAACATAAGAAGATTCATGTGTTATTTGTACTTCCGTGGCTAGTGATGGGAGGAGCCGATAAATTTAATTTAGATTTGATAACTAGATTAGATAAGAGCAAATTTGAGGTTAGTATTATAACGACATTGGAAAGAGATAATGATTGGTTGCAGAGATTCAGAGAAGTAACGCCTGAAATCTTTAATTTGCCAAATTTTTTATCTCCTAATGATTATCCGGAATTTATTGATTATTTTATTAAAAGTAGAGAAATAGATATATTATTTGCGAGTAATTCAACCGAGGGATATTATTTACTGCCATGGATTCGTAAAAACTTTCCGCATTTAGCAATTGTGGATTATGTTCATATGGAGGAATGGTATTGGAGAAATGGCGGACATGCTAGAAGTAGCGCGATTATGGGGGAAATTGTTGAAAAAACATATGTTTGCAATAGTGTAACGAGAGATGTTATGATTCAACAGTTTCACCGAAATCCAGAATCTGTAGAAACAGTACATATTGGAATTGATGAAGTGCAATTTGATGCAAGTAAGGTGCGTTCAGGCATATTATATGAGGAATTAGGTATTTCTGAAAAACGTCCGATTGTACTATTTATCTGTCGCCTTCATCCACAAAAACGTCCATTTTTAATGTTAAAAATAGCGAAACAGGTGCAAAAGAAAATTAAAAATGTTGCATTTGTAGTTATTGGTGATGGATCACAAAAAGAAGAATTAATATCAGCTACAAAAACAATGGAGTTAGATAATACGGTTTATTTTTTAGGCTCTAAAAATGAAGTACGACCGTATTATAAAGATACCAAAGTTACGCTTATATGCAGTATTAAAGAAGGATTAGCGTTAACAGCATATGAGTCCTGTGCAATGGGAGTCCCAGTAGTTAGTGCAGACGTAGGAGGCCAAAAAGATCTAATAGATAGTTCGGTAGGAAAATTAATTCCATTTATGCTGGATGAGGATAAGCATTTTGATTCAAGAGATTTTTCTGATAAAGAAATAAACGCATATACAGATGCGATTGTAGAGATTTTATCCGATGAAGAAAAATGGAAGGAATTATCTTTGAATTGCAGAAACCGAATTGAACAGAAATTTACGATAAAGGAAATGGTTCAATACTTCGAAAATGAATTTCAAAGGCTTATTCAAGATGAAACATTATTGAAGCAGAGAGAAGAAAAATCTGAATGCTTGAGAAAGTTAGGAATGTTGGCAGATGAAATATACACAGAAGTCTTAATGGAGCACGAAGAGAATCATGCAGAGAGTTCCCATTATTATAAAGAAGATTTAAATGATAATATAAAAAATATTATTAATCAAGACAGAGAAATTTTGGAACGCCATGAAAAGTCAATTAATCATCAATGGGAGATCCAAAAATGGCATGAAGAAAGAATCAAACGGCTTGAAAATGGAACATTGAAAGGAATTATAAAGAGAGTATTAAGAAAAGTGGGGGTAAAGAAGTAAAAGGTCCCATTTGTTAAGAATATTTTGAATTAGTATAGTGTCTATTTTTTAGACATCTACGAAAAATTAAGGAGAATAGGTTTGAAAAGATGAATAAAAAAGAAAAGGTAGATTTGTTGAATAATAATACTTTTGTATTATTAGTAGTAAATTGCATTATTTCGATTGTTTTCTATTCAATAACGCTTTCAGCAAAACATTATAGTGCAGACTTTTTTTCTACATATTATGAGTCTTCAGCAAATCAGCATTTAAGATTAGGAAGGATATTTCATTATATAATTTATAAAGGACTAGAATGCTTTGGGATAAAAATTGAACATCATGTATTGTTTAATCAAGCGTTTTTGATTTTTATTATAGCAATGTTGACAACGCTATTGTGGAATTTGTTTTCAGAACTTATTGGTGTTGAAAATAAAAGAGATGCGGCTGTTTTGGATGCTGTAATATGGCTGAATTTTTTTAATATAAGCATTTTGGAAGGTTGGTTTTTATTCCCTGAAACTTGTTTTGGAGCAGCGATTTCATTAATGATTTCTTATGGCGCAATTATTTCTTTTTGCAAATCAATTGATTGGAAAGGCTATTTGAAAACTTTTTTGCTTTTAGTTGTTGCATTAGGAATGTATCAAGTATATATAGAGATTTTTTTGATAATAACAGCTACATATGTTTTGATAAAAAATCAATGCGTTTTAACAAGAAAAACAATTTTTGACTTTTTAAAGATTGTTATGATTGGTGGAGCGGCATCGATAGTGAGTATACTAATTATAAAGTTCTTAAAAATTTGTAAAATATCTTCAGGAGATAGTAGGACAGTTGTTCTGGATAAAAATATAATAATACATAATAGCATTGAGATTGCGCGGGATTTTTGTGGAGCGATTGATGATTATTGTAGATATTTACCAAAACATAGCGCGTTGATTTTTTTGCTCATCATATTAGGAATATTAATTCTGAGTTGGTATAAAGAAAAGAAATTTGTTTTAAGATGTGTAACACTGCTGATTTTTATAATAGCCTGTGTAATAGCAGCATATTTGCCGCATTTTATTGTGTCAACGCTGTGGTTGTCACCAAGAACAATATTAGGAATATCGTCACTGATTTTTTCGATTTGTATAATAACGTTTACGTATTCGAAGCATGAAAATGTTGAAAAGAGTATCTTTGCAATATTTTTAATGCTTTTTTTATTTGTTAATTTTATACAAGCGCAAAAAATAATTGTTAATAATGCAATTCTTGCGGGAATTGAAGAAGAAAATGTGCATCAATTAGGGGAAAAAATCAAGGAATACGAACAGTCTACAGGTAATCAGATTAAATATATTTCATATGAGAAAGATGCGAATTGTAAATGGACATTTGATCCAATTGAATACTGTATTTATGACACAAATCTTCGTAGAGCTAACGTAGAATGGACATTTGTTAATATGATTAATTACTATTTGAAGCGAAATTTTAAAGAGAAAAAATTTAAAGAAGATAAATTCGAAAGATTATTTGGAAGTAAAAATTGGGATTATATTGAGTTAGATGAGCAGATATATTTTGAAGGCGATACGGTGTATATTGCTGTGTATTAACAAAGGATAAGGAAGGAGTGTAAGTGATGGTAAATTTTAATAGACCTCCATATGTGGGAGGAGAATTAGATAATATTAAACAAGCTGTTGAAAATTTGAAAATTTGTGGCGATGGTCCATTTACAAAGAAATGTAATACATGGTTAGAAGAACGTTTTCATGCACAGAAAGTATTGCTGACCACTAGTGGGACCACAGCGTTGGACATGGCGATGCTCTTGTGCGATTTAAAACCAGGAGATGAGGTGATCTTACCGAGCTATACCTTTTCAAGTACAGCAACATCAGCTGTTCTGGCGGGAGCAAAACTTGTATTTGTGGACATTCGTCCAGATACGATGAATATTGATGAAGATAAGATAGAGGCAGCGATTACTAAACATACAAAGGTGATAGTGCCGGTTCACTACGCAGGAGTAGCTTGCGAGATGGATAAAATTATGGAGATTGCTTATAAGCATAATTTAAAAGTAGTTGAGGATGCTGCACAGGGAGTTATGAGTACTTATAAGGGAAAGGCATTAGGAACAATAGGTGATTTTGGCTGTTATTCCTTCCATGAGACAAAAAATTATTCGATGGGAGAGGGGGGGGCTCTTGTAATCAATAATCCTATTTATAATGAAAAAGCTGAAATTTTGAGAGAAAAGGGAACGGATCGAGCAAAGTTTTTTCGAGGACAGGTGGATAAGTATACATGGGTTGATTTTGGTGACAGTTATCTTCCAAGTGAATTGAATGCGGCTTATCTTTGGGCGCAGCTTCAGATAGCAGATAAAATTAATGAAAATAGACTAGAAAGTTGGAATAGATATCGGGAGGCATTTGAGAAAATAGCGAAGGACGGAAAAATTGAACTTCCTCAAATTCCAGAGGAGTGTGTCCATAATGCTCATATGTTTTATATTAAATTAAAGAACTTGGAAGAGCGAACTCGCTATATTGCTTATATGAAAGAGCGAGGAGTTCAGACGGTATTTCATTATGTGCCGCTCCATTCAGCTCCGGCTGGTTTAAAGTTTGGGCGCTTTAGTGGTATAGATAAGTATACAACAAAAGAGAGTGAGCGTTTAGTGCGTCTTCCACTTTATTATGGTTTAAATAAAAAAGAGATTGATATGGTAATTCAGGGAACACAGTCATTCTTTCAGGAGGAAATTTGATGGATATTTCGGTTGTAATTCCTGTATATGGATGTAAAGCAGCTTTGCCAGAATTGCATAAGAGATTAACAGAATCATTGTCTCAGATTACGGATGCATATGAGATTATCTTAGTGGATGATCATTGCCCACAAAATTCCTGGGAGGAGATTGTGAAGCTTTGTCAGAAGGATAAAAGAGTAAAGGGATTTCATTTGTCTAGAAATTTTGGCCAAATTCGTGCAATTACAGCAGGACTCGATAAATCAAAGGGAGATTGGATTGTTGTTATGGATTGTGATTTGCAGGATCGTCCTGAAGCAATTATAGAGCTTTATAAAAAAGCTCAGGAAGGCTATGATGTTGTTTTTGCCAGAAGACAGGAGCGGGTGGATTCGGTTATAACAAAGTTTTTATCGAAAACTTTCTATAAGGTGTATGATTATTTTACAGATGGAGCTTTTGATAGCTCGATTTGCAATTTTAGCATTTCTAAACGAAGTGTAATTAATAGTTATTGCAGTATGAGAGAACATAACCGGGCATTTACCATGTTTATACGCTGGCTTGGGTTTAAAGAAACAGCGATTGATTTGAGAGCGGATGCCAGATTTGAGGGAACTTCTTCTTATAATTTGAAAAGAAAGATAAAAATGGCGTTCGAAATTATTACATCTCAATCAAATAAACCGTTATTTTTTTCAGTTCATGCAGGTTTTGTAATCGCATTTTGTGCATTCCTTTATATTGTATATCTAATGCTTCGGGCAGTGATTATTGGCGATGTGTTAAGTGGATGGACAACGATAGTAGCTTCCATTTATTTAATGGGAGGTATTCTTTTAATTGCGATTGGTATTGCAGGAATCTATATTGGAAATATCTTTGAAGAAGTTAAGAATCGTCCGCTGTATGTAATTGCGGAAGCATTGAATGAGAAGGAGTAGATAAATGGTATTGATTATAGGTGCTACTGGCTTTATAGGTATGTATACAACTCAGGCGTTTTTAAAAGCTGGAAAACAGGTAATTGCGACTGGAAGAAATAAAATACTTGGAAGGAAACTGGAAGAGATGGGGGCAGAGTTCCTTACGTTGGATATAACGAACAAGGATGAATTTGATAAGCTTCCAACAGAAGGGGTGGAAGGGGTCATTCTCTTGGCGGGACTTCTTCCAGCCAATGCGGCAGTTAATCTTGACGTAGATGAGAATGCAGCAGACTATTTTGAAGTAAACGTAATAGGAACGATAAATGTTTTGGAATATTGTAGACGGAATGGAATCCGAAAAGTGATAGGAAACTGTAGTTACAGTGATGTGTCTGGGGCATGGGGAAAGAAATATCCAATTACGGAAGATGAACCTAGAAATTTTAAATTTATGGGCGATCATGCGATTTATGTCATTAGCCGAAATGCGGCGAATGATGTAATGGAGTACTATAATCAGCAGCATGGTATGCAATGTGCATGGTTTCGATTTCCACCTGTTTATGGCGTGGGACCACATGGAACGATTTATGTGAATGGCACACCGAAAAAATCAGGAATTGCTACATTTATTGATAATGCAAGAGAGGGGAAAGCGATTGAGATTTGGGGGGATCCACATATCAAACGTGATATTATCTACGTAAAGGATGTAGCGGATGCTTATGTAGCTGCATTAAAGAGTAATTTAACCTGTGGCCTGTATAATATGACCGGTCATGTTCAGATTGATTTGGATGAACAGGTAAAGGCGGTTGTGAATGTGTTTGGAGGAGAGAAAAAGAGTCCACTTATTTACAGACCAGAAAAATCAAATTCAACACCATCATTTTTATATAGCATGGATAAAGCAAAGCGTGATTTTGGATTTGAACCGAAATATACAGATTATTTGAATATGATGATGGATTATAAAAAAGAATTAGAAAGCGATTTTTGGAATGTTCTTGTTGAGTCTGGAGAGAAGAAATGAAAAAATTAGCAATTATTGGGGCGTCTTATCTTCAAAATCCGTTAATTGTGAAAGCAAAAGAGATGGGACTTGAAACGCATGTATTTGCATGGAAATCTGGAGATATTGGAGAAAAAACGGCAGATTATTTTTATCCAATTAGTATTGTTGAGAAGAAAAAAATCTTAGATAAATGTCTGGAAATCGGTATTGATGGAATTTGTAGCATTGCATCAGATCTGGCTTCCATTACAGTAAATTATGTGGCGATGGAAATGGGACTTGTCGGAAATAGTCTAGTATGCACAGAAAAGTCGACAAATAAACATAAAATGAGAGAAGCGTTTGAGAAAAACGGTGATCCGTCGCCTAAAAGCTTTCTGATTCATTCGGTGGAAGAGTTAGAAGCAGTTTCGTTTCAATATCCTCTTATTGTGAAACCGGTGGATCGTTCGGGAAGTCGAGGAATTACGAAATTAGAATCCTCAGATGGTTTGGTGGAGGCCATTGAATATGCAAAAGAACAAGGATTCGAAAAAGATGCATTGGTAGAAGAATTTGCCACAGGTCAAGAGTATAGTGTTGAATGCATTTCTTATGGAGGAGGACATTATTTCTTAGCAATGACAAAAAAGTTTACTACAGGTGCGCCAGGTTTTGTTGAGACGGGACATATAGAGCCTGCGCCGATTGCTGAGGAGATGTTGGAACGGGTGAAAAGAGTGGTCTTTCATGCGTTAGATACGTTGGAGATATGCAATGGTGCGTCCCATACAGAATTGAAGATTTCATCAGATGGTAGAATTGTATTAATTGAAATTGGTGGACGAATGGGCGGGGATTGTATTGGAAGTAGTCTGGTTAGGTTATCTACGGGAATTGATTTTGTACGCGCAGTGATACAAATTGCGTTAGGTCAGAAGCCGGATTTGAAAAAACAACAGGAGGGAAAGACGGCTGCTGTTCGCTTTGTTTTTTCTAAGAAAGATCTGGATGTTTTGGAATCTTTGAAACAAGATCATCCAGAGTATTTGATGGAAGAGGATATACAGCCGATTCATCCAGGAATTGTGACGGACAGTTCGGCTCGATTTGGTTATTTTTTAATGAAAGCAGAAAGTTATGAAGAATTGCTTCCATATTTACCGGAAGAAAAAGAGGTTACTAATGAATAAATCTATGATAAAAATGCTATTAGGACTCCATGCAATGCTGATGATATATTCAATGAGTGGAATATGTAGCAAGCTAGCTGCAGGTGAGAAGTTTTTAAGCATTCGCTTTTGTATCTATTATATAATTATTATTGGACTTTTGGGAGTTTACGCTATTGGGTGGCAGCAGGTCATAAAGAATATTCCTTTAACAACTGCATTTGCAAACAAGGCGGTAACGGTTGTTTGGGGGATCGTCTGGGGAAGGCTGTTCTTTGGAGAATCTATAACATTTGGAAAACTTGTTGGAGCGGCAATGGTTGTTGGGGGTGTAATTATATTCGCAAAGACAGATGAGGTACAGGATGGACAGTAAGGCTTATTTTTATGCAGGGTTATTGTTATGTGGTGTTTTCATCAGTGCTATTTCGCAAGTGTTGTTAAAAAAGGCGTCACAGAGACAGTATTCTTCTTTACTTCGTGAATATGTGAATCCTTTGGTTATCATTGCATATTCAATGTTTGTTGGAACAACAATTTTATCAATTTTTGCATATAGGGGGATTCCACTTTCTATGGGACCGATACTGGAAGCCACGAGTTATATATATGTAACATTTTTTGGCGTGACAATATTTAAAGAAAAAATGAATACAAAAAAATGGATAGCATTAGGATTGATTATTGTAGGAATTGTGATTAGCGCATTGCGTGGTTAATAGAAAATGTAGTTTATTATAAAAATGTTTAGAAACGTAAAAAGGAGAAATGATTATATGCCATATGGAAAAGATTGGGCGGAATGCCCGCGGTGCGGAAAAAGAGCAAAAAATAAGGATAAGATTGAAGAGTGGTTTGGCTATAGAGATATGGGTGATGGAAGGTATATTCCTCAATCACATTGTAGAGACTGTAGGATAGAGGAGCTCGGAAAGCAGGCTGATTAATTACTTGCGATAGTTATAGTAGTAGCTATAGGTAAAATATGCTTCTAGGAGAAAAATATGAATGCGACGCTTATAATTATGGCTGCTGGCATCGGTTCCCGCTTCGGAACCGGTATCAAGCAGCTTGCAAAGATGGCTCCCAATGGGGAGATTATTATGGATTTTTCGATTTACGATGCGAAAGCAGCTGGATTTACCAAAGTTGTTTTTGTGATTCGAAAAGCAATCGAAGCGGAATTTAAAGAAGTGATTGGAAATCGCTTATCGAAAGTTATGCCAGTAGAGTATGTCTATCAGGAATTGGAAAACTTGCCGGATGGATATGAAGTCCCTGCAGGGCGCGTGAAACCATGGGGAACTGGACAGGCAATTTTGGCTTGCAAGAGTGTGGTCAAAGAGCCATTTGTGATTATTAATGCAGATGATTATTATGGAAAAGAAGCATTTATAAAGCTTCATGATTTCTTGAGTTCCGAGAATGAGAATAAAGAGAAGATGAACCTTGCCATGGCTGGATTTTCTTTGAAGAACACGCTGAGTGAGAACGGATCTGTAACTAGAGGTGTCTGTGTGGCAGATGAAAATGGATATCTGGAGAAAGTGATTGAGACAACGGGAATTCAGATAGTGGATGGAAAAATCCAGTGCGATAATGCGGAAGTCAGCAAATGGATCACACTGGATACGATGGTATCCATGAATATGTGGGCGGGATATCCGGACTTTTTGAAGTACATAGACGAAGGATTTACCAGATTCCTTGATACATTAGGAGAAAATCCGGAGAAAAAAGAATATCTTCTACCGAACATTGTAGCTGAATTGTTGGAAAAGAATTTGGCTTCTGTAAAAGTTCTGAATACATCGGATCGGTGGATTGGAATTACGTATAAGGAAGATATAGAACCGGCGCAGGAGAAGTTTCATCTTATGATAGAAGATGGTACATACCCGAAGGAGTTATGGAAGTAGTATGGTGGAAAAAGTAGATGTATATTCAGATAAGTCAAACGGTTCAAAAATATATGCGTTTGATTATTTACGTGTAATTGCACTGGTTATGATTTTATATGATCACTTGGGAGGCTTTTATAATCCTAATTGGATTGTAAAAAAAATAATAGATTTCTTTTTTGCAGTTCCGTTAGATATAATTCAAGATTTTGGCGCTTTTGGTGTTTCATTATTCTTTTTGCTTAGTGGTTTTTTGTTTACATATAACGGAAATTATAAAAATGAAGCAAAAAAGACTTTTAAAAAGACAATGAAAACCTATGTGGGATGTTTAATGGCATTTTTTTTGTTTTATATTCTACAAAGATTGACTTGGATAATAAAAACAACTTATTGGAGTCAATTTTCGATAAAACAATGGATTGAAAGTATGACTTTGGTTGGATATTTTACAGGTCATGGAGATGTCATTAATGGCACCACGTGGTTTTTAATTCCTTTGTTTTTATTTTATCTAGTAAGAATAGGATATGCATGGATTTATGAAAAAATAAAACCAGAGTATAACTTTTTATTTTTAGAATTATTTGTATTATTGATAATGTTTTTATTAAAGGGGTTTCATCTTTCGGTTTCCTCAACGTTAGTGTTCGTTTACATGCCTCTGATGGGAATGATTTTAGGAGAAATCTTTCGAAAAGAACGGCGAATTTCAATTTTTAATGGGAGTTTATTGCTGATTGTAAATTATGTGCTTATGGTGATATGGTTTTGGGTATTTGCCAGAGAGTATCATGATACATATTGTTATTTTGTATCATTTATATACTCTCTTTTTTTAATTATAATATTTGCAATTTTTAAAGAACAATTCAAAAAGAGTCAGATGATAGATTTTTGCTGTAAGATCAGTTTGTCGGTGTATTTGATGCATATGACATTTGGAAGATTTTTATTGTCGTTTTTTTCATATATAAGCATTCCGTTTTCATTGTCATTTGTTATAACTATAGCTGTGATTTTCTTGATTTCGTATATACATATGAATATATTAAGTCGGATTATAAGATAAAATTCAGAATGAGAATTTATAGCAATGAAACAAAAAAAGAATTTATATTTTAAATATGGAGTGAGTTTACTGGCAGCACTGGTAATCTCGCTCTTCTTTTCGTATACGATTTTTAATGATATATTTGCTAGTCCTGTAAAAGAAGCAAGGCTGACGATTACAGCAACAGCCGAGCGAAATATCAAATCAGGTGGATCAGATATAAGGATTGTCCGAATTCTTCTGGATGGAGAGGAAGTCCCCTTTGATTCAATAGAAAAGCAGGGAGATTGGAAGCATGCAGATGGTGTCTGGATGGTGGTCAATCCGGACAGCCCGGCTACGCTTTCTTATACAGCAGAAAATGTGAAAGAGCTTCAGGTGGATTTCCAGATGCATGATGGCTCTGGTGTGGCAGAAGTTTGGTCTAATGATAAGAGAATCAGCCGCACAGATTTGTATTCTTCTGGGTGGGAGTCTTACTATTTGCGGAAAACAATCGGCAGAGTTTCTATTTTTAATAATCTAGTGATGTTTGACGGAGTATTCCTGATAACACTGTTTTGTTTGGCAGGGATGGAACAGTTGATTGTGAATTTAAGAAAAACGATCGGAATCAAAAAGGTAGTAGCATTTTTTATTGGATTTTATGCTGTCTTATATGTTATTTCCTGTTATTTTCACATCTTGGATTTAGGAATTCGATGTAGCTTGACATTATTAGTCATATCGGCGGTTGGAGCAAATGTGCATGAATGGCATGAGAAGCGAGACAGTGACAAAAAGATTTATCAGATAGTGACAGATGGCGTGTGGCTGATTCTGTCATCTGTTATTTTATTGTACATGGTCGAACTGGTGGAACAGAATCTGGCAAATATTGGGGCAGAATATATTTTCGGAAATATTGTGATTTACCTTCTGTTCTTGATGATGGTGTATATGCTGGTTCGAAGTATTTTTTATTCGGTATCGGCGGTCATGCTGGTTATGTACATATTTTCCGTAGCAAATTCGTTTGTGCGTTTGTTTCGTGGTTCGCCTATCGTGCCGGGAGATTTTCTTGCGATGGGAACGGCTAAAAATGTGTTTATGAATTACCACTACAGTGTGACGGGACCGATGCTTCTGGCATTGTGGCTTCTGATAGCGTTTCTTGTATTGACTTTTTATTTTTATGGAAGAGAAAAACGTGTTTTTTCGTGTGTTTTAGTGTGGTCGCTTCCGTCTGTATGTCTGCTTAGTTTTATGATGGGTGGAACTTTATTTGCCCCGGATATGGATTTTTGGAACCAAAATATAAACATTCAGAGGTATGGGATTGCTCTTAGCTTCATTTCGGATATCCGCCATATGAAACTGGAAGAGCCAGCGGGATATTCGTCAAAAGATTCGGAAGAGATGATTTCGAAATTTGTAGAAACGGAAGATGAGAAGGAACAGAATTGTCCGAATGTGCTCGCGATTATGAATGAGAGTTTTTCGGATCTCAGTGTGATTTTCCCGGAATTGGATAATGAAGTGTATATGTCGAATTTTAATTCTTTATCGGGAAATGTAGTAAAAGGTTATATGCAGGTATATCCGATCGGAGGCGGAACGGCAAATACAGAGTATGAATTTCTGACAGGAAATTCGATGGCATTTCTTCAAGGATCGATTCCGTATCAGCAGTATATCACACGGAATGGCACGTATTCGATTGCACAGATTTTGAAAACCAGAGGGTATCATACTACGGCAATTCATCCATACGATAAGAGAGGATATAATCGCGCTCAGGTGTATCCCAAAATTGGCTTTGAAACGTTTCTGGATGTGTCTGATTTTGAAAATGCAGAGCTGATTCGAGATCGTTATATTTCGGATCGGGATTCTTATAAAAAGGTAATCGAAGAGTTTGAAAAAATCCGTCAAAGTGGACAGCCGGCGTTTATTTTTAATGTGACGATGCAGAATCACAGCGGATACGACGCAGGATGTTTTACAGAGAATGCAGTCCGGATTCCGGGGCATGAGGGAGAATTTCCAAATGCAGAAGAGTATCTGACATTGATTCGTGAGTCAGATGCGGCGATTCCGATGTTGATTGATTATTTTAGCAAGATAGAAGATCCAACGGTGATCGTATTCTTTGGGGATCATCAGCCGATGGTGGAAGAAAGTTTCTATGAGACGTTAGCAGGAAAGCCGCTGACGGAGTGGATACTTGCGGAAGCGCAGAGCCGCTATATTGTCCCATTTTTTATCTGGGCGAATTATGAGATCGATGCGGAGGAAAATGTATTTACCAGTGCGAATTTTCTCTCGGAACTGATGTTTGAAAAGGCGGGGATAAAATTGCTTCCGTATCAGGAGTTTTTGAAGGAAGTGAGAGAGGAGATCCCTGCGATGGATGGTGGTGCATGGCGCGATAAGGATGGCACCTGGGAAGTGCTGGACACCAGCCAGCCGATTTTGGAGGAGTACTGGAGATTGCAGTACCGGAACATGTTTGACAAGAAGGTTCACTATTAAGTCTGGGGGTGCCTGAATGGAGAGACAGGAAATGGAAGGAAAGCAGCGCGGGAAGGTGCTTCTGGTTACCCATGTCAGCGGCTTCGTTCCGCAGTTTGAGATGAACAACGTCCGGATTTTACAGAGCATGGGATATGAAGTTCATTATGCTTCGAATTTTAATACGCCGTCCTATGGGACGGATAATCACCGTCTGGATGGAACGGGGATTATCTGCCATCAGATTGATTTTGTGCGGAGTCCGTTTGACAAGCGGAATTTTCAGGTGTATCGTCAGATGGTTGAGCTGATGCGCAGGGAAGATTTTTCGCTGGTGCACTGCCACACGCCGATGGGAGGGGTGATGGCGCGTCTGGCGGCACATGTGACGGGGACAGGCCCGGTGATTTATACGGCCCATGGATTCCATTTTTTTAAAGGGGCGTCATGGAAGAACTGGCTGTTTTATTATCCGATGGAAAAGTTTTTATCGAGGTATACGGATCAGCAGATCTGTATTAACCGGGAGGATTATGAACTGGCGAAGCGGAAATTCCATGCGAAGTATGTAGATTATGTGCCGGGAGTGGGGATAGATCGTTCTCAATTTCGCCTTCCTGGGGATAAAGAAAGGCAGAGGAAGAGAGAAAGGCTGGGGGTGCGGCCTGATCAGGTGGTGCTTCTGACATCCGGGGAGATGATACCCAGGAAGAATCAGGAAGTTCTGTTCCGGATGCTTGCCAGAATGAAGGATGAGCCGCATCGTAGTGCATATGAAAAGCTGCACCTGCTTTTGTGCGGACATGGAGAATTGAACGAGCATCTTCATGGGTTGGCGGACAGGCTTGGAATTGCAGATCATATATCGTTTTTAGGATACAGGGAAGATATGCTGGAGATCTTTGGAGCTTCGGATATCTTCCTTTTTCCATCCTTTCAGGAGGGATTGCCTAGGGCGATGCTGGAGGCCATGGCAAGTGGCCTTCCGGTGATTTGTTCGGAGATCCGGGGCAATACGGATCTGATGGGAGATAGATGGACCGAGTCAGAAAATCAGAGAATGAAGCTATGCCCGGGCGGAATCATGCTGAATCATTTTCAGGATGCGGATGTCTGGGCGGAAGCTCTTCGGGATATGCTTTCTAGGAGGAGCAGCTGGAAAGAGATGGGAGAAGCCTGTATCATGCGAAGTAGGGAGTTTGGCCTAGATGTGGTGGAAAAGAAGATGAGGGAGATCTATGAACGTTTTACAGAAAAGGAATAGAAGTATACCGGATGGAAATGAGACGGCAGCGGTCTTATTTTTTTTGCTTTTTATATTTTTGAAACAATTTTATTTATTCCCTTCAGGGGGGATGGAGGCGGCGGATGTATGTCTGTTCGCCTCTTTTTTTATGCTGTTATGTGACTGTATGAGAAGAAGACCGGAGCGGCTCTTGCAGCTGAAGACCGAAAGCCTGTTTTATGGGTTTCTGGCATCGGTTGTGGTGATTAATACATATTATGGAATTCGCCTGGGACGTGGTGAATTTTTTAGGTATACCTGCTTTTGGATCTTCAATGCCTGTGCTATTTGGAGTTTCTGCTATCTGACGGAGTATGGCGGAAAAGCTTTTTTGACCGGGATTAATCGTGTGGTAAAAGTGAATATCGGAGTGCAGCTGCTGATATATCTGTCGGGTCATGGACGCATATTTCGTGAATACTGGGGAGCGATTCGCTATCAGGGAACCTTTAATGATCCGAACCAACTGGCATTTTTCCTGTTTATGATGATATTGCTTTTGTATCTGTACCGGTGCCGGTTTGGGGATCGGAGCTTTCCTGTGTTCTATGTGCTGGCCTTGCCGGTGCTCGCAGCATCGAAGTCTACGGGAATCTTATTGGGATTTTTTGTATTTACTATTTTGGCTGTTTTGTATGAACTGTATCGAATTGGATGCAAAAAGGGTGTATCAGTGAAGGTATGGATCTTGGGAATCTGTATGGGAGTGCTTATATTTGGTTTGTTTTTATGGTGGATATGGCCTGCAGCGGATTTTGATGTGAAGACGGTGGATTATAATATGCTGACACGGATTCAAGAGAAGATATGGAAGGTTGCTCATGGTGGCCTGTTGGGACTTTTTCTGGATCGTGGAATGGAGAAGCTGGTACTGTACCCTCAGTATCTTTTGTATGGAGCTGGAGAGGGCGGTTTTGACCGATTTACATTGGCAAGTCAGGTGAATGAGATTCATTGCTGCCTGTTCAGTGTGATGTTTTGCTATGGTTTAATTCCGACTAGTTGTTTGTTGGTCTGGCTTGGACGCAAGCTGCGACGCATAGATGCGGCTATGACCTGCGCTGTGATTGGACTTCTGGCGGAGAGTTTTTTCCTTGTGAATTACCGGCAGCCGATGTTTTGGATGATACTCTTGTATGGGAGTGTGGCAGGCGGATGTAGAGGCGGGGACGTATGAAAAAAATGAAACATATAATTAGTTGTAAAATTTCTGGAAGTTCACATTAGCAATAAACTTAAAATAACTCAAAAACTTTACTTTTAACATCAGCTAAGTTAAAATGAAAGAAATTGAGTTAAGGGGGAATGGGAAATATGCTTACAAGCGTATTCGGGATTTCTATAAAATATGAAGCATGGAATCATCAGGATTCTTTGCCTGTTTATATTGCAGGGAGTTATAATTTTCACACAGCATATATTGGAAACAGACGCTGTATAATGCTTACTCCGACAGAAGAACTTGCCACACTTCCGGCATTGAAAAAACAGATTACAAAAATACAGCAGATTGATAATGTACCAGTCGTATTTGAACTTGCGTCGGTATCTAATTATCGAAGAAAAAGCCTTATAGAAAATAATATACCGTTTATTACTGATAAGCAGGTCTTTCTTCCTTTCATCGGGACAATGCTTTCTGATGAGAAAGAACCCCAAAAGCTGACAGGTAAGTTTGTTTGCTCAACACAGCAGTTGTTTTTGTTTTATCTGTATAGTAAGAAAAAACGATTGTATATTTCAGAAGCCGGAAAAGTGCTTCCATTTACAGCAATGACCTTGACCAGAGCAGTAAAGCAGTTGGAAGCGACGGATTTGTTTCTTGTAGCAAAAGACGGTGTCAACAAGTTTATTGAGTCAAAATATAACAGAGATGAATTATTTGAAAAAGCAAAAGTATATTTGACAACACCTGTCCGCAAAGCAGGATATATAGATAAGACGCAAGTTACAGAAAATATGGTCTTTGCAGGGGGGACGGCACTTTCTGAAAAAACAATGCTAAATCCAAGCCGAGTTGCTACCTATGCAATCAGTGAGAGGGATTATGATAAAACTTTGCTGACCGATGAATTGATAGACCCGGATAAGCAGGTAAGACTTGAATTATGGGCATACAACCCGAAACAATTTTCAGAGGATAACAGTGCTGACGATATTTCCATTGTTTTATCTTTTGGAGATACAAACGATGAGAGAATTGAAGAAGCAGTAGATGAATTGCAGGAAAGAAGGTTGAAGGAGTAATGGTCAGCGGATTTACAAAATTTAAGGAAAGATTTCAGGGTTTTGAAAATCAATATGTTATCATCGGCGGGACAGCTTGTGATTTGATTATGGAAAATGAAGAATTACCGTTTCGTGCTACAAAAGATGTAGATATTGTATTGATTGTCGAATCCATAACAGCGGAGTTCGGTAGGCAGTTCTGGGAGTATGTCAAGGAAGCAGGATATGAGCATTTGAATAAAAGTACCGGAAATACACAGTTTTATCGTTTCACATCTCCGAAAAGCAAAGAATATCCATATATGATAGAAATATTTTCCAGAAATCCGGATTTTGTTATATTGGAAGATGATGCAGTTCTCACACCGCTTCCGATAGACGATGAAATCTCCAGCTTGTCGGCAATCCTTTTAAATGAAGCGTATTATGAATTGCTAAAAACCGGACAATTGATGGTTGATGGCATTCCGGTATTAAGTCCGACTTGTCTGATACCATTTAAGGCGAAAGCGTGGCTGGATTTAAAGGAACGCAAGCTGAATGGAGAGCAGGTTGACAGCAAAAATATAAAGAAACATAAAAATGATGTGTTCCGATTAGCACAGTTAATCACAGCCAATACAAGGCAAGTTCTCAGTCCGGAAATAGCAGAGGATATGAAAAAGTTCTTATCTGAAATAGCTGATGAAACAGTGGATTTAAAGTCCTTGGGTATAAGAGGAACAGATAAGAAGAAAATGACAGATATGTTGTACCAGTGTTATGGGTTGAAGGATAATACATAGTAAAAGTGTTCTTGAAGATTTTGGACTCGCCCTGAGAGGGGAGGGTGCGGACATTTTCTTGGACAGGTTAAACAGCCAATCCAAGTCTACGTCTGTACTCCATAGGACTCATGTATCCTAATGGAGTATTAATAAGGTATTGTGTCCAAATTGAGAGTTTGTTTTGGGGAATGCTTGAAGCTGACGGGATATTCTTGTTTAAATTGTCGTTGTATGTTATAAATAAATCACAAGTATAACAACACGTAACAAGGAGAAAACCAACATGTACGATTATTTAATAGTAGGCGCCGGTCTCTACGGTGCCGTATTCGCCCATGAGGCGAAGAAAGCGGGCAAGAAGGTTCTGGTGATTGACCGCCGCCCGAATATTGCAGGAAATGTGTATACAGAGCCGATGGAGGGCATCCAGGTTCACAAGTATGGCGCGCATATTTTCCACACGAATAATAAGGAAGTCTGGAATTATGTAAATCAGTTCACGGAGTTTAACCGTTTTACGAACTCTCCGGTGGCGAATTACCACGGCGAGCTGTATTCCCTGCCGTTTAATATGTACACCTTCAACAAGATGTGGGGTGTCGTGACTCCGCAGGAGGCAGCGGCGAAGATCGAGGAACAGCGCAAGGCAGCAGGCATCACGGAGCCGAAGAACTTGGAGGAGCAGGCGATCAGCCTGGTTGGTACGGATATTTATGAGAAGCTGATCAAGGGCTATACCCAGAAGCAGTGGGGAAGAGAGTGCAAGGATCTTCCGTCCTTCATCATCAAGCGTCTTCCGGTTCGTCTGACTTTTGACAACAACTATTTTAACGCCCTGTATCAGGGAATTCCGGTGGGCGGCTATACGAAGATGGTTGCCAATATGCTGGACGGCATCGAGGTTCGCCTGGAAGAGGATTATTTTGAGAATAAGGCTGATTGGGATGCGATGGCAAAGAAGGTAGTTTACACCGGCGCGATCGATGCGTATTTTGAGTATTCGCTGGGCGTTCTGGAGTATCGTTCTGTGCGCTTTGATACCGAAGTGCTGGATATCCCGAATTTCCAGGGCAATGCGGCAGTGAACTATACAGATGCGGAGACTCCGTGGACGCGTATTATCGAGCATAAATGGTTTGAGTTTGGTAAGGATGCCGATGGCAATGATCTGCCGAAGACGGTCATCAGCCGTGAGTACAGTTCGGAGTGGAAGTTAGGCGATGAGCCGTACTATCCGGTCAATGATGCGAAGAATGGTGCTCTGTATGAGAAGTACAAAGAGCTGGCCAAGAAGGAAGAGAAGGTAATCTTTGGCGGCCGTCTGGGCGAGTATAAGTATTATGATATGGATGCGGTGATTGCTTCGGCGTTGGAGCTGGTGAAGAAGGAGCTGTAGGAGAATTTTTGATTTTTATCCGGATCGGCGGATGGTTTCGGAATCATGAAATGGATGGGAAGCTATCTGCTGATTCAGATAAAATGGTGAAATGAAAATTGCAAATTTTTAAATTGCTAAAAAATTGTAATTTCGCTTGAATCTTACGGACTATAATGTTATATTATATATAAAGGATGCCACCGATAGACGGTTTGGTTCCCTAGTGATTAAGACAAGAAAATAGCCGCAATCGTGTCAGGATGGGCGGCTATTTTTTTGCGCTTTTTTCTACATCTTTGCCAAGTGAATATCCGGCTTTGAAGCAAGTTGCGCCGAAACTCAAAATCGCTAGTACAATTCCAATGATTTCCATATGGCATCCCTCCTCTCAGGTAGATTCCCTTGCAGGTATCTATGTAATCAGAGGGTACGCAGCCCTCTGAAAGAGGACCAAGCCGCCTACCGTGTTATGGTGGCATCCATAGATTGATTGTATCACATTTCTTTTAAATTCGAAAGTTTTTTTGCACTGTTTAAATATAAAAATGCACATATTATTTTTGCGTGGGCATCAATTTCTCCAAATCCTCCATCATTCTCCCCAAATCCCGTTCCACCACCTCATACACCAGCACATCCGGCTTATTTTCGTTCAAAAATTCCGGCTCAAATACCTGCCAATGGTAAAAATCGGTATACGCAAAGTATTTCGGCAGTCCTGCCAGCAGGGCGGTGCCGAAGGAGTCACGGTAGATCGCGATGCGGCGCGGGTCGGGCGCCTGGTCGGCTGAGATGTGGGCGATGCTGCCATCGTCGGTGGCACTGTCGTAGTGGATGGTTACATTGTTTCGGTAACCGGATACATCTGCTTTGGTATCGTCGCACATGGATTCTGGCATGTGGAACAGGTTAGCCAGATCGCCCGGATCGCGCGGCTCATAGGTGACAGTGACGTTTTCGATCGGCGTGGAGGTGCCGCCAGCGGCATCGATGATCTGCCCGGAGACGAGAAATCCGGCAGCATCGTTCCAGTGGGTGTCGGTTTTGAAATACCACTGATAGTCCCGGCGGTTTTTGAGCTCCGTGTATGGATTGACAACTGGGACATTTGTGTGTATTTCCAGATAATCGAGCAGTTCACTGCGGCGGGTAGGTCCGTCCGGTGCGGTGAAGCCATCCGGGAGGAATTCGCTGTATACGCCTTCTTTATTGGGAGCACACAGGAAGATAAATTCGGTGCCTTTTTCTTTCCAGGCGTCGTGGACGGTCTGGAGTTTGTATGCCAGCATCTGGAGTTCCCCGGCGGAAAAACGGTTGGTGCCGAGGAAGTCCTCGACAGAGCTTCCGAGCGTGTAAAAGTACCAGCCATCTTTTCCGGTGATGACGTCCTGCGAGTCTCCAAACTGAAATAAGGAGAGGTTTAAGCGAGCGTTCAGGCTTAAGAAGCGGTTGCGGAACGCCGCGTGGTCGTTGATCCAGTCTTCAACACCGGATGGAAAGGTATCGATGGTTTCCAGCGACAGAGTTGGAAATGCCGCCAGACTGCGGTTTTCACCGGTGCCCTCATCGGCTGTGGTTTTCAGGATAGGAAACAGCAGGTTGGGGGAGAGGATGCAGGCGAAGAAGACTGCGATCATGATATGAGTGCGTTTCATAGGATAAAGTCCTCAATTCATAAATTTTTATTCATTTCTTGAATTTTCCGTAGTGTTTATGGTTTCATTGATAGCATTTTCGGAAGATTCGCCGTTTACCTCTTTTTGAATAGTAGCTTCTTCCGGTATATTTGTTTTTTTCAGTTCATCGTCCTTTTTCGGCTTTTCAGCCGCTTCGGAAGCATCGGTTTCTTCTATTATTCCTGCGTCCTCAACCGCCTTCTCCGTCGTTTTCTCCACCAAATCAAACGCCACCTGTGCCTTAAACAGATCCCCATCGATATACAAACTAAACTGCCCTTTCTGCAGTTCTGTCAGATCTTTGGCGATCGATAGTCCCAGTCCGCTTCCCTCGGTGGTGCGGGCGACGTCGCCGCGCACGAAACGTTCGGTCAGCTCGTCAGCACGGATGTTGAGCGGATTGGCAGATATATTTTTGATGGTGAAGACTGCCTGGCCAGCAATACCGGTTTCTGCATTCCCGGGAACGCGGGCGAGGTCTACGTAGACGCGGCTGCCCTCCATCGCATATTTGCAGACGTTGTTGTACAGGTTTTCAAGTACGCGCCACAGGCGGCGTCCATCGGCGCGGATCATCAGCGGTTCCCGCGGGGCATTGATGATGAGCTGCAGATGTCTGGCATCCAGTTTTTCTTCAAATTCGCCGTTGGTCTGAAATGCCATCTGGACGAGGTCAATGTCGGTAAATTCAAGCTTCACATTGCCGGAGCTTGCCTTGGATGCCTCGACGAGGTCTTCAATCAGTGTTTTGAGACGCTGTGATTTCTGGTCGAGCACATCAAGATAGGCGTTGATCCGCGCATCTTCAATATGTTCCCGTTTCATTAGGTTTACATAATTTATAATCGAGGTCAGCGGCGTTTTGATGTCGTGTGAAACGTTGGTAATCAGGTTGGTTTTGAGGCGTTCGCTCTTCATTTTCTCCTGAAGGGCGGTTTCAAGACCGGAACTGATGTTGTTGAGTCCCTCTGCCAGCGTGAGCTCCGGACCGTCAAATTCATCGAGATCAAGCTGATAGCTGGTCTCCCCGGCGGAGAGCTGGCGGACGGCATCGCGGATGGATTCCTGTTCGCTTGCCTGCCGGAACAGTATGTAAAAGATCCACAGGTTAAACAGCAGAAATACCAGCACAGTCAGACCTGTCAGCAGGTAAACAACGTATAAATTTGCATACACGCGGTCCCAGAAATACCAGGCAAGGCTGATAAGCGCTGTGTTGATTGCAAGATAGAGAACAAATCCGATGCCTAGGCGGCTGCGGAAGTTCTGCCGTGTTTTGAGGATCAACATTTTCTTCTGAATCCGGCAGATCAGGCTGGAGGTCCACAGGGTACCGGCGCGGTAGCGGCGCAGGAGGCTGAAAAAGAGCAGCAGTCCGCCCAGATACAGGACCAGCGCCTGCAGGCTGTGATCGGAGAAGTACCAATACTGCGATGGAATGACCAGATGCAGGATGCGGATGAGAATCAGGTCGCTTACAACCAGGGCGATCGCGGTCATGGCGGCAAAAAAGACGATGCCGGTTTCAGTGCCGCTCTTGTCGAAGCCGTGCAGCGTCACGTCGAAGCTGCGGTAACTCTGGTAGCCGGACACCCGGAACAGAAACAGGAAGCTTAAAAGCAGTCCGATCGTTGCAAAGATTGTCAGTGCAAATCCGGTCAGATACAGGTGCTGCCGGTGCAGGTATGCGGTATGCGTGCGCGCGTAAAGGTCAGTGACTGGATAATTTGTATCGATTCCGATCAGCAGATAATAGTCGCTGCCGGTGTACGGGTTATTGGATGCCAGTGCGGAAATGCTGCTGAGCGGGATCGCTTTCATGTTGGTGTCGTAGAAAACGGAATTGCCCGGCAGGTACGCGTAGCGCCCGTATTCCTTGACATTTTCCGGTGTCAGGGAATCGGTGTTTGTAAACTGGGTTGTTTCGCTCTGATCCGAATCTGGCTCCGTGTACTGGATTTTAAAATGCAGGTTGGATGGATTGGCGACGAAACGGTTATACACTGTGTAATAACGATGCAGTGTGTCCATGATCTCGACCGCCGCATCCTCCAATGTGCTGCGCTTCCGGCTGGCAGAACGGTAGCTGTAGATCCGCTGCGGCTCTTGAACCGACCATTCGACGTAGCCTTCGCGGCTCTTGACGCCGTCTGCCGGTTCAGAAACCTTCTGGCAGTTAAAGTCGTCGTCGAGCTGGTACCCCATGGATTCCAGATAGGAAATCAGGGAGGACAGGGAGAAATTTTCGGTCTCGCTTGGTCCAAAGGTCATTTTGAGCATCCGGCGCGAGAGGTCGATCGAGCTGTCGGCACCGAAGACGTCCTGATATTCCATATATAGGAAGATATCGTTCAGATCGTTATTAAATTGTGTGTTAAATTCCGCGGTGTCCTCATAAGGAACCGAGCCAATGCCGGTCAGCCCCAGCCCGAAATTTCCATTGATATACATGAGGCTGATACCGATGAGTCCCAGAATCAGGAAAAACAGATGCGCGAGGCTGGCGATCCATTTCTGGATCTGCATCGGAATATGTGAGAGTTTTGTCATAAATTTTGCAACTCCTAACTTCTGTTAGATGGATGATTCACATTTTTACTGCTTCTCAATTTTATATCCAACACCCCAGACAACCTTCAGATAGCGCGGCTCCCTCGGGTTAATTTCGATCTTTTCGCGGATATGGCGGATATGAACCGCAACTGTATTGTCCGCGCCGATCGCCTCCTCATTCCAGATCGCCTCGTAGATCTGGTCGATGGAGAAGACTTTTCCGGCGTTTTTAACGAGCAGAAGCAGGATGTTGTACTCGATCGGTGTCAGCTTGATGAGTTCGCCGTCCACGGTTACTTCCTTATTTTCATCGTTGATCTGCAAGCCGCCGCATTTGAATACGTGGTTGCCCATCTGATTGTTCATATTTCCCAGCTGCGTGTAGCGGCGGAGCTGAGATTTCACGCGGGCGACCAGTTCCAGTGGGTTAAAGGGCTTCGTGATATAATCATCTGCCCCGATATTTAAGCCCAGAATCTTGTCCGCATCCTCAGACTTCGCGGAAAGAATAATGATCGGGATGCTGCTGGTTTCACGCACCTTCAGCGTCGTCCGGATGCCATCTAACCCTGGCATCATAACGTCCAGAATCATCAAATTCACGGTGTGCGTTTTTAAAAGTTCCAGTGCCTCCGCGCCGTCATATGCCTTGATAACCTCAAATCCCTCACCGGTTAAGTATATGTCAATCGCTTCCACGATCTGTTTGTCATCGTCACATACAAGAATACTCTGCATAGCAACTCCTCCTTTTAATAGGGTAATATATAGATAATATAGTATACAAATTTCTGTATAGATACAATAAAGATACCTATGTCTTATAATTATACAACGAAAAAGGAAACCGCGGTATCCTAATTTTTATGTATTTCAAGTGATGCGTATTTCAGGAGAAGAGCCGCTCCCAATCTGTAGGAAACATCACTCGCGCCGGCACTTAGCGAGGTTTTTTCGAGCTTAGTGTCCGCTGCAGCGAGTGCAAGAGCGAGAGCGTTTTCCGGAAGATTGGGAGCGGCTCTTCTCTGTCCGGGTTGCGTCTTCTCACCAGAATCCTGCCGTTCATTTACAAGTTATCCTTGACAAACCCCAGATTCTCCGCTACACTCTAAATTAATTTGAATATCAAACCATTTGAAATTAAAACTATCTTTTATAGAAGAAGCGGAGTTAAACGAGAAAATGACAGCTAGAATCATTGGAATCGGCGCGTATGCGCCGGAGCAGGTTGTGACGAATCAGGATTTGACGAAATTTCTTGATACAAATGATGCCTGGATCCGGGAACGGACGGGTATTGGAGCCAGACATGTCTCGACGAGCGAGGGAACCTCGGCGTTGGCGACAGAGGCGGCGAAGCGCGCGATCGCGGACGCGGGCATTTCTCCGGAGGAGATTGAAATCGTGATCGTGGCGACTTCTTCCCCGGATCGGGCGTTCCCGAGTGCGGCGGCGGATGTACAGGGAGCCATCGGGGCGAAACATGCGGTGGCGTTTGACATCACGGCGGCATGTTCCGGATTTATTTACGCCTTACATATTGTGCAGGGATTTATTCAGACGGGCATCTACAAGACAGCGCTGATCATCGGTGCGGAGACACTGAGCAAGGTGTTAGACTGGACGGACCGCAGTTCCTGCATCCTGTTTGGCGATGGCGCGGGCGCGGCGGTTGTCCGGGCGGACGAGACGGGTGTGGTGAAGACGCTGGTCGGCAGCGACGGAACGAAGAACGATGTTCTGTACTGCCAGGCGAGAAGTCTTGAAAACTGCCTGACGGGCGGCAAGCCGGAGCTTGGTTTTATGCAGATGGACGGTCAGGAAGTCTTCAAGTTTGCGGTGAAGAAGGTACCGGAGATTGTGAATGCGATTCTGGAGGAGACCGGAACGGACCGCGAGGCGGTACAGCATTATCTGCTGCATCAGGCGAATATCCGGATTCTGGAAGCGGCGTCGCGCCGTCTGAAGGTTCCGATGGACAAGATTCCGGTCAATATCGAGCGTTACGGCAATACGTCGGCGGCTTCGATTCCGATTCTCCTGGATGAAATGCACCGGAACGGACGCTTAAAACGCGGCGATACGCTGGTGATGGCAGGTTTTGGCGCGGGTCTTACCTGGGGCGCGGCATTGATGACCTGGTAGGTGCCTGGAGAGGCAAAAAAATATATAGCAAAACTAATGTACATTATCCCATTTTTTGATAAAATATAAGAACAGTGATTGCATTTTTGCGGTCACAAAAAGAAAATTCATTTAAAAAGGAGATTGAAACGATGTTAGAGAAAATGAAAGAAATTATTGCAGAGCAGCTGAGCGTAGACGCAGATTCCATTACCGAGGCTTCCTCTTTCAAGGATGATCTGGGTGCTGATTCTCTGGATCTGTTTGAGCTGGTTATGGCTCTGGAGGACGAGTACTCCGTAGAGATCCCGGCTGAGGATCTGCAGAACCTGGCAACTGTAGGCGATGTTATGAACTACTTAAAAGAAAAAGGTGTAGAGGCATAATGAAAACAAAGATCACAGAAATGTTGGGGATTGAATACCCGATTATTCAGGGCGGCATGGCATGGGTGGCAGAACATCATCTGGCAGCAGCCGTTTCTGAAGCTGGCGGTCTGGGCTTAATTGGCGGCGCCAATGCACCAGGTGAGGTTGTCCGCGAGGAGATCCGCAAGGCGAGAGAGCTGACAAAGAAGCCGTTTGGTGTCAATGTCATGCTGATGAGCCCGTATGCGGATGACGTGGCAAAGGTAGTTGTGGAAGAAGGCATCAAGGTCGTAACGACCGGCGCCGGTATTCCAGGCAAATACATGGGCATGTGGAAGGAAGCCGGCATTAAGGTAATTCCGGTTGTCGCTTCGGTTGCACAGGCACGTCTGATGGAGAAGAGCGGCGCAGATGCAGTCGTTGCAGAAGGCATGGAGTCCGGCGGACACATTGGCGAGGCGACGACGATGACGCTCGTTCCGCAGGTGGTTGATGCGGTTTCGATTCCGGTGATTGCAGCTGGAGGTATCGCAGATGGACGCGGCATTGCGGCGGCATTTATGCTGGGCGCAGAGGCGGTCCAGATGGGAACCCGCTTCGTCGTATCGAAGGAATCCATCGTAAGCCAGGCTTACAAGGACAGAGTCATCAAGGCGAAAGACATTGATTCGACCGTAACCGGTATGAGTCACGGACATCCGATCCGCTGTCTTAGAAATAAGATGACGAGAGAGTATCTGAAGCTGGAAAAAGAGGGACGCCCGTTCGAGGAACTGGAGTATTTAACACTTGGAACGCTTCGGAAGGCAGTCATGGAAGGTGACGTGGACAACGGAACCGTGATGGCTGGACAGATTGCAGGTATGGTGAAGAAAGAGCAGACCTGTAAGGAAATGATTGAAGAAATGATGGCCCAGGCGGAGACGCTTTTGGGCAGAAAGTAGAGAGTGAGTGTAACGCTATGAGCAAAATTGCATTTATTTTTCCGGGTCAGGGCGCACAGACCACTGGCATGGGACAGGATTTTTATCAGGAAACGGAAACGGGACGCGAGATGTTTGAGAAAGCAAGCGAGCTCCTTGGGTTTTCAATGACCGATCTTTGCTTTGATCCGGCGCAGACGGACCGTCTGAATATCACGGAGTATACGCAGCCGGCGATGGTAACCGCCAGCCTTGCGATGATGCGTGTATTCATGGAACGTACCGGAATCCGCCCGGATGTGGCTGCGGGTCTGAGCCTGGGAGAGTATCCTGCAATGGCGGCTGCAGGCGTTATGTCTGACGAAGATGCCATCCGTACCGTGCGGCAGAGAGGTATCCTGATGCAGGGCGAAGTCCCGGTTGGTCAGGGCGCCATGTCTGCCGTACTGGCGATGGATGCAGAGAAGATCGAAGAGGTGATCGCGCCGATCGAGGGCGTGCAGATTGCCAACTATAACTGCCCGGGACAGATTGTTATCTCTGGTAAGACAGAGGCGGTTGCCGAGGCAGGAGAGAAATTGAAGGAAGCGGGCGCAAAACGCGTTCTTCCGTTAAAGGTAAGCGGACCGTTCCATTCCAAGATGTTAGTGGGAGCTGGCGAGAAGCTTGGAAAGGTACTCGATACCGTTGAGATTCATACACCGGAGATTCCGTATATCGCGAATGTGACGGCAGATTATGTGACCGATGCAGCCGATGTAAAGCCGCTTCTGATGAAGCAGGTTTCTTCCTCCGTCCGCTGGGAGCAGACGATCCGGAAGATGTTAGCAGACGGTGTGGACACATTTATTGAGATCGGACCGGGTAAGACCCTGACTGGTTTCATGCGTAAAATCGACAAAAACGCGAAGGCGTTCAATATAGAGAAACTGGAAGATATCGACAAAGTAAAGGAGGCGCTTGGATGTTAAATGGAAAAGTAGCAGTTGTGACAGGTGCCAGCCGCGGCATTGGCCGTCAGATCGCTATTTCGATGGCGAAAGAGGGCGCTGTGGTGATTGTCAATTATAATGGCTCTGCGGCAAAAGCAGAGGATGTCGTAAAGGAAATTACCGAGGCGGGCGGACAGGCGGAAGCCGTTCAGTGCAATGTTTCGGATTACAGCGCGGCGGAGGTGTTCTTAAAGGACATTATCAGCCGCTATAAGAGAATTGATATTTTAGTCAACAACGCGGGCATTACCCGTGACAATCTTCTGATGAAGATGAGTGAGGAAGAGTTTGACGCCGTCATCGATACGAACTTAAAGGGCGCATTTAACTGCATTAAGCACGTATCCCGCCAGATGTTAAAGCAGAAGGGCGGACGCATCATCAATATTTCCTCTGTTTCCGGCGTGATGGGAAATGCGGGACAGGCAAATTACTGTGCGTCCAAGGCGGGCGTGATCGGACTGACCAAATCCGTGGCAAGGGAGATTGGAAGCCGTGGTATCACGGTCAACGCGATTGCACCGGGATTTATTGATACGGAAATGACCGCCGTTCTTCCGGACGATGTGAAGAAGGCGATGGGCGAGCAGATTCCGTTAAAACGTTTCGGTACGACCGAGGATGTAGCGCAGGCAGCCGTATTTCTGGCTTCTGACCGCGCAGCCTACATCACAGGACAGGTTCTGTGCGTGGACGGCGGAATGGCGATGTAGGGAAAAGGTGCTTTACAGATAGGCACTTTTGGAACTGAAAGTGGCGTACGATAACGTAGTGGCAGCAGATTTTGCCAATTTGGAATGCGAAGCATCGGCAAAATCGTGTCGCAGTTTGCACAACGTGTGTACTGTGACGATAGAAAGGCAGGTTTTTAGATGGGAAATAAGACACGTGTAGTAGTAACCGGTCTGGGAGCGATCACTCCGATTGGAAATGACGTAGCAAGCTTCTGGCAGGGATTAAAGGATAAAAAAGTCGGTATCGCGCCGATCACATATTTTGATACAACCGATTATAAGGCAAAGCTGGCAGGCGAGGTGAAGGATTTTGATCCGAAGAAATACATGGATCCGAAGGCGGCGAGACGTATGGAGCCGTTTTCCCAGTATGCGGTAGCGGCAGCCGGTGAGGCGATCGCACAGGCGGGTCTGGATATGGAAAAAGAGGATCCGTTCCGCGTGGGAACCAGCATCGGTTCCGGTATCGGAAGCTTACAGGCGATGGAACGTGAGCATAAAAAAATGCTGGAAAAAGGACCGAACCGTGTGAACCCGCTGCTTGTTCCGATGATGATCAGCAACATGGCAGTCGGCAATGTGGCAATGCATTATGGTTTAAAGGGCAAATCCATCAACGTGGTAACTGCCTGTGCGACTGGTACGAACTCTATCGGTGAGGCGTTCCGCTCGATCCAGTACGGCGAGGCAGACGTGATGGTAGCCGGTGGTACTGAGTCTGCGATCACACCGCTCGGTATGGCAGGTTTCGCGGCTCTGACGGCTCTTTCTACCAATGATGACCCGGAGACGGCATCCCGTCCGTTTGATAAGGACCGCGATGGTTTTGTCATGGGCGAGGGCGCTGGTATCGTAGTTCTGGAGTCCTTAGAGCACGCGCAGAAGCGCGGCGCAAAGATTCTGGCAGAGGTAGTCGGCTACGGCGGAAGCAACGATGCATTCCACATCACTTCCCCGGCAGAGGATGGAAGCGGCGCAGCGTATGCGATGGAGATGGCGCTCAAGGATGCAGGTATCGCACCGGAGAAGATTGATTACATCAATGCACATGGAACCAGTACACACCATAACGATCTCTTTGAGACGATGGCAGTGAAAAAAGCGCTGGGCGATCACGCTTACAAGGTAAAAATTAACTCCACTAAGTCGATGATTGGACATCTTTTAGGTGCAGCGGGCGGTGTTGAGTTTATCGCCTGCGTGAAATCCATTGAGGATGGATTTGTACACGCAACCGCAGGTTTAAAAGAGGCAGGCGAGGGCTGCGATCTGGATTACACGATGGGCGAGGGTGTTCCGATGGATATCCACTATGCCCTGACCAACTCTCTGGGATTTGGTGGTGTCAATGCCAGCCTGGTAATCAAGAAATTTGAGGACTAAATATAATTTGAGGACGTTTTTGTGTGGATGATTGAATGATTGGAAGCAGCGCACTGGAGCTGGCGGAAGAGACTTGCAGCATACAAAAATGATGTCTGGGAAAGCGAAAGAGGTAACTGAAATTATGATGGGAATTAAAGAGATCCAGGAGATCATCCCGCACCGTCATCCGTTTCTTTTGATCGACTGTATCGAGGAAGTGACACCGGGCGAGGGCGCGGTTGGATATAAAAATGTAACATACAACGAGCCGTGGTTTGCAGGTCATTTTCCGCAGGAGCCGGTCATGCCGGGCGTCCTGATCGTGGAGGCGCTGGCGCAGGTCGGCGCGGTTGCGATTTTAAGTGAAGAAGGAAATAAGGGCAGGACGGCATATTTCGGGGCAATCAACAACGCAAAATTCAAGAAAAAGGTAGTTCCGGGCGACAAGTTAAAGCTGGAGTGCCATATCATCAAGAGAAAAGGACCGGTCGGCATCGGAAGTGCGACGGCAACCGTCGATGGCAAGCTGGCTGTTTCCGCAGAGCTGACGTTTATGATTGGCTAATAAGTGAGGTTGAATAAGAGATGTTTAAAAATCTGTTTAAGAAATCGTATACTTCGATCAATACAAACGACCACGGTTCTGCCGGCGTAAGCCGTGCGGAGAGTGCGAAAGCAGATAAAAGGGCGGCAGAGGCAGCACAGGAAAAACCGGAGAAGATTCCGAGCCGTCCGACGGCGATGACGCCGGAAAGTCTGCGTTCTTTATGGCGTAAGTGTAATAAATGTGAGAAACCGATTCTGGTGCAGGATGTCAAGGACAACCTGTATGTGTGCCCGCGCTGCGGCGGATATTTCCGGATGCATGCGTACCGCCGGATTGAGATGCTGATCGATGAAGGTACCTTTGAAGAGTGGGATAAGGAGATGTCTGTGGTCAATCCGCTTGCATTTCCGGGCTATGAGGGCAAGGTTGAGGCAGCCAGAGAGAAAACTGAGTTAAATGAGGCGGTTGTCACTGGTAAAGGAAAGATTCACGGTTATGAGACTGTGATTGCGGTCTGCGACTCCCGTTTCCTGATGAGCAGCATGGGTCACAACATGGGAGAGAAGATTGCCCGTGCGGTAGAGCGTGCGACCGAGGAACGGCTTCCGGTTATCATCTACGCGGCTTCCGGCGGCGCGAGAATGCAGGAGGGCATGATCTCCCTGATGCAGATGGCGAAAACTTCCGCAGCCTTAAAACGTCATTCCGAGGCGGGACTTCTCTACATAAGCTTTATGACGGATCCGACCACCGGCGGCGTAACGGCAAGCTTTGCGTCCCTGGGCGATATCATCCTGGCAGAGCCGGGAGCGCTGATTGGATTTGCGGGTCCGCGTGTCATCGAGCAGACGATCGGCCAGAAGCTCCCGGAGGGCTTCCAGAGAGCCGAGTTCCAGCTGACACACGGTTTTGTGGATCAGATCGTGGAAAGAAAAGATCAGAAGCGTGTTCTGGGACAGATTTTGAAGCTTCACAGCCAGGAGCATGGCTGGGAGAAATGGAACGACGAGGCGGAGAACCACACAGAAGCGGCATCTGCATCCAAGGCAGAAAAAGCAGCTTCTGTGGCGGAAGGCAAGTTAAAGAGCCGGAAAGCACCGTTCTCCGGTATCATGCGCCAGAAGACCTTAAATAAGATCGCAGGTCGAGAGAGAGACGCCTGGGAGGCAGTACGCCAGTCCCGTAGCGCCGGACGTCTGAACGCCAGCGATTATATCCGGATCCTGTTTGACGATTTTACCGAGTTCCACGGCGACCGGTATTATGGCGATGATATGGCGGTCATCGGCGGTGTGGCATCTTTCTATGGAATGCCGGTCACAGTCATTGGACAGGAGAGAGGTAAATCCCCGAAAGACAGCATGAAGCACAACTTCGGCATGCCGTCTCCGGAAGGATACAGAAAGGCGCTCCGTCTGATGAAACAGGCGGCGAAATTTAACCGTCCGATCATCTGTTTTGTCGATACGCCAGGTGCATTCCCGGGTATGGAGGCAGAGGAGAGAGGCCAGGGCGAGGCAATTGCCCGCAACCTCTTTGAAATGTCGGATATGAAGGTGCCGATTCTGGCGATTATCACCGGTCAGGGCGGCAGCGGCGGCGCACTGGCGCTGGCGGTTTCCAACGAGGTATGGATGATGGAGAATGCGACCTACTCGATCCTTTCTCCGGAGGGCTTTGCTTCGATTCTGTGGAAAGATGCCAAGAGAGCCAGCGAGGCGGCGAAGGTCATGAAGATGACGGCAGAGGATCTGTATGAGCTTGGCATGATCGAGCGCATTATCTGCGAGGATGAGCCGGCAACCGATGACAACATCGAGGAGATCGGACGCATCATCGACCGCCATATGCGTGAGTTCTTCCAGTCCTGCGCGGAAAAGACACCGGATGAGATCGCGGAGCAGCGGTATGAACGTTTTAGAAAAATCTAAAAAATAGATATTGAAAGGGGGTTGCCGCGCGGCGGTCCCCTTTGTGAATATAGGAGATCGTATGAGTACAATTTTATCACAGTTAAAACCGCTGAAAATTGGTGATCTGACGGCGAAGCTTCCGATCATCCAGGGCGGTATGGGGGTTGGCATCAGCCTGTCCTCGCTGGCAGGAGCCGTGGCGGGGGCTGGCGGCATCGGCATTATTTCCACTGCCCAGATCGGTTTCCGGGAGCCGGATTTTGCCGAACATCCGCAGGAGGCAAACCTGCGCGCGATCGGTTCAGAGTTACAGAAGGCGCGCGCGATCGCGAAGGGCGGCATCGTGGGCTTTAATATCATGGTGGCAACGAAAAACTATGCGGAGTACGTTAAAACGGCGGTCAAGGCGGGCGCTGACCTGATCATATCGGGCGCAGGACTTCCTGTTTCCCTGCCGGAGTATGTGAAAGGGACGGCGACGAAGATTGCGCCGATCGTTTCCTCCGTTAAGGCGGCGACGGTCATCTGCCGGATGTGGGACCGCAAGTACCAGACCGCACCGGATCTGGTGGTCGTTGAGGGACCGTTGGCGGGCGGACATCTGGGATTTGACCGTGAGAAGCTGACCGAGCTGGAGGTAGACACGCCGCACGCAGCCGAGACATTCCATCAGGCGGAATATGACGAGGAAGTGCGGGGAATTATCGCGCTGGTTAAAAAATACGCGCAGAAATATGGCAAATCGATTCCGGTTGTGACGGCTGGCGGCATCTACGACCATGCGGATGTGATGCACCAGATGGAGCTTGGCGCGGACGGCGTGCAGGTGGCAACCCGTTTTGTGACAACCGAGGAATGCGATGCACCGATGGCATATAAGCAGGCATATCTGGATGCGAAGGAAGAGGACATCGTGATTGTCAAAAGTCCGGTCGGCATGCCGGGACGTGCGATCAAGAATGCGTTCTTAAAAGAACTGGAAAAAGGAAGACAGGCAGTGACACACTGTTACCAGTGTCTGGAACACTGTGATCCGGTGAAGATCCCATACTGCATCACGCAGGCACTCGTCAATGCCGCCCGCGGTGATGAGGATCATGCTCTGATTTTCTGCGGCGGAAACGCGTGGAGAGCAGAGAAAATCGAGACGGTTGAGGGCGTGATGCGGGCGCTGTGCGAAGGGTAGGATAGATTTTGGCACCATAGATTTTGGCAGAGTTCAGGGATAAGCCAAGATGAAACTTGCAAATAGTTTGATATAAAATGCAAAAATATAAAAAGAGGGTTTGCAAAATGCAGCCCTCTTTTTATATTTATCTTAAAAATCATCCCCTAAAACGATTTAAACAAGCATAAATCTCCTGCACGCGCGGCATTGCCAGTCCTATGGCGGCATATGAAGCATCGCTGAACACAGAGAGCCCGTCTGCTTCATAGGCTTTTAAGAGTGTGGCAACCGTTTCCTGTACGGTGCAGCGCTCCAGAAGCCCTTTTTCCAGGCAGTAGCGCAGCATCTGGGCGAGTGCGGCGGTCTGCTCGCTGTCGGCAAGCTGTTCGACGAAGCGCAGATCGACCGGCTCTTTGGCAACCTGGAAAGAGTGTTTGTCGTGGACACGGACTTTGATACGCGTGTTCCGGTCGGAATTTCGGTCAGCTTCGCGGCGTCCTCCGCGACCGCGTTCAAAGCGTCCTGCATCGGAGGCGCTGCCGCCGCGATTGCCAAACCGTCCAGAACGACCGCTGTTTTCGCCCTTTTCCTGAGATTCACCTCCAGCTTCTGCGCGGCTGTCGCCAAAATTCAGCGCCATCGCGCCCACAGCCCGTCCTGTTCCGCCAGCCGCCAGCTTCCGTCCAGCTGTCGGGAGCTTGAACCCAGGCGCCTGGATGGCGGGTTTGGAAGCCTCCTGTTCGCAGGCATTTTTTACCATCTCCGTGATATCAAACGGGCGGTATGCATCCATCTGGATAATAGTGTCTGCGATGAAGAAGTAGGCGCCGGAGCTTCCGGCTACGAGGACGGTGGAGATGCCTGCCTGCTTGTAGAGATCGCGGGCGCGTTCGATGAACGGGGTGATCGGCTCTTTATCGCGGCTGACGATGCGCTGCATCAGGTCGTCCCGCAGCATGAAGTTGGTAGCGGAGGTGTCCTCATCGATCAGGAAAGCGCGGGTTCCCGCTTCAATGCTTTCGATCACGGCTGCCGCTTGGGAGGTACTGCCGCTGGCATCGGCGGTGGAAAAGCAGGTGGTGTCTTTTTTGTTCGGCAGATCCCGGATAAAGAGGGAAATATCAACGTGGTTGATGCTGCGTCCATCCTCGGCGCGCAGCTTGACTGCGGTTTCATCGGTGATGACATATTCACGTCCATCCCCCGGAATATGGTTGTAGACGCCGGATTCCAGCGCTTTTAGCAGTGTGGATTTGCCGTGGTAGCCGCCGCCTACGATCAGGGTGATACCGCGGTGGATTGCCATGCCGGAGATCGGACCGTGTCCCGGCAGATTCAGAGTGATTCTTAAGGAATCCGGGGAATGGAACGCAACACTGCCCTTCATCGGACGGTCGGAGACGCCGGTTTCACGCGGCAGGATTGAGCCGTCTGCGACGAAGGAGACGAGATCTAAACGTTTCAGCTCATTGCGGATAAATTGCTGGTCGTCTGCCAGCGTGATGCGTTTTTTGATTTCGGCGTTGTTCTGGCGGCGGTAGAAAAAGACGTTTTCGACACAGCCTGGAAGAAAATCAAAGAAAATCCGGATCAGTTCACCTGAGTTGATGGTGCGCCCGAATGCCGGGAAACCAACCTCAAAACGGGCTGTAATCTCATTTCTCCCGATCTCGCAGGCGGTCCGGGAGAGAACCTCCTGACCGGGGCGGCTGGTGGCGATCAGACCACTTTTTCCAGAACCTTTTGCCTTGAAAGAAAGACGACCGATTTCACGGGAAAAACAGCGGAGCAGGTAATCTTCAAGCGCTGTTTTTTTCCACGGTGTATCAAAGAGCTCTGCCGGAAATCCGGCTTTCGCGTGGCGGACCTGGATACTGACCTTGGAAGGGGACGCAAACGGGTCACCCTGTACATGGTCGATGGATAAAATATACGTATTAAAATCATAAGCACCGCGCACGTCCTTGTAAGCCGGATAGCTTTTGTGATCGATGGAGGTGAGGAGACGCTTTAAATCTGCGGATTGTTTCATTCTGAATACCTCGTTTTCATAATATTAAATCATATTTCAATGTCTTCACGGTTTTTGGCAGGAGAATCCATATAAAATGGCCTTTTTCAAAGAATGTCTGTCATGTGAAGTAGATGATAGTTCTTATTTTAAAGATCCAAATTCTGAAATGCAAGCAGAATGGACGAAAAGAAACGATATAATTGTATCTATTTATGATGGTGTATATTTGGCGTCTTTTTATACTTGTCTGAGTATAAAATGTTCTGAGCGTACCATATGACAGTAGGGAGGTAGATGCATGTTAAATGCACTCTGGGCGTTTATGATGCTTACGGGGCTTGGCTGGGCGGCGGTGCATGGGACGCTGGGGGCGGTGACGGAGGGAATGCTTGCAGCGGCGGGGGATGCAGTCTCGCTGGGAATCACGATGCTGGGGGTGATGGCGTTCTGGACGGGAATTTTGGAGATCGGACGGCGGGCGGGACTGATTGAGCAGTTGTCGGCGGGGATGCGGCCGGTGCTTCATTTCCTCTTTCCACGCATTCCAGCGGGTCATCCGGCGCTTTCTTCGATGGCCGCCAATATGATTGCCAATATGCTGGGGCTTGGCTGGGCGGCGACCCCGGCGGGGCTTACGGCGATGAAGGAGCTGGAAGAACTGGAGGAGGAACGGAGAGCGGCGGGGGATCCGGCGGCGGTCACACAGGGAACGGCGAGCGATGAAATGTGTACGTTTCTGGTCGTAAATATTTCATCGCTGCAGCTCATTCCTATCAATATGATCGCCTACCGGAGCCAGTACGGATCGGCGCACCCGCTGGCAGTGACCGGTCCGGCGTTCCTGGCGACCTGTATCAGCACTCTGGCAGGAGTGGCGGTGTGCCACGTAATGTGCAGGAGAAAGCAATATAAATCAATAAAAAAGGATGGCTGGAAATAGAAAACGCAATTTGGCGTCATGTAGGGGGAAAATTTCACACAAAAAACAAATTTATCCCCTATAATGCCCTTGTTAAAATAGGGGACTCTGGAAACAGATCCGTTATCATAGAACGCGGATCCAAACCATACATATAAAACAAGTATAGACACGGGAGCCGTCAAATGCGCTGCATCAATTACCTCTCTGAATACCTGGTTCCGGTTGTTTTGTTTTATATCGTTGGGTTTGCGGTGCTTCAGAAACGCCCGGTTTTTGATGATTTTATCGAAGGGGCGCTTGCGGGGCTTAAAACGGTGGCTGGAATCCTGCCGACGCTGGTGGGACTGATGGCGGCGGTCGGCGTGCTTCGGACCTCCGGTTTTCTCGATTTCCTCTCCGGGGTGCTGGCGGGACCGGCGGCATTTCTGCATATACCGGCACAGGTGGTTCCGCTGCTTCTGGTGCGTCTGGTGTCCAGTTCGGCGGCGACGGGGCTGCTCTTAGATATTTTTAAAACGTATGGACCCGATTCGCGGCTTGGCATGATGGTGTCGGTTCTTGAGAGCTGCACGGAGACGGTTTTTTATACGATGAGTGTCTACTATCTGACCGTGCGGATCTCAAAGACGCGATGGACGCTTGCGGGGGCGCTGATTGCAACGTTCGCGGGGCTTGTGGCGAGTATCTTATGTAGTGCTATGGTATGAAGATGTAAGAAATTTGCTAGTTGTCTTGCCGCACAGAATATTGTATAATCGGTAGGGTAAATTGCCGTTTTGCGCGCTGAAACCAAGGATGAGAGGGAAAACTGTGGGAAATTATGAGACGCTGAATGAGCTTCTGGTGACGCTGTTCCGCGATGTGATGGACATAGAACAGAAGGTAATCATTACGCCGGAGTTTAAAGACATCACGAATAACGATATGCATGTGATCGAAGCGATCGGGATTGGTGAACCGAAAAATATGTCATCGATTGCCAGAGAACTGTCCGTTACGGTGGGAACGCTCACGATTGCCATGAACAGCCTGGTCAAAAAGGGCTATGTGGAACGAAGCCGGGGACTCGAGGATCGGCGGGTCGTATATATTTCTCTTTCAGAGCGGGGCAGAAAAGCGTATGGGCATCACGCCCGGTTCCACCGGGAGATGATCGAGAGCCTGACAAGCGATCTGTCGGAAGATGAGATGCAGACGTTAGTAAAGGCGCTGATGAAGCTGAATCAGTGGTTTAGGAGTAAAGATGGGCAGCGGTAAAAAGAATGGATGTAGTCTGCACTGGATGGAAACAGGTGTGAAAGACAAAAACGGTTGCGAAAACCGTGAAGCAACTGCTGCGAGGAGAATACAAGGAGGTACATTATGAAGAAATTTATGGTAATGGCAGCTGGTCTTATGATGGCAGCTGTTCTGGGCGCATGTGCGCCGACGGCAAGAAATACAGGAGAGACCAGCGAACATGGAACTGCCCCGGCAGGTGCGGCGCAGCAGGAGACTGTAGACGGCGTGGCTGAGAAAGAAAGCATGGTGGTAACGGATGCAGATCCGACGGTAACCGTTTGCGTATATTCTGTAAAATCTGATAAGAGCGGCTTAAAACAGAATATGGATGGCATTGACGGCGATGAGCTGGATGCACAGGAACTGCTTGATAAGATGGCAGAGATGGGCGTCATTGAAGAGGGAATCACCGTGGATAAATTTGAGCAGAAGGACGGTGCCCTGACGCTGGATCTCTCCTCCTTAAAGGAGTCCTCTGACAAGCTGGTTGTCATGGCGATTGCCAATACATTTATCCAGAACTACGAGGCAAAGACGCTGGAGTTGAGCGTAGCAGGCGAGAAGATCGGCGACGGTCCGATGAGCTTTGAGAAGAATTACAAGAAAGTAAATTAAAGCATGAAAATGCGAAAAGAGCGGGATCTCTGAAGTATGCGGATGCATACAGGGAGACTCCGCTCTTTTTCTCTTATACGTGTAATTTCTCCGTCATCAGCCATGTTTGAAAATACGGTTTGATGACCCGGAAGGAAGCGCCGTCCATGTTCAGGATGAACTGGTGGAAGCTCTTGGCGTTGAATTTGTTTCCAAGTACCTCCTCGGCTTCCTGGCGCATGGTCAGGATTTCCAGATAGCCGGTATAGTATTTCAGGTAATTGCCCGGATTATCAATGATTGCCAGGTATATCTCGCGCGCGGATTCCGGATCCGTAAATCCGTAGGAATTTTCCAGATAACTGGTGGTTGTGGCGAGATCCCAGCCATCATAGTGGATGCAGATGTCGAGAAGCGCGTACAGCCCGTAGCTGCTGGCTTCGCTGCAGCGCATCAGCGGTTTGACCGCTTCCGGCAGTCCGTTGTCGAAGGAGTAGGCGTACAGTTCGCTGTAGAGTCCCCAACCTTCGTTGTAGCCGCCGCAGGCAAGAAGCCGCCGTACCGGAACCGGCTCCCGGTCATTGAAATAAGCCGACTGGTAGAGATGCCCCGGATAGCCCTCGTGCGCCAGCATGGTGTAGAGGTTCTGCTCAGTGCTTGCTTTTTCGTTGATGTAAATGGTGTTGGAACCGTCGGAATCGATCGGCGGTACGAGGAAAAACGCCGGGGACAGGGAAGATTCCAGCGCTTCCGGGACGTATTTGAGCGTGTAGGAGGTATCTGTAAGCGCCGGGAAATCATCCTGAATCTGCACCTGTAAATTCTGAAGGATCTCATCCGGATCGGAGAGTGTGATGGCAGAGTCGGTCATCTGCCGGATGAGTTCCGGATGTTCCTTTAAGCGGACGCGGATTTCGGATAAATCTGCCTGCATCTGCTTCTCAATCCGCGTTTTGAGCGCATCGACCGAAGAATCTGTGCCGGTCAGCGCCGACGCAAGATAGGCATAATACTCCCTGCCGTGTTCGTAGGTGCTAAGTCCTCCTGTCTCCGGATGGGAGCCCTTGAGCGATTCCAGTGCTTTAGAGAGGTTTGTATATGCCGGGATAAAGTGTTCCTTTAAAATGGTCAGATGTTTTGCTTTGTAGGACGCCTTTTCTGCATTGCTTAAGCCCTCAACCGCATTTAAGCGGGAGGCAAATGTTTCCGTCAGCAGGCTGTTTTCCGGGCGGATGAGGTAGCTTTTACAGGATTTTAAAATCCGGTCGATGGTGTCGGCGGACGGTGCGAGACCGGCGTCTGCCTGCGCCTGTTCATACGCTGCGAGCTGCTTGTAATATGTGTCGATCTGCGAAAGCAGTGCCAGGTAATGGTCGATGTCGGCACGGTTGTAAAATGTATATTCGGCTAATAAGGTCGGAAGTTCCGCCTGCGTGCCGATCAGGGCGCTTAACGGCTGATTGTAGAGTTCCAGTCCCTTCGAGCCGGCTTCCGTCTCCAGTGTGTCCTTCATCATCCGGTAGGTGAAGAGCTGGTCGGAGGTCAAGAGAGAGGTATCGAAGGAAGAAAGTTCCTCAAGAACGGCCGCGTTTTCCTCGGAATCCTTTTGAAGCTGTTCCAGGGAATATTCTGGAAATTTCATCTCCGGTTCGGTGATACCGTAATTTTCCGGATTCCGGACAAGAAAATGAAGGGAGAGCGGATCGTCCTGCACGCTTTCTTGAAACTGGTGTGCCAGAAACGCATCAAAACGCGCCTGTTCGCTGGCAGCATCGGACGATGCATTGGAAGGAGAACCAGTCTGCCCGGAAGCGGCGTAGGATTCGGCGGGGGTTCCTGAGCCGGAAGAACCAGCGCATCCGGAGAGCGCCAGGGCAGCAGCTGCAGCGATCGCGAGCGCTGTGCGCGGCAGGGGCGGGAAGGAAAAGCGTTTCTGCATAATATAATACCTCCAAAACAAATATATATGTCTGCAAGTATACCATACTTGACAAAGGGATGCAAAACAGATAGACTTAATCTATATATTTATATATGAAGAAAAGGCAGAGAAAAGAAGGTGGCTTGCCTTTAATCGCAGATGGAAAACCATGGGCGGTTAGAGGCTTTTTTTGTGAAGAACACAATTTAAAACGCAATTTTAATAAGGAGGGCATGATAAATGTGTCAGAACTGTAAGAAACCTTACTATATAACAACTGCGATTGCCTATACATCGGGCAAACCGCATATCGGAAATACCTATGAGATCGTGCTGGCGGACAGCATTGCGCGCTACAAGAGGGCGCAGGGCTACGATGTGCGTTTCCAGACGGGCACCGATGAGCATGGTCAGAAGATCGAGTTAAAGGCAGATGAGGCTGGCATCACGCCGAAGCAGTTTGTCGATAACGTGGCGGGTGAGATCAAGACGATCTGGGATCTGATGAATACATCCTACGACAAATTTATCCGCACCACTGACGAGGATCATGAGGCGCAGGTAAAGAAGATTTTCAAGAAGCTTTATGATCAGGGCGATATTTACAAGAGCTGCTACGAGGGACTTTACTGTACCCCGTGCGAGTCCTTCTGGACCCAGTCCCAGGTCGTAGATGGCAAATGCCCGGACTGCGGACGCCCGGTGCAGCCGGCGAAGGAAGAGGCGTATTTCTTCCGTATGAGCAAATATGCGCAGAGACTCATCGATTATATCAATGAGCACCCGGAGTTCATCCAGCCGGTTTCCCGTAAAAATGAGATGATGAACAACTTCCTGCTTCCGGGCCTGCAGGATCTGTGTGTTTCCCGTACTTCCTTTAAATGGGGGATTCCGGTTGATTTCGACCCGAAGCACGTTGTATATGTATGGCTGGATGCACTGACCAACTATATCACCGGTCTTGGATATGACTGCGACGGCGAGAGCGGCGAGCTGTTCAAGAAATACTGGCCGGCAGACCTGCATCTGATTGGTAAGGACATTATCCGTTTCCATACCATTTACTGGCCGATCTTTTTGATGGCACTCGACCTGCCGCTTCCAAAGCAGGTATTTGGTCATCCGTGGCTGTTACAGGGCGACGGCAAGATGAGTAAATCCAAGGGAAATGTGATTTACGCCGATACACTGGTTGATTTCTTTGGCGTGGATGCAGTCCGCTACTTCGTTCTGCATGAGATGCCGTTTGAGAACGATGGCGTTATTACCTGGGAGCTGATGGTAGAGAGACTGAACTCGGATCTGGCCAATATCCTCGGCAACCTCGTAAAGAGAACGGTATCGATGACGAACCAGTACTTTGGCGGCGTGGTAGCCGACAAGGGCGTGACGGAGCCGGTGGACGAGGATCTGAAGAAGATAGTGCTGGAAGCAGTCCGCAAGGTCGATGAGAAGATGGATAAGCTGCGCGTTGCCGATGCGATCACCGAGATCTTCAATATTTTCCGCCGCAGCAACAAATACATTGACGAGACAACCCCGTGGATTCTGGCAAAGGAAGAGGACAAGCAGGATCGTCTTGCGACGGTTCTCTACAACCTGGTTGAGTCTATCACGATCGGTGCGTCCCTGCTTGAATCCTTCATGCCGGAGACCTCGGAGAAGATCTTAAAAGAATTAAATACCGTAAAACGTGAACTGTCACAGATGGATGAATTTGGCCGTTATCCGTCCGGAAATAAGGTGACTGAGGAGCCGGAGGTTCTCTTTGCCCGCCTGAAACTCGACGATGTGATGAAGAAAGTCAAAGTTATCCAGGAAGAGCAGAAGAAGGCAGTTGCTGCAAAGGCAGAGCCGGAGAAGGAAGAGGACGAGAAAGCCGAGGGCATTGATATCGAGCCGAAAGCAGAGATTACCTACGATGATTTTGCAAAACTGCAGTTCCAGGTTGGCGTGATCCTCTCCTGCGAGGCTGTTCCGAAGTCCAAGAAGCTTCTCTGCTCCCAAGTTCAGGTCGGAAGCAAAGTGCGCCAGATCATCAGCGGCATCAAGCATTCCTACTCCCCGGAGGAGATGGTTGGCAAGAGAGTCATGGTTGTGACCAACTTAAAACCGGCGAAATTGGCAGGTCTGCTCTCCGAGGGCATGATTTTGTGTGCCGAGGATGCAGACGGAAAGCTGTCCCTGATGACAACGGAGAAAGAGATGCCGGCGGGTGCGGAGATCTGCTAAGAAAAAAGGAATATAACTTATATGATATTTGATACACACGCTCATTACGATGATGAGGCGTTTGACGGGGACCGGGAAGAACTTCTTTCCGGTCTGGCAGCAGGCGGGATCGGCACGGTCGTCAATGTCGGCGCGGATATGGCAAGTACGAAGACGACGATTGCCCTGACGGAAAAATATCCGTTTATCTATGGGGCAGCAGGTGTCCATCCGAGCAGCACGGCGGAGCTTGACGAGGAAAAATTTGCCGAACTCCGTGTGCTGGCACAGTCCGGGAAGATCGTGGCGATCGGCGAGATCGGTCTCGACTATTACTGGGAAGAGCCGGATCATGAGACCCAGAAGAAATGGTTCCACCGCCAGTTAAATCTGGCGCGGGAATTAAAACTTCCAGTCATCATCCACAGCCGCGACGCGGCGAAGGATACGCTCGATATCATGAAGGAAGAGCACTCCGGGGAGATAGGCGGTGTGATTCATTGCTTCTCTTATGGAAAAGAGATGGCGGCAGAGTATTTAAAGATGGGCTTTTACTTAGGCATCGGCGGCGTACTGACCTTCAAGAACGCGAAAAAGCTTCTGGAAGTAGCCGAGATGGCGCCGCTTGACCGTCTGGTACTCGAAACCGACTGCCCCTACCTCGCTCCGGTTCCCAACCGCGGCAAACGCAACTCCTCACTGAACCTGCCATATGTGGCGGAAAAGCTGGCAGAAATCAAGAAATGTACACCGGAAGAGATCGTCCGTGCGACTGAAGAGAATGCGCGGAGACTGTACCGGTTACCGTAAAAAGGGGTGTCCCGGACACCCGGGAAAGGATTTTCGGAATGGATCTTGGAAACCCGAAGAATACAATCGAAGTAATACAGAAATACAATTTTGCCTTCCAGAAAAAATTCGGTCAGAATTTTCTGATTGATACGCACGTGCTGGACAAGATTATCTCAGCGGCGGGCATGACCAAGGAGGATACCGTCCTGGAAGTCGGTCCTGGCATCGGTACGATGACACAGCGCCTTTCACAGGCAGCAGGACAGGTCATCGCCGTGGAGATCGACACAAATCTGATTCCGATCTTAAAAGATACGCTTCAGGACTGCGAAAATGTAACTGTTATCAATGAAGATATTTTAAAGATTGACATAAAAAAAATGGCGGAAGAAAAAGGCGGCGGACGTCCGGTTAAGGTCGTGGCGAACCTGCCGTACTATATCACGACCCCGATCATCATGGGGCTGTTTGAGAGCGGCGCGCCGATCGACAATATTACGGTTATGGTGCAGAAAGAGGTCGCAGACCGGATGCAGGTTGGTCCGGGCTCGAAGGATTACGGCGCGCTGTCGCTGGCGGTTCAGTATTATGCCGAGCCATACATCGTGGCAAATGTGCCGCCGAACTGTTTCATTCCGCGTCCGAATGTCGGCTCAGCGGTCATCCGTCTGACCCGCCATGCGAAGCCGCCGGTGGAGGTAAAGGATAAAGATTTAATGTTCCGTCTCATCCGCGCGTCCTTCAACCAGCGCCGGAAAACCCTGCAGAACGGGCTTTCCAACGCGCAGGATCTCTCCTTTAGCAAGGAAGAGATCGCAGCCGCAATCGAGTCGCTGGGACTTTCCCCGTCCGTGCGCGGCGAGACGCTGACGCTGGCGCAGTTTGCAGCGCTTTCGGATGTGCTTGGGAAATAGAAATTGGATAAGAGAAATATAAAAAAGTCCCATCCTTATGCAGATTCAAATCTGAAAGGATGGGACTTTTTGAATTTTTTGCTTTTTTAAAATTATTCCGACAATAAAATCCGGTCATTATCCAGCGCGTGGCCTGCGCCGGTCTTGAAGCGGGCGATCAGATCCTCGACAGTCATGGAAGCGCGCTCTGCGCCGCCGACGTCGAGCACGATATTTCCGTTTGCCATCATGAGCGTGCGGTTTCCGAGCTCCAGAGCCTGGTTCATATTGTGGGTGATCATCAGGCAGGTAATTTTCTCCTCAGCAACGATATTTTTCGTCAGCTCCAGTACTTTTTCAGCTGTTCCCGGATCGAGGGCGGCAGTGTGCTCATCGAGCAGCAGAAGCTTCGGCGTGATGAGGGTTGCCATGAGCAGGGTGAGCGCCTGGCGCTGACCGCCGGAGAGAAGTCCGACCGGCTGGGTCATCCGGTCTTCAAGCCCCATATTTAAGAGGGAGAGGCGTTCGCGGAACGCATCCTTATCTTTCTTGGAAATGCGGGAAAATGGCGATTTCCCCTTTGCAGTCCGCAGATAGGCGAGAGCAAGATTTTCTTCGATCGTCATGCCCGGCGCCGTTCCCTTTAACGGGTCCTGGAAGAGGCGGCCGACCATCAGGCTGCGCTTGTGCTCCGGCATATAGGTGATGTCCTCGCCGTCCAGCTCGATAAAGCCGTCATCGACGTAGAAGCTGCCGGCAATCGCATTGAACAGGGTCGATTTTCCGGCGCCGTTGGAACCGATGATTGTCACGAAATCTCCGTGATCCAGATGCAGGGACAGCCCGGAGAGCGCCTGTTTGGCGTTGACAGTTCCCGGATTAAAGGTTTTTGATATCGACTGAATATTTAACATGCTCCGTGTCCTCCCTTCCGGCGTGCCGCTGCATTTTTACGTGTCTGGAATGCCGCCCATTTCCGGATCGTCGGAAATGCGATTGCCAGCGCTACGATCACAGCGGTGACCAGTTTCAGCCCCTGTACAGGCATGATTTTTGTATACAGGACGATAGCGTAGATAAAACGGTAAATAATCGAACCGATGACGGTGGCGATGACACCTCTTGCCACGCCGCGGCGTCCGAGGACGGTTTCACCGATGATCAGGCAGGCAAGACCGATCACGACGATACCCGTGCCGCCGTTGATATCGGCGGTATTCTGGTACTGACCGACCATTGCGCCGGAGAGTGCGGTTAGCGCATTGGCGATGCATAAGCCGACCGTAATGGTAAATGTCGGGTTGATCGAGGAGGCGCGCACCATGTCAATGTTGTTGCCGGTTGCCCGGATGGAGAGTCCCAGACGGGTACCGAGAAAATAGACGAGCAGTGCGCCCGCAAGCACAGTTACGCAGATTGCCAGAAGTGCTTCATACCAGTCACCCCCGATACCGGTTTTCTGAAGCAGGGAAAAGATGGTCTCTGTCTTTAAAAGACTCACGTTGGCACTCCAGCCCATTACCATCAGATTGATGGTGTAGAGTCCCATATTGGTGATGATACCGGCGAGAATGGACGGCACGCCGAGACGGGTCTGCTGAAATGCGGTGACAAATCCGGCGCAGATGCCTGCAAGCATGGCAGCCGGAACTGCGAGAAATGGATGCCCTGCCGCAGCCATTGTGACGGATACCGCTGTGCCGAGGACGAAACAGCCGTCCGTCGTCATATCCGCGATGTCCAGTATGCGGAAACTCAAGAACAGCGCCATCGGCACCAGCGCATACAGAAATCCCAGTTCCAGAGCGGTTTGTAAAATATGAAGCATGGGAAATTACCTCCGTAGAATGATCGGTACTCCCAGAGCGTTCATAAGGCAGATGCGCCAGCCGCGTGGTAAGCGGGGGATGCGGCTGGCGTCTGGTCTGTCTTACGGCTCTGAGAGTACATGAAAGTCAGTCAAACATTATAATATGTAAAAATTGGTGGATCGGTTATGAAACAAATCTCAGGCAAATGAAAAACAAAGTGCCATCGGATGAGGATGTTAGTCCTCGGTGGTTGTAACCTCTACAATATCGCCAAAATCTTTGAATACAGCTGTGTCGATATTCAGGGCTTCTGCAGTCTCGGTATTTACGGTTACGATGCCGCCTTCTGCGGTGTAGTAGTCTTCCATGCCGTCCATGCCTTCGGTGATTGCCTGATAAGCAAGGTCAGCGGTCTGTGTACCAAGATCCGTGTAGTTGACGCCGCAGGTGGCAAATGCGCCATTGCGGACGAAGGAATCAGCGCCGGCATAGTGCGGGATGCCTGCATCGGCCAGATCCTTGAAGATAGCCAGCTCAGCTGCCATGATAACATTGTCGGTAGGAGTGAAGACAGCGTCTACTTTGTCAGCAACCAGGGAGGAGGCAGCGGTAATTACTTCGTCGTTGGTATTTGCAGTCTGCTCGGTGTAGGAGATGCCTTTTTTATCTAAGTATGCCTTTGCATCCGCGATCGGTTTGGTTGAGTTTGCCTCAGATAAGGAATATAAAAGCCCCACATTTTTAACATCTGGGTTTGCGGCAAAAATCATATCCATGATTTTCTCGGTGTTCAGCGCATCGCTGGTACCGGTTACATAGTCGATGCCGGTCAGCTCAGCGGCTTCCGGATCGGAAACAGCGGCGTAGACAACCGGTGTCTGGGTCTGCTGTGCGGATACGGTCGCTACCTGTGCAGCCAGGGTTGCAATCGGGATGATGGCGTCAACACCGTCAGCAACCGCCTGATCACCAATCTGCTTTAAGGTTGTCTGGTCATTCTGGCCGGAGTACAGTTCGTAGTAAATGGCTACATTGTTATCCTCGGCGATTTTATCTAACTCTGCCTCGACTGCATTTGCAATCTCATCGAGGGAAGCGTGGTCGAGCTGTTTGACAATCGCTACATTATAAATTTCTTTGTCCGCGGAAGCTTCCTGAGAGGTTTCGGCGGTGGTGTCTGCTTCGGAAGCGTTGCTGGATGTGCTGGAAGAGCATCCTGCGGTTGTCAGTGTCAGGGCTGCGGTGCATCCAAGTGCAAATAATTTTTTCAGATTCTTTTTCATAGTCATTTTCTCCATTCTTTATTCTTATTTTGATATTTGTTTTGGATGGCAGATGTATCAGTCTGCCTTGCCGGAGCAGAGTAAAGAATGTGTCTGGAAAGAAGATTCTCTTTGGTTTGGCGCCGCGCGCCGTGGTGAAAGATTTTACTGAGAATGTTTCCAGAAACTAAAAAACGCCTCTGTCCCCATACATGGGACAAAAGCGTAAACTTCTGCGATACCACCCAAATTGACATTCGTGAAAATGTCCACTCGCTTACACGTACCATCATACGTGCCCCGATGGATAACGGGTGGGGTCCCGTCAGCCCCTACTGAAGCAATCGTTCAAGGCTGCCCTCGGAAGTCCATTCACTGACGGTAAGGCGTTCCGTTTCCACCATCCGGAACTCTCTGTGGCGATACATAGGTCAGATACTCCTCTTCCTCATCGGTTTATCTGTGTTCTTCGTTACATGCATTATAAACACACCCAAAAGGATTTGTCAACCATCAAAATCAAAAAGATGCAGGAAAATGAAAAAGAGTCGGTTTTTCCATTGTTTACGGAAAATTTGGAGATGAAGATGTGGACGCTGGCTGTGCGGCAGGAACAGCAAGTTGAAAAAGTTTTTGAAAAAATTTAGAAAAGTAGAAAAAAACAGTTGACATTTAAAAGACTCTCTAGTATAATAACACATGTCGCTGAACAAAAGACGAAAGCGAACATGAGAATCACAGGATTCCTCAGGATGCCCAGATAGCTCAGTTGGTAGAGCAGAGGACTGAAAATCCTCGTGTCACTGGTTCGATTCCGGTTCTGGGCATTACAATTTCATAATTTATCATGCGGGTGTAGTTCAATGGTAGAACACCAGCCTTCCAAGCTGGATACGTGGGTTCGATTCCCATCACCCGCTTTTTTGTTGTCTAAAATTAAGAAAGCCTCCAGAGTTGCCGCTCTGGGGGCTTTCTTGTTTCATAGGAAATTACGTCCTATGAAACAAAAATCGCTCCGCGAGGATGCGCACTCGCGCGAAGCAGAAACATGTCGCAAGCGACCGCGCTCGGCGCGAGAATGTGCCAAGGCACATTCTTTTTTATCAGATGCTATAAAAAACCAGAAAATATACCGCCATCAGGACTGCTAGAAATCCCGCATTTGCAATCGTGAACCAGCGGAAGTAGATTCCTTTTTTCTCTGGGCAGGAGCGGACGATATATTTGTAAGAAATAAGACTCGCCATGGATGCGATCAGGGTGCCGAGACCGCCGAGGTTAGTTCCGATCAGAAGGGGAACTCCTTTTTCGGTAAATCCGGACAACAGGATGGCGGCCGGAACGTTGCTGATTATCTGGCTGGCCAGAACGGAGACTATCACTTCGTGTCCCGTGATCATACTGGAAAGCAGGGAGCTTACCGCAGGAATGTGTTTCAGATTCCCGATGAAGATGAAGAATCCGATAAAAGTCAGGATGAGAGAGTAATCTACCTGACAGAAGATCTTCGGGTCTGCCAGACAGCCAATCGCCAGAATGCAGATAAACAGGATTGGAAGCGGCAGAAGACCGGCTACGGTGCAAAGGCACAGGAAAAACATTCCCAGACAGCAGAAAAGGCAGCGTTTAGGAAAGGTCTCATCGGAGGTTGTATCTCTACCAGCTGTATCTAGTGAGATAGTCTCCCTTGGTGTAAACATTGTGACGAGCAGCAGCAAAACCAATGAAAGCAGCGAAAATGGACCGATGCTCCGGATAAATGTATCAAGTGAAAGCTCAAAGTGGGAATACAGATACAGGTTCTGGGGATTCCCCACCGGAGTTGTCATGCTGCCGAGATTGGCTGCCAGTGTCTGGCAGACGACAACCGGAACGATCCGGTCTTTGCGGTTTACCATCCGCAGTAGTTCCAGAGCAAATGGAACGAAGGTAATTAAGGCCACATCGTTGGTGATCAGCATGCTGGAAAAGAAACACAGAAGAATCAGAAGCTGTTCCAGCTGCCTGAGTGAATGGATTCGAAGCAGCAGTAATTCCCCGAGCTGTCGAAAGAAACCGATGTTTTGGAGGCCTGTGGTTGCTGTCATCAGGCCAAAGAGCAGGATCAGTGTGTGCAGATCCAGATATCCCAGGTATCCGGCAGACGGTGGTATGATAAACATGGAAAGGACAGCCAGAGCCAGGGCGATGGTTAAAACAGTATCCTTTTTGAGAAAAGAAATTACTTTTTGTATCATGGTAAAATACTCCCTTGAAAAAGAAAAAGTGTAACTGTGACCAGTAACGAAAATAGCGGAAACCCTCATGAAAATGAAAGGGTTTCCGCTATAAAATAAAAAAGAGCGCGAGACGGGACTCGAACCCGCGGCCTCGACCTTGGCAAGGTCGCGCTCCACCAACTGAGCCACTCGCGCATTTCTGAAGCATCGCTTCAACGAGTTATATAATATCATAGGTCGGTTGATTTGGCAAGCGTTTTTTTAAAAAAAATCAAAAAATATAGAAAATTCATTACTGTTCACGGGTAGGCGCTTTTGGAACCGGGAGAACCGTATGAAAACGATCAAGTTTCCATATTTTCCACTGGATGTGTTCCCACGGTCTGCACAAACCCGATGATCTGTCCGGACAGGAGTACCGTGAGGATGGAATATACCATGCGGTTTAACGGAATGTAGCTCAGTGAAAGCACCAGTACAGCAAAATCGGACAGGAGGTAGATCCACTGGATTTTGATGTGCGTCACGTGGGAAAGGCTCATCGCAAGCGCATCGTCTCCGCCCGGGGCACCGCCGATCCGCACGCAGAGCCCGGCACCGATGCCGACGAAGACCGCGCCGAGCAGGGATGCGGCAAGCGGCATATCGGCAAGCTGCGGCCACAGGGGCGGAAACTGCTCACAGATCCGGTAAGACAGGGAGAAGCTGGCGCTGGAAAGAATGGAGTAGGCGATGAACTGCCGCCCCAGAAGTTTCCATCCCATCGCGTAGCAGGCGAGGTTCATGATGAAGCCGGACACGGATGGGGAGATATGGAACCAGTGATCAAGCAGAAGCGTCATTCCTAAGACACCGCCCTCGGTGACACCGGAAAAGGAATGGACATGGTACAGCCCAAATGCCAGAAATGCACTGCCAAACAGTGCAATCAGGCAGGATTTTAGTTTTAAATCGAGGGAATGGAATAATTTCAGCAAAATAACAGGCTCCTTGTGAATAATTTACATATAAATAAAGGTTTTTCTATTCTAGTATGGAAACGGATTTGTGTCAAGATGGGCGAACTCTCTGCAGAAATGATGCAAAACGGGAGAAAGCAAAAAACATGTGGATTTACGGTTTCCATGAGCGTGAACAGCAGCCGTGTGGAATGTGAAAACGAAAAAATCCGGGTGGATTCATAGACAAAAATGTGGGATGTGCGTATACTGGAAGATAGGAAGACGGAAAGGGGAATGAAAACATGGTAGAAAATCATCCGGACATCCGGAAGCAGGAATACCGTGGAATTGCCTGCCTGGTGCTGTCTGCATTCTGTTTTGCGCTGATGAGTATGTTTGTACATTTGGCGGGCGATCTGCCGTCGATGCAGAAGAGTTTTTTCCGCAATCTTGTGGCGGCGCTGGCAGCGGTTGTTTTGCTTTTGCGGGCGGGAGAGCCGTTTCGTATCCGCAGGGAAAATCTGCCGTATTTTCTGATGCGGTCAATTTTCGGCACGATGGGAGTGCTGTGTAACTTTTATGCGGTGGATCATCTGGTGCTGGCGGACGCATCGATTCTAAATAAAATGTCGCCGTTTTTTACAGTGCTGTTCAGCTGGCTGATCTTAAAGGAAAAAGTTATGCCAATTCAGCTTTCGCTGATCTTCGGTGCGTTTCTCGGCAGTATATTCGTGGTAAAGCCGACATTCTCCAATCTGGCACTTGTGCCGTCGCTGCTGGGCTTTTTCGGCGGCATCTGCGCGGGCGCGGCGTACACGATGGTACGGAAACTGGGAGAGGCAGGAGAAAAGGGACCGGTAATCGTGCTGTTTTTCTCGGTATTTTCCTGTGTGGTTGTGCTGCCGTGGCTGATTTTTGACTATCATCCGATGACCTGGCAGCAGATGGGGATCCTGCTTTTGGCGGGCTGCGCGGCGGCGGGCGGACAGTTTGCGATCACGGCGGCATACCGCTATGCCCCGGCGAGCCGTATTTCCATCTACGATTATTCGCAGCTGATCTTCTCGACGATGCTCGGTTTCTTCATCTTCGGGCAGGTGCCGGACGGCTGGAGTTTCCTCGGATATGGAATTATCTGCCTGATGGCAATTTTCATGTTTGTATATAATAACCGGAAAAGAAAGAATACTCAAAAGCAGGCACTTTTGGAATCGAAAGAGCCGTCAGATGTAATAAAAATGTAAGGGAAAGTATCCGCCGATATGGTTTACAAGCGATGCCAAATTATATATACTGAAGATAAAGTCGGAGTGGTTTTCGTGTCCAGAAACGTGAATTTCAGGAACAAAAGCTGGGGTGCCGATACAGCTCGAAAATGGGTTATAGATAGGGCAGAAAGTTATATAGGGAAATACGACATAAGCCCGACAGCAGACAGGAGGAAACAGGGATGAAAAAATTAGCAACCGCACTTGTGAGTGCAGCAGCCATTATGACGATGTCAACAACCGCATTTGCAGCCGAAAATCCGGCGGAGGTATTTGACCGGGTGATGGAGAAGAACAATACGATTCAGTCCGTGGAGATTCAGAGCGGCGTCCATTCGGTCATACTTGCAAAGGATGTCATTCCGGACGGTCAGATGAAAGTTGATATGGCGATGCATGCAGAGATGGATATGCAGGATACCACCGATCTCAAGTACCTGGCACAGGTCGCTTCCTCGATTCTGGGACAGGACAGCTATTCACAGGTTTTTTATACGGACGGATACTATTACGTAGATGCCAACGGTGTCAAACTGAAATACCCGATGCCATTAGAGCAGATCATATCCTCCGTCCAGACCGGAGTCAACACCAGCAATATGGAATCCAGCTATATGAAGGGCATTTCCTTAAACGAGGTTAATGGAAAACGTGTGCTGGCATATGAGGCAAATACAAAGAAGCTAAACAAGAACGTCAAAGAAGCCCTCGGAACCGTGATGAACACACTCGGCACCGATGCCAATCTGGACATGGACATCCAGGAAATGAAAGGCGCTTACGTGCTGGATGACAACGATTATATTATCTATATGACAAACTATATCGTATACAACATGGAAGTCCTCGATCAGCCGATGACCTGCATCACCCTGATGGAGACCGAAATCCAGAACCCGGGCGAGCCGGTCGTAGTGACACTTCCATCCACGGATGGCTATGAAGACTTAATTGGTTTATACGATGGAGTCATTGAAAGCGAAGTAGAATAAAAAACAGACAAAAACAAAAATAGACAATCAAAAGCCAGCCGAGCAAAGCAAAGGCTGGCAGGCAAAAGCGATCCATAACATAACAAGAGGAAAGTGGCGTCCGGGAATCTGTAGAGCCAGCGTTCCAATTATCGATTGTACGCATCCCACGCCAGCTGTCCGGCTGGGGCGGACATTTTTGTCCGATCCAGACGAACAGATGTAGCGAAAGCAAGCGAACAATGATAATTGGAGACGCAGGCGGCGCAGATTCCCGGACGCCTCTTTCCGCATCACGACAATCCATCAATCTATCTATTACTGCATCTCATCCTCAATCATCCGATACCCAATCCCGATCTCCGTAAACACATACTGCGGTTCCGCTGGATTCTGCTCCAGTTTCCTTCGAATATGTGCCATATTCACGCGCAGAATACTGTTATCATCGTCCGCATACGGCCCCCAGATATTCGAAATAATCGTATCATACGTCATGACCCTGCCGGAATTCTGTGCCAGCAGGGAGATAATCTTAAACTCGATCTGCGTCAGATGGACATCCTTTCCATCAACCGATACCAGATGTTTTTCAAAATCGATCGTCAGTCCCTTTGCATGGAATGGGCGCTTATAAAGCGGAGAATCCGTGTTTAGGCGGTTGCTGTGGCGCAGGGCAGTCCGGATGCGCGCGAGAAGCTCGGAGGTGCCGATCGGCTTGGTCAGATAATCATCCGCGCCGAGGTCGAGCGCACGTACCTTTTCCTGTTCCTGCGTGCGGGCGGAGAGGACGATGATCGGGACGCTGGACCAGGTGCGGACCTGGCGGATGATCTCCATGCCGTCCATGTCTGGAAGCCCCAGGTCGAGGAGAATCAGATCCGGGCACTGGGACGTGATGATCGGAAGTGCTTCTTTTCCCGTGTGTGCGGTGGAAATGCGGTAATCCTGTGCGGACAGGGAGGTGGAGATGAAGTCGCAGATGTTTTTTTCATCTTCTACTAATAAAATAGAAAGTTTATGTGTCATGTTATTTGTCCTCCTTTGGAAGGGTAAAGTAAAATTCGGCACCGCGCGTGTGGTTGATTGCCTTGATTTCGCCGCCGTGGGCGAGAATGATCGTTTTACAGATGGAAAGTCCGATTCCCATGCCCTTTCGTCCATCCGGCGAAGTGCTGGTCGTGGAAGAAGAGCCGTCAAAGATGGTTGCCAGCTTCTCCGGCGGGATGCCGACGCCGTAATCGCGCACGTGGAAAATCGCATAGTCGGAAAGTGATTCCACATAGCACTCGATCGGCTCGGTGCTTTCAGCATGGACAACGGCATTTTCCAGCAGGTTGATGAGAACCTGTTCGATGAGGACGGCGTCCATCGGGACCATCAGGAATTCCTCCGGCACGCGCACATGGATATTGGCATCTGGAAGTCTCTTTTTTAAGCGGATCACCGCCTCGGAGAGAACTTCCTCGACCGGTTCCGAGGTCTTAGTTACCTTTGCCGTCTCATTGTTGATACGCGTGACGGAGAGCAGGTTTTCAACCATGTTTAAGAGCCAGTTAGAGTCCTCAAGAATATGGCGCACCAGTGCATTTTTCTCAACCTCCGGGAGGCTGCTGCCATTTTCCAGATATACGGTACTGGAACCGATGATGCTGGTAAGCGGGGTGCGGAGGTCGTGGGAGATTGCCCGCAGCAGGTTCGCCCGCATCTTTTCTTTTTCCGCTTCCATCAGCATCTTTTCACGTTCCGCCAGCACGCGTGCCTGCGTTTTCATGTTGCTTGTGATGGCGCTTGTAATGCCGGAAATTGAAAACATTGCCACGAAGGTAATCGGATAGCCGGCCATCGTGAAATCCAGCGCGAAATACGGATACGTGAACAGAAAATTGACGCAGACGACGCCGACAAAGGAGGAGAACAGGCCGAAGCTGTATCCGTCTGTAAAACGCGCTACCAAAAAGACCGCCAGAATGTAGGTCAGCGCGATGTTGGCAGTCGGATTTTTGAGCGCATGAAAAAAGCAGAACGCGATGATCGTGGCGGTACCCATGAAAAACAGGGTAAGTCCCCAGCTCTGTATGTATGTCGGAAGCGCACAGAATTTTTCAACGATCGGGCGGGTCCGGAACCAATTTTTTAAGGCGTCAATTTTGTGCGGATATGTTTCGCTGCCATTGGAAATGCTGGTATCCGGAGAGCTGGGTTCGGCTGAACCTTGAAGGCTGCTGGCTGATTCTGTTTTCAGGAAAGTTTCATTGGAAGTTCCAGAAACAGAAGGTTTACTTGAATGTTTCATTTAAATAAAGAAAGTCTCCTTTCAAAAAATTCATATGGATGTTTCTATTATACAATGTTTCTTCTGAAAAATAGAGAGGAAGACTGTTAAAAAGTTGAAAAAATCGTGAAAATTTGGGATAAAAACAGTAACACAATTATTGAGAATCTGGCTGGATAAGGGCGATTTCATTGCATTTTCAGCGTCGGTGTGTTAAACTCCAAACAGTCTCCCGAATGAGGGAAGCAGGCTGACCCGCCTGTTAGAAAGTGACAAACGGGCTGCCGGAGTGCAGGACGAAAGGAATGAAAGTAAGATGAAAAAATTAGGAAGAAATGATCTGTGCTGGTGTGGAAGTGGAAAGAAGTACAAACATTGCCATGAGGTGTTTGACGAGAAGCTGATGGAGGCGGCGGACGCCGGATATCAGATCCCGGATCACGACATGATCAAGACCCCGGAGCAGATCGAGGGGATCCGCGAGAGCTGCAAGATCAATGTGGCAGTTCTGGACTATGTGGCTGAGCATATCAAAGCTGGCGTCACAACCGAGGAGATCGATCAGTGGGTATATAATGAGACGACCCGCATGGGCGGAATTCCGGCGCCACTTGGCTATGAAGGATTCCCGAAGAGCGTGTGCACATCCATCAATGACCAGGTCTGCCATGGCATTCCGTCAGCGGATGTCGTATTAAAGGATGGCGATATTATCAACGTGGATGTTTCGACCATTTATCACGGCTATTATGCGGATTCTTCCCGTATGTTCTGCATCGGAAATGTCAGCCCGGAACATAAAAAACTGGTGGATGTTGTCAAAGAGTGTGTGGAATTAGGTCTGGAGCAGGTAAAACCGTGGGGCTTCATGGGCGATATGGCGGAAGCGGTCCAGAAGCATGCGGAAGAAAATGGCTATTCTGTGGTTCGTGAGATTGGCGGTCACGGCGTCGGCATCGAGTTCCATGAGGATCCGTGGGTTGGATATATTGGCCAGAGAGGCACCGGCATGATGTTTGCACCGGGCATGATGTTCACGATCGAGCCGATGATCAATGAGGGAACCGAGGAAGTATTCGTGGACGGCGATGACGACTGGAGTGTATACACGAAGGATGGAAAAGCATCCGCCCAGTGGGAGATTCAGGTGCTGGTAACCGAGGATGGCCATGAGGTGCTTTCCTGGTAGTTTGCAGAGTACATAAAAAGAGACGGCGTCAAACCGTCTCTTTTTTGTACCCAAGGTGGGGGTTCTTCACAGCCGAAGGGGGATAAAAGACTGCGAAGAAATATCTATATAAAGGAAATTGTTGTTAGTCGAGCCAGATAACGATTGCGCGCATCTTGTAGTGTCATCTGCCTCATTGATGTTATGCCATTATAATACTGGATAATTGTGTCCATATTTTGACCAATATCTAAAATAAATCTAAACGAGTATTACATAATTCGAAACTTTTTCGGAAGTGTTTATGAGGCTGGCACGCTTGAATTTTTCTTGTCGATTTCTTGGATGGGGTATATAATAAATCTGGTGATTAAAGGGGTGCGGCCTGACTGGATAGAAACCGCGTCCAGAACAAAGCAATTAAGAAGAAAGTGGCAGGAATTATATGGAAAATTTTTTATTTGCACTTAATACAGTCCTTCCGTTTCTGCTCTATATCGCATTTGGATATGGAGTCAGGATGTCGGGGCTGGCGGATGAGGATTTTATGAAGCGCCTGAATAAGGTGATCTTTCAGGCATTCTTTCCGATTCTGATGTTTAACAACCTGTATTCCATTCCGGAGGGAATGACATTAAATCTGCGCCTGGTGGCAGTCGCCATTATCAGCGTGCTGCTTTTGCAGGCGGTTCTGCTTGCTGTGGTTCCGCGTCTGGTAAAGGAAAATGAGCGGCGCGGCGTTATCATCCAGGCGATTTACCGCAGCAATTTCGTCCTGTTCGGCATTCCGCTGGCAACCAGCGTGTTCGGTGAGGAGGGAACACTGCTGGCGACGATGATGGTGGCGATCGTGATTCCGGTCTACAACATAACGGCGGTCGTGATTCTGGAATTGTTCCGGGGCGGCAAGGTCCCGGTTTTCGTTTTGATTAAGAATATCCTGAAAAATCCGATGATCCGCGGCGCGCTCATGGGCTTTATCTTCCATATGTTAGGGATTAAACTTCCGGTTTCCGTGGAAGGACCGATCAAGCAGTTTGCCAATCTGACAACGCCGCTGGCACTGTTCGTACTGGGCGGAACGCTGCATTTCAATGCGATCGGCGGCAATCTGAAATATGTGGTTCCGTCGATGACCGTCAAGATGGTGATCCTGCCGGCAGTGATTCTGGCGGTTGCGACGCTGCTCGGCTTTTCCGGTGTGGAACGTTTTGTTTACTTTGAAATGTACGCGACTCCGGTTGCGACGGCGTCCTATGCGATGGCGCAGAACATGGGCGGCGACGGCGAGCTGGCGGGACAGTTTGTCGTGTTGAGCACGGTCGCCTCGGTTGTGACGATCTTTTTGTGGGTCTATTTCCTTAATTCGATCGGGTGGCTCGCATAAAAATAAATATATAATAGGGGACTGCCAGACAGTGGTTTGTGGAAGAGCAACAATTGTCTGGCAGCTTTTTTTGTGGAAACAAACACTGTTTTTCATGAGAACCGAAATTTTTTTTCATAAATTAAGATGTATGTATAATCTTTTCAAAATTAAAACATTTAATAGACAAAACTGATTGAAAAAGTTATAATAGTATACAAATGCGAGAAAACTTATTTATTTTCCATGTGCTTTTGATGCTTCGAATCAGCGAATTGTATGGAATGGGAGGATGTGAAACATAATAAGGATATTGCATTATTGTTGAAAAAAAATTAGGGGAAAAGGTGGTGGTTCAATGATCAAGGAGACGATCCAGGCGGTCGAGGACGCAGAGGCGAAGGCATCGGAACTGGTCGCGCAGGCTTCGGAGGATGCACGCCGCGTTAAGGCGGAGGCGGAGGCAGAAGCGGATCGAATGCTCGCAGATGCACAGAAAAGGGGGAAAGAAGCAGCTGTGAAGCAGGAAGAAGAACTGACTCTCAGAGGGGAGGAGTACGTAAAACAGGCACTGGCAGAAGCCGAGGCGGAGTGTCAGACGCTCAGAGAGACGGCGGACAGACGGAAACCGGAGGTGGTTGACCGGCTCATAGCGGAACTGGTCTAGTGAATGGAGGGATGTAGATATGGCAGTATTGCAGATGCAAAAGCTATGTATCTGTGCCCTGAAGAAGGACCGTAAGTCCCTGATGGAGTTTCTGCAGGCTGCCGGAGTGCTGGAGCTCTCTGCGGAGGCGGAGCCGGACGAGGTATTTAAGCGGACGGACACGCTGGAGGATCGGCAGAAGTTTGAGCGAAATGCGGCGACGGCGGACCGCGCATTGGAAGTGCTTGCCGCGGTGGTTCCGGAGGAAACATCGATGCTTGCTGGGCTTGCCGGAAAGCCGCTTGCAAAGGCAGGCGCGTACCGGGAGACGGAGGCGAACGCAGAGGCGCTTTTAGGTCAGGCGGAACGCATTTTGAACCTGCAAAAGCAGATCACGGAGGAAAAGACTGCGGCGCTTAGACTGCTGGCGGAGGCGGAAAGCCTGAAACCGTGGCAGAAGCTGGAGATTCCACTTGCGTATCAGGAGACGAAACGGTGTGCTATCTTAGCTGGCGCGGTCGGCGGAGGCGCTTATACGCAGGAAGAAATTTACGCTTCGGTGGCAAAACAGGAGCCGCAGCTTGAAAAATGGGAGCTGGAGGTTGTCGGAAGCGATGCCGACCAGACCTGCATTGCGGTAATTTGCCTGAAAGAGGACGAGGAGAAGCTGGAGACAGCACTCCGGTCGATTGGATTTGCCCGTCCGGCGCGTCCGGTGGAGGAAGTTCCGGCAGCTTACGCTAAGAAACTCAAAGCGCAAGCGGCAGAGCATGAGGGACGCGCGGCAGCGACGGAAGAAGAACTGAAACAGTGCGCTCCGGCGAGGGAAGATTTGAAATTGTTATCCGACTATTACCGCCTGAGGGCACAGAAGTATGAGGCGCTCGGCGAGATCTTACAGTCGGAAAAAACGTGTATGATCACGGGATTTATCCCGAAGCGCGATGCGAAAGGACTGGAGGAGAAGCTGAATAGCCGGTTTGAACTTGCAGTGGAAAGTTCAGATGTGCCGGAGGATGAGGAAGCACCGGTGCTTCTCTCCAACGGAACCTTCGCGGCGTCGGCGGAGGGCGTGACCGCGTCCTTTGGCTTACCGGCGAAGGGGGAGATGGACCCGACCGGCATCATGGCAGCGTGCTATGTATTTTTGTTTGGTCTGATGCTTTCAGATGCGGCATACGGATTTATTGTATTTTTGATGTGTTTCCTGGCACTTAAGAAATTCCCAAGGATGGAAGAAAACCTGCGGAAATCACTGCGGCTCTTTATGTACTGCGGACTTTCGACCCTGTTCTGGGGCGTCATGTTCGGCGGTTATTTCGGAGATGCGGTGGACATCGTGAGCCGGACGTATTTTGGACATACGGTGACGATACCGGCGCTCTGGTTTGTCCCGCTAAATGACCCGATGAAGCTTTTGGTTTATTCGATGTTATTTGGCGTGATTCACTTATTCCTGGGGCTGGGACTGAAAGGATATATGCTCTTAAAGGATGGCAAGGTTGTGGATTTTATCTGCGACGTGGTACTCTGGTACCTCCTGCTTCTGGGGCTGATCCTGATGCTGCTTCCGACGGAACTGTTTGGTTCCATCGCGCAGATGAATATCGTATTCCCGCCGGTGCTTAATTCGCTGGCAAAGGGAATGGCGATCGTGGGCGCGCTGGGAATTCTGGTGATGTCGGCGCGCGACAAGAAGAATCCGCTCCTGCGGCTGGCGCTTGGCGCATATGATTTGTACAATATTACCGGATGGGTGTCGGATGTGCTTTCCTACTCGCGCCTTCTGGCGCTCGGACTGGCAACCGGCGTTATCGCATCGGTTATCAACCAGATGGGAAGTATGGTTGGAAATAATGTATTTGGCGTGATTGTATTTATACTGGTATTCTGCTTCGGACACCTGTTTAACCTGGCGATCAACCTGCTCGGCGCGTATGTGCATACCTGCCGTCTGCAGTACGTCGAGTTTTTCGGAAAGTTCTATGAGGGTGGCGGAAAGGCGTTCCGTCCGTTTAAGCAGATAACAAAATACGTGGAAATCAAGGAGGATTAAATATGAGCGGAATTGTATTTGCATTGTTGGGAGTTGCAGTGGCGGTTATTCTTGCAGGTATGGGTTCAGCCTACGGCGTAGGCGTGGCAGGTCAGGCAGCAGCCGGAGTCGTAACCGAGGATCCGGATAAATTCGCGAAGGTGCTTCTGCTCCAGCTGCTTCCGGGTACCCAGGGTATCTACGGTCTGCTGGTTGGTTTCATCGCTCTTTCTAAGATTGGTCTTCTTGGCGGCGGCGCTGACATGAGCATGTCGATCTCCCAGGGACTCTTATATCTGGCAGCATGCCTTCCGATCGGCGTGGTTGGTCTGGTATCGGCGAGACATCAGGGAAGAACGTCGGTTGCTTCCATCGGTATCGTAGCGAAGAAACCGGAACAGTTTGGTAAAGCGATGCTGTTCCCGGCGATGGTTGAGACCTATGCGATTCTGGCACTTCTGGTTTCGATTCTGGCAATCAATGCACTGTAATCTGGCACGGCGGAAAGAATCAAAATCAGTTAAGGAGTGAAGCGTATGAATGGATTAGATAAGATTATTGCTCAGATCCTTGACGATGCAAAGCAGGAATCCCTTGCGATTCGGGAAAAAGCAGCCGGTGAAGCGGAGACGACTCTTGCGGCAGCCGGTGAAAAGGTAAAAAAGCTGGAGGAAGAGCAGGCGAAATCGGCGGCGCAGCGTGAAAAAAGCTATGAGGAACGGCTTCGTTCTTCGGCGGCGCTAAAGAAGCGCCAGGCGATCCTTGCGGAAAAGCAGGCGATCATCGAGGAAATGCTTGCGGCGGCACACAAGGAGCTGCTGGCAAAGCCGGATGAGGCGTATTTTGCATGGATGGAGCAGCTTCTTTCCCGGTTCGTGACGGATCGGGCAGGAGAAATCTATGTTTCAAAACGTGATTTAGAGCGGATGCCGGATGATTTTCCGGCAAAGATAGAGAAGGCAGCGCAGGAAAAGGGCGGAAGCCTGGTACTGAAAAAAGAACCGAGGGAGATCGACGGGGGCTTTGTTCTGGTGTATGGCGGTGTCGAGGAAAATTGTTCTGCCGGGGCGTTGTTTGCGTCGCAGCGGGATGAGCTGGCGGACAAGGTACATGCGATGCTGTTTGGATAACGGCGGGAGAAGGTAAGGAGGGCTTATATGTCTGATACAAAATATGCCTACGCGGTCGCCCGGATCCGGGCACTGGAAAATGGGCTTTTTTCCTCCGCACAGATTGAACAGCTGCTGTCCGTAAAAAGCTACGAGGGGGCGCTGCGTTTCCTGACCGAACACGGCTGGGGGGATGCAGATACACCGCTCAGCGCGGAGGCGATCCTGACCCGGGAGAAGGCGAAATCCTGGGAGACGGTCCGCGACCTTTTGAAGGGCGACGACGCGATCCTGGCAGTGCTTTCCTACGGGGATCTCTACCACAATTTAAAGGCGGCGATCAAGGATGCAGCGGCGCCGGGCAGCCACGGCAATGTCTATTTTGACGACTGCGAGGTGGACGGCGCGCGGATGTCGAAGATCGTGGCGGAGAAGGACTGGCAGGCGCTTCCGGCACATATGCGGGAGGCGGCGAAGGAAGCCAGCGAGACATTTCTGCACACGGGCGACGGGCAGCTCTGCGATATCATTGTTGACCGGTCGGCGCTCGCAGCTATCTATGAGTGCGGAAAGAATGCGTCCGACGCGATCATCCGCGATTATGCCGAGACAACGGTCGCGGTGGCGGATATCAAGATAGCGGTGCGCTCCCAGAAGACGGGAAAACATCTGGATTTTATGCGGCGCGCGATGGCACCGTGCGATAGCTTGAATATCGAGCGCCTGTCACAGGCGGCTCTTGGCGGTGTCGGCGCGATCTGCGAGTATCTGGAAGGAACCCGCTATGGGGGCGGCGCGCAGGCATTAAAGGAATCGCCGTCGGCGTTTGAGCGGTGGTGTGACAATCAGCTGATCGAGACGATCAAGCCGCAGAAATACAACCCGTTTACGGCGGGACCGCTGGTTGCCTATATACTGGCGAAGGAAAATGAGATCAAAACGGTCCGTATCATCCTGACCGCCCGTCTGAACGGTCTTGAGGAGGAACAGATTCGGGAAAGGATAAGGGAGATGTATGTATAAGGTTGCAGTAGTCGGAGATTACGACAGCATCTACGGATTTGCGGCGCTGGGACTGGAGACATTTCCGGTGTCCGATGTAAATGAGACGGAGAAAGTATTTCTGGAACTGGCTTCTGGTTCCTACGCGGTGATCTATATCACCGAGGCGGCGGCTGCCGGGATTGAGACAGCCATCGACCGCTACCGGGAACAGCCGCTTCCGTCCGTGATCCTGATTCCGGGGATTTCCGGGAATACGGGAAAAGGCGTGGAGTCGGTCAAGCATTCGGTGGAACAGGCAGTTGGATCGGATATTCTGTTTGGAGATGCATGATAGAAAGGTGGGTGAAACCTTCCAATGAGCAAAGGAACGATAAAGAAGGTAGCAGGACCGCTGGTTATCGCCAGCGGGATGCGGGATGCCAATATGTTTGACGTCGTCCGCGTCAGCGACGAACGTCTGATTGGCGAGATCATAGAGATTCACGGAGATGAAGCGTCGATTCAGGTATATGAGGAGACTTCCGGTTTAGGACCTGGCGAGCCGGTAGAGTCGATGGATGTGCCGCTTTCGGTTGAACTGGGACCGGGACTCCTGACGAGTATCTACGATGGAATCCAGCGACCGCTGGACGATATCATGAAGGAGACGGGCAGCAACAACTTAAAGCGCGGCGTTGAGGTTCCGTCCTTAAAGCGTGATAAGAAATGGCAGTTTGTGCCGACCGTGAAAGCGGGCGACAGCGTGGAAGCAGGCGACATCATCGGTACCGTGCAGGAGACGCTGATCATTGAGCATAAAATTATGGTGCCGTATGGTGTAAAAGGTACGGTCAAAGAGATCAAGAGCGGTGAATTTACGGTGGAGGAAACCGTAGCGCTCATTGAGACGGAAAACGGCGAAAAAGAGCTTACGATGATGCAGAAATGGCCGGTTCGGCGCGGACGTCCGTACCAGACGAAGCTGCCGCCGATAAAACCGCTGATCACCGGACAGCGTGTCGTTGACGCATTTTTCCCGATCGCCAAGGGCGGCGTGGCAGCTGTGCCGGGACCGTTCGGAAGCGGCAAGACCGTCATCCAGCATCAGTTAGCGAAATGGGCAGAGGCGGACATTGTTGTTTACATCGGCTGCGGTGAGCGCGGCAACGAGATGACGGATGTTTTAAATGAGTTCCCGGAGTTAAAGGATCCAAAGACCGGGCACTCCCTGATGCAGCGGACCGTGCTGATTGCCAATACTTCGGATATGCCGGTAGCAGCCCGCGAGGCATCAATTTACACGGGTATTACGATCGCAGAGTATTTCCGCGACATGGGTTATTCGGTGGCACTGATGGCGGATTCCACCTCCCGATGGGCGGAGGCGCTGCGAGAGATGTCGGGCCGTCTGGAAGAGATGCCAGGCGAGGAAGGTTATCCGGCCTACTTAGGAAGCCGTCTGGCACAGTTCTATGAGCGTGCAGGTCATGTCATCTGCCTTGGCAGGGACGGACGCGAGGGCGCCCTGTCCGCAATCGGAGCCGTATCCCCGCCAGGCGGCGATATTTCCGAGCCGGTTTCCCAAGCGACGCTGCGTATCGTCAAGGTATTCTGGGGACTCGATTCAGCGCTGGCATACAAGCGCCATTTCCCGGCGATCAACTGGCTGACCAGCTATTCCCTGTATGTGGACAATCTGGGAAAATGGTTTGATGAGAATGTATCGGATGAGTGGATGAGCTGCCGCCAGGGTCTTATGAGCCTTCTGCAGGAAGAGGCAGAGCTGGAGGAGATCGTAAAGATGGTCGGCATGGATGCATTATCCCCGATCGACCGCCTGAAAATGGAAGCGGCGCGCTCGATCCGTGAGGATTTCCTGCATCAGAACTCCTTCCATGAGATTGACACGTATACACCATTGCAGAAACAGTTCCGCATGATGAAGCTGGTGCTGGCGTTCTATGAGCAGTCGAAGAAAGCGCTGGAAGGCGGCGCTTCCATCCAGAATCTCATCAAGATGCCGGTGCGCGAGCAGATCGGACGTTTTAAATATACGAAAGCAGAAGACGTGGAGAAAGAGTATCAGGCGGTCCTCGATGAACTTGCGAAAGAGGTTGCCGATGCGGCTGGAAAGGGGGCATTCTAAATGCCGAAAGAATATAGAACCATACAGGAGGTTGCAGGTCCTCTGATGCTGGTGCAGGGCGTGGAAAATGTTACCTATGACGAGTTGGGTGAGATCGAGCTGGCGAGCGGCGAAAAGAGACGCTGCAAGGTGCTGGAGATCGACGGCGGCAATGCGCTGGTACAGCTTTTTGAGAGTTCCACGGGTATCAACCTTTCAAATAGTAAGGTGCGTTTTTTAGGCAGAACGATGGAACTTGGCGTATCGGAGGATATGCTGGGACGCGTCTTTGACGGTCTGGGCAATCCAATCGACGGCGGTCCGGAGATCCTGCCGGAGGAACGCCGCGATATCAATGGTCTGCCGATGAACCCGGCGGCGAGAAGCTATCCGCAGGAGTTTATCCAGACGGGTGTTTCCGCGATCGATGGTCTGAATACACTGGTTCGCGGTCAGAAATTGCCGATTTTCTCGGCGTCCGGTCTGCCGCATGCGAATCTGGCAGCCCAGATTGCGAGACAGGCGAAGGTGCGCGGCACGGACGAACCGTTTGCCGTTGTCTTCGCGGCGATGGGTATCACCTTTGAGGAAGCGCATTTCTTTACCGAGAGCTTTAAGGAGACGGGCGCGATCGACCGTACCGTCCTGTTTATCAACCTGGCAAACGATCCGGCGGTTGAGCGTATCGCGACCCCGCGTATGGCGCTGACGGCTGCCGAGTATCTGGCATTTGAGAAAAATATGCACGTTCTCGTTATCCTGACGGATATCACAAACTACGCGGATGCGCTGCGAGAGATTTCGGCTGCCCGCAAGGAAGTTCCGGGACGTCGTGGTTATCCGGGTTATATGTACACGGATCTTGCATCCCTGTATGAGAGAGCCGGACGCCAGAGAGGCAAGAATGGTTCGATCACGATGATTCCGATCTTAACCATGCCGGAGGATGACAAGACGCACCCGATTCCGGACTTAACCGGATATATTACCGAGGGACAGATTATCTTAAGCCGTGATCTGTACCGCAAGGGCATCACACCGCCGATTGACGTACTTCCGTCGCTGTCCCGTCTGAAAGATAAGGGAATTGGCGAGGGCAAGACGCGTGCCGACCATTCGAACACCTTAAACCAGCTCTTTGCGGCGTATGCGCGCGGCAAGGAAGCAAAGGAACTCATGGTGATCCTGGGCGAGGCGGCATTGTCCGATGTTGACTTAATCTATGCAAAATTTGCGGACGCCTTTGAAAAAGAATATGTTTCCCAGGGCTACAATACGGACCGCGATATCGAGGAGACGCTGCGGATTGGCTGGAAACTGCTTTCCATCCTGCCGAGAAGCGAGCTGAAACGTATCGATGAGAAGTATCTGGATCTGTATTATGGGAAAGAGTAAAAATGCCTGTGCATGGCGGATGCGCTTGAAAACGAAAGCGGCGTGTCATAACGCGGCTGCGGGAGCTGGCGGATCTGTTGTGACAAAGTGATTGCAGGAGAGAGGTGGTACGCATGGCATCGACACAGGTCAACCCGACCCGAATGGAGCTTACGAGGCTGAAAAAGAAGCTGGCGACAGCCACGCGGGGACATAAACTGCTGAAGGATAAGCGGGATGAGCTGATGCGCCAGTTCCTGGATCTGGTCCGGGAAAATATGGCGCTGCGCCAGAAAGTGGAGGCGGGCATCCGGAGTGCGAATGTGAATTTCGTCATCGCTAAAGCCGGGATGTCCGAGCAGGCGTTAAATACCGCGCTTGCCGCGCCGAAACAGGCGGTTTATCTGGAAGCAGACAAGAAAAACGTAATGAGCGTCGATATTCCGGTGTTCCATTATAAGACCCGGACGGCGGATGAGAACGATATTTACTCGTATGGATTTGCGTTTACTTCGAGCGATCTGGACGGGGCAGTCAAGTCGCTGGCGGACATTCTGCCGGATATGCTGCGGCTGTCCGAGACAGAGAAAGCCTGCCAGCTCATGGCAGCCGAGATCGAGAAAACGCGCCGGAGAGTCAATGCGCTGGAGCACGTAATTATTCCGGAGGCGCGCAAAAATATCAAATATATCACGATGAAGCTGGATGAAAATGAGAGAAGCACGCAGATCCGCCTGATGAAGGTAAAGGATATGATGCTGGAGGAGAAGCATCATTATAAGGAGAAGCGGGAGCTTTGTTCGTGATGATGAAAATGCCTCTTCTGGCGGCTTTAGGGCTGTCAGGGGAGGTTTTTTTGCACATAGTTGTGAAAATGACGGGACGAGCCCACGAGGTTCGAACCGCCCTTTCGATATACCTTTGTTCGCTTGCTTTCACTACAGATGTTCGCCCATGACGGACTGCGTCCGCCCTGTTCGGACACCTGTGTTCAAGATGCGTACAAAGATATATGAAAGGCGGTTCGGACCTCGCGGGCTCGTCCCTGTGTATTGGAAAAATAAAAGAGACAGAAAAAAGTAAAGTATTTATTGGAAATATTTGGTAGAATAGGAGGAAATGAGGGGAGGAATTTTGCATGGCAAAGCAGGTACAGAGGGCGATCGGCTGGGTGGCAGCATTTCTTTTGGCGGTGGGGATGTTGTTCCTGCCGGTTTCGAAGGCGTATGCGGGTCCGGTATCGGGCGGCAGTCCTGGAAGTGGAGAGATGAGAGGTGTCTGGGTTTCGTATCTGGACTGGAATGGATGGGCGAAGGATGAGGCTGGATATAAGAAGGCGATGGATCAGACACTGGACCTCTGTGTACAGAAGGGGTTAAATGCGGTTTTCCTACAGGTTCGCCCGGATGGAGATGCGATGTATCCGTCACAGTATTTCCCGTGGTCGAAATTTGCCTCTGGAAAACAGGGAAAGAATCCGGGGTATGATCCGCTGGCATATGCGGTGCAGGCGGCGCATCAGCGGGGCTTGCAGCTTCATGCGTGGATCAATCCGTACCGGATCACGGGGTATCTGAACCGTTATTCGGATCTGTGTGCGTCAAATCCGGCGATCGCGTGGGCGAAGGACGGGGACAGTTCGAATGACCGGTGGGTATTGTGCCAGAATGGTGAGTATTATTACAATCCGGCGATTCCGCAGGTGCGCCAGCTGATTATTGACGGTGTGAAAGAGATCGTGACGAATTATGAGGTGGACGGCATCCATTTTGATGATTATTTCTATCCGAATCTCGATGACAGCAAGGCGGAAACATGGTTTGATTATCCAGAGTACCAGGCGGGCGGCACATCGCTGAGTGTGGCGGCGTGGAGACGGAATAATGTCAATGAGCTGGTAAGGGGCGTTTATAGTGCGGTCAAGTCGATCCGTCCGCAGGCATTGTTCGGTATCAGCCCGGAGGGATATTTACAGAACCTCCGAAAAGATACCCGCCAGTTTACAGATGTGGATGCGTGGATGACCCAGAGCGGCTATGTGGATTACCTGATGCCGCAGATTTACTGGGGATTTGAGGCGAAGCAGAACGGCCAGGCAGCGGGCTATGCGTTTGCAAACTGCCTGAATGAGTGGGTGACGCTGAAAAAGAAGGGCAATGTGAAGCTGTATGTCGGTCTGGCGCTCTATAAGACCGGAACAGATGCAGTGGACGGCAACGAGGTGCCGGAGTGGCAGCGGTATCATGATATCATGAAGCGCGAGGTGCAGGCTGGACGGGCAACCGGACAGGTGAGCGGTTACTGCTTCTATGATTTATCGTCCCTGACGCGTGCGGCGGCAGCGGAGGAAGTGGCGAATGTGACGGCGCTGTTCCATTAAGTGCTCCCAGATAGTTACTGTTCACGCATACGTGCCCAGTAACGGAATTTGCCGTGGCTTCGCATTTAAATACGGCAAATTCCTGCTGCCACCACGTTTTCTTACGGCACTTTCGGTTCCCAAAGTGCCTACCCGTGAACGGTAACCATGATACCTTGTTGGGGAAATGGAAACCCCTGTGGATGATTGCAACCACAGGGGTTCTGTGCTATACTGGACATACGATTGCAGTAAAAATGTTGTTGTTTACATAATGTTCAGATGGCAGCAAATATACGGACGAGGAGAGGGAAGATGAAAAAAACAGCACTTGTCATTATGGCAGCCGGAATCGGAAGCCGTTTTGGCGGAGGGATCAAACAGCTGGAGTCGGTGGGTCCGAATGGGGAGATCATTATGGATTACTCTATCCATGACGCGCTGGAAGCTGGATTTGACCGGATTATCTTTGTGATCCGTCATGATTTGGAGGAGGACTTCAAAGAAGTGATCGGGAACCGGATTGAGAAGATTGCGCCGGTGACATACGCATTCCAGGAGCTTTCGGATGTACCGGAGGGATTCAGTGTCCCGGCAGACCGGAAAAAACCGTGGGGAACTGGACAGGCGATTTTGAGCATTCGCGGACTGGTCGAAGAGCCATTTCTGGTGATCAATGCGGATGATTATTATGGAAAAGAAGTGTTCCGAAAGATTCATACATACATGGTGGAACAGATGGACGTGAACGCACCGGTGTATGATATCTGCATGGGCGGCTTTATTCTGGCAAATACGCTCAGCGAGAACGGCGGCGTGACACGCGGCGTCTGTGAGGTGGGCGAGGGAGAGATTTTAAAACGCGTAACCGAAACCTACAATATCCAGAAGACAGCGGACGGCATGACGGCGACGGACAAAGAGGGGAATCCGGTTTCGGTTCAGGAGAACCAGCATGTATCGATGAATATGTGGGGACTCACACCGGGCTTTGTGGAGGAGCTGGAAAAAGGATTTCCAGAGTTTCTTGCGGGGCTGAAAGAGGGCGACGTGAAGTCGGAGTACCTGCTTCCGACGATTATCGATCAGATGATCCACGACGGGCGCGCAAGGGTGAAACTTCTGGAGACGCACGACTGCTGGTTTGGTGTGACCTACCGTGAGGATAAGGAGAGCGTGACGGAGTCGATCCGGGCGCTGATCCGTGATGGCGTGTACCCGGAAAAACTGTTTTGATAATTTGAGGAACAGTTTAAAGAAACAGAATTATTTGAAAAGATAAAACATCATGAGAACGATACTGCGAAATGGTGCAGCTGATTCGGCTGTGCAGAGGATAACGTGAAAAACGGTACGTGAGAATAACATGATACGCATAAATCCTGCATAGGATACCATGTAAGCCTTGAATTAAGGGGGAATGGCAGTCCGATGCAGGATTTTGCATATTTTAAGAGTCTTTATCCGGCTGCATGTAAGCAGATGCAGCTTTGCGTGGAAGCGGTCTGTGATGAGCTGGAGTATGAGGGGAGTCCCATCTATGATGAATATCCGGATCGGATCTTTCTGGAAAAACTGACAAAACGGGCACTGGAAAAATGGCAGAAGGTTTATCCGGCTGGAACGGAAAGGACGGATACACTGACGAACTATATAAAGGCGGCGGACGTGGGCACCGTATCCACAGAAGAAGGAACGGCGATGGTGGAAAATTCCCTGAAAATAGATTCTCCTGGTGGAGAAAGAGAAGAGAATCTGGCGGGAACCAGCATACAGCCGCATCTTCCTGGAAATGATGTATGGTATGGACCACTTCGGGGCGAACAGAAGGGCGGAAACGCTGGATATATGGTGTGGGAGGCGGATGAGCCGAATCTGACCGCGCAGGAGCGCCGTCCATGGAGTCCGCCGCCGGGACCGCGCCCGGGAGGACCGGGAAATCCGTGGGGACCGCCACCCCCGCCGCCGGGACCGCGTCCGGGAGGACCAGGAAATCCGTGGGGACCGCCGCCCCCGCCGCCGGGACCGCGCCCGGGAGGACCGGGAAATCCGTGGGGACCGCCGCCCCCGCCGCCGGGACCGCGTCCGGGAGGACCGGGAAATCCGTGGGGACCGCCACCCCCGCCGCCGGGACCGCGCCCGGGAGGACCGGGAAATCCGTGGGGACCGCCGCCTCCGCCGCCGGGACCGCGCCCGGGGAGACCGGGGAATCCGTGGGGAGCGCCGCTTCAGGATTTTCTTCAGGTTTTATTAATGAATGAGCTGCAGGAGCGAAGACGGTGTCGGAAGTGCTGAAATTGCGGTTTTCAGGTGTAAATTTTTTAAATTAAAATGCGGTAACATCCAGGTGTGACAACGAATTTTACCGATTTGGAAAAAGAACAATCGGGTTACTGGGCACGTATGCGTGAACAGTAACACAATCGGAGTTCTTACAAATCATAGAAATTCTGGAATTTGAAGCCTGCTTGTGTTATACTGAAACAAAGGCTGCCGCCGGGACAGATGGGTGCCTGCGGCAGTTTTTGGCGTGCATGACAAAACGGAAACAGTTCGGCGGGTAGATTTTCCTGTACCTGTGAAGATACGGAACTGGTATGGTGGAGAGATAAAAGGAATTGATTTGATATATGAAGAAAAACCTGAAAAAGATACTGATTTTACTGATCTTATTTGTGCTGGCAGCAGCCGGTTATTTTACCTGGTCCTGGATGCAGCTGCGGGAGGATGGGGCGGTCTATACCTCGATTGAGGACGCGAACCTTCCAGTCGCTTATGTGAATATTCTGGGACGGCGGATGAACGAGCTGGACGGTTTCGTGGAGGACAGCCAGAAAGCGGCTGGACGCGGGGATCTGACGCTGCTTCCGGCAGACCGGAAACTGTCGGTGACGATCGACAAGCTGGACTCCCAGATTACGGGGATGCAGTATGAGATCCGCAGTTTGGACGGCGAACGTCTGGTAGAACGGACAACGCTTGACCACTGGGAACAGTCAGGGGAAGAGGTTTCTGCGGAGCTTCCGATCCAGAACCTTCTGACGGAGGAAAGCGAATACCGCTTAACGATTGCGATCGCGACGGAAAAGCACCCGGCGATCTATTTTTACACGCGCGTGATGTGGCAGCAGGAGAGCCGTGTGCAGGAGATGGTCGATCTGGCGGTGTCCTTTTCTGAAAAGACGTTTGATTATGATTCAGCGAGGGAGCTGACGACCTATCTGGAGACGGATCCGAATGCGGACAACAGTTCGTTGGGACATGTGACGTTAAAAAGCGATTTCAGCCAACTGACCTGGAAAGGGCTTTCGATGGAGCGGGTCAGCGAACCGGAAATTCATCTGCGGGAGCTGCAGGGCATCATTGGGACGATCGATTTAAAGTATGTTGTAAGTGAGATGAAGGATGGCAAGGCGGCTGCTTATTACGATGTGATCGAGAGCTTCACGATGAAGCTGGGCGCACAGCGCATCTACATGATGAATTATGACCGCCGCGCGGACCAGATTTTTACGGGGGAGAGCAGCGCCTATTCTGGTGACCGGATTCAGCTGGGGGTTTCGGATGCGGAGGATCTGCAGTCGATGCAGGATGAAGCGGGGAAATACCGTGCCTTTGTGGCAAACCGGGCGCTCTGGATTTATGATACAGGAAAAAAAGAGAGCACAAAGGTATTTGCGTTCCGCAAGAGCGAGAATGATACGAGGGTCAATTATGATACCTACGGAATCAAGATTCTGGATGTGAGCGAGGCAGGCCAGATTGATTTTGCCGTGTACGGCTATATGAGCCGCGGTAACCACGAGGGAACGACGGGAATCGCGCTATACCGCTATGAGACTGCGGGAAATGCCCTGACAGAGCGGCTGTATCTGCCGGCATCGACCGATTACGGCAACCTGCGCCAGGATATCAACCAGCTGTGCTACTTAAGCGGCGGGCAGACGCTGTATGTGCTGATGAACCATGCGGTTTACAGTGTCGATCTGACGGGAAAAGAGTACATGGTGGTGGCAGATGGCCTGACGGAGGAAAATTTTGCAGTCAGCACGGATGCCTCCCGGATTGCGTGGCAGGATGGGGCGGATATTTACCGTTCGACCAAGCTGCATGTCATGAATCTGGAGACAGGCAAGAAGGATGAGATTTCCTTCCCGGATCAGACCGTGATCCGGCTGATCGGATTTGTCGGAACCGACTTAGTCTACGGGCTTGCTCATCCGAACGAGCAGCTTACGATGGATGGACGCGTGACGGGGCTTCCGCTGTATGCGGTCGAGATCGTCGGCAGCAATATGGAGATGGAGACCCGCTATGAGAAGCCGGGTGTCAGCCTGGTGGATGTGCGGATTCAGGACAGCCGGGTTCATCTGTCACGGATGCGCCAGATAGGAAGCGGCTATCAGCCGATGGACGAGGACACGCTGGTCTGTAATGAGGAAGTGTCGAAAGATCCACTGGATGGAATCGCTACGTTAAATGACAGCGCAAAGGGGCGTCTCTACTGCGTCAAGCTGGATGCAGGCAAGACGGCACGGAGCACGAAGGTGCATGTTCCGAAGCAGGTGGCAGCAGAAGAAAATGATGTGATTGTGCTTCAGAACAATGGCGCGGCTGCACAGCGGATTTACAGTGCCTACAGCGAGGGACGCCTGAAAGGCTCGTATGCGGAATTTTCCAGCGCGGTGCAGGCAGCTTACGATGGCATGGGACTTGTAACGGATGAAAATGACCGGGTTGTCTGGGTGAGAGCAAACCGGAGCGACGCGAAGACGATCCGCGACGTCCAGAATATGGCGGGAACCGTCAGCCGCTATCTGTCGGATATGGCGGACGGAAAGACGACCTCCTCGGATGGCACAGAGTTAATCGACGCACGCGGGCTGACGCTGAACCAGATTCTCTACTTTGTCTACGCGGGCATGCCGGTGGTGGCATATCTGGGAGACGGAAGCTATGGTCTGATCTGTGGATACGACGCGTACAACATCTCTTGTCTCTGGTATCCGGGCACGGAATTTGCCTACACGGATAAGATGGGACTCAACGATGCAGCGGCATTTTTCGAGGGAAACGGAGGCAATGATTTCATTTGTTTCCTTGCCAATTAAGGGAAAAACGGAAATTACTGTTCACGGGTAGGCACTTTTGGAACCGAAAGTGCCGTAAGAAAACGTGGTGGCAGCAGGAATTTGCCGTATTAAAATGCGAAGCCACGGCAAATTCCATTACTGGGCACATATGCGTGAACAGTAATAAACGGAAAGCCAGTGCTTTACAAATTGAGATGTTATGATATAATCATGTAGATAACATGATATAAATTTAAGAAAATATTAAAGATTTGAGGCGCCGTCTGGCGCGTGTAAGTATCGTAAGATAATAGATTTTGAGGTGCAGAATGGAACAATTTATTATGAAGGGCGGAAATCCGCTGGTAGGCGAAGTGACTATCAGCGGAGCGAAGAATGCGGCGCTGGGAATCTTGGCGGCATCGATTCTGACGGACGAGGATGTTTTAATAGAAAATCTGCCGGACGTGCGTGATATCAACGTGTTTCTGGAGGCTGTTTCGGAGATTGGCGCGATGGTAGACCGGATTGACCGGCACACTGTCCGCATCAATGCGAAGGGGATTCATGCGATCCATGTGGATGACGAGTACATCCGCCGGATCCGAGCTTCCTACTATTTTATTGGCGCCCTGCTTGGCAAGTATAAAAGCGCACAGGTTCCGCTTCCGGGCGGATGCAACATCGGCAGCCGTCCGATCGACCAGCATTTAAAGGGCTTCCGTGCCCTCGGTGCGAAGGTACAGGTGGAAAATGGCGCGGTGCTCGCACATGCGATTGATTTAGTTGGTACCCATATTTATCTGGATATGGTGTCGGTCGGCGCGACGATCAATATCATGATGGCAGCGACGCTGGCAGAGGGCGAGACGATCATCGAGAATCCGGCGAAAGAACCACATGTCGTCGATGTGGCGAACTTCTTAAACAGCATGGGAGCCAATGTCAAGGGTGCCGGAACCGACGTGATCCGCATCCGCGGCGTCCACAAGCTGCATGGAACCGAATATTCGATCATCCCGGACCAGATCGAGGCAGGTACATTTATGTGTGCGGCAGCGATCACCCGCGGCGACGTGATGGTACAGAATGTCATTCCGAAGCATCTGGAAGCAATTTCTGCGAAGCTTATCGAGATGGGCTGTGAGGTGACGGAGTTTGATGAGGCGGTTCGTGTTGTGGGACGCCCGAGCCATGTGCATACCGATATCAAGACACTTCCGTATCCGGGATTTCCGACTGATATGCAGCCGCAGATCACCGTGACACTGGCACTGGCAGAGGGAACCAGTGTAGTGACCGAGAGTATTTTTGAAAACCGTTTTAAATATGTGGACGAACTTGCCCGCATGGGTGGACGCATCAAGGTTGAGGGCAATACCGCGATCATTACCGGCGTGAAGAAGCTGACTGGAGCACAGGTGGAGGCACCAGATCTGCGCGCAGGCGCTGCCCTGGTCATTGCGGGGCTGGCAGCGGAAGGATATACGACTGTCGATGAGATCGGTTATATCCAGAGAGGCTATGAGCATTTTGAGAAGAAGCTGCAGGGACTTGGCGCGGTGATCGAGAAAGTCGATTCCGAGAAAGAGGCGCAGAAGTTCAGACTCAAAGTGGGCTGATAAAAAAGAATGCGGTGTCACATATTGCTTGACAGACACCGCGGAGTATGTTATCGTACTGTTGAAGCTTTTAACAATTAAAAAGTTCGTATATATCCCTTATTCAGAGTGATGGAGATACAAAGGATCTATGAAGTCACGGCAACCCCGTTACATGGGACTGGAAATTAGTCTCAGCAGGGAACGGAAGGTGCCAGCCTGAGCGAGGAACCGGTAGATCGGTTTATCGAGCAATAAGAGGATTTGATCGAGATAATCAAGTCCGTGTTGCTGCGGACTTTTTTTACGTCTTACGACAAATTTATCAAAGGAGAAAATATGGAGAGATTACTTTTTACATCTGAATCAGTAACCGAAGGACATCCGGATAAAATGTGTGATCAGATTTCCGATGCGATTCTGGACGCGCTCTTAGAGCAGGATCCGATGAGCCGTGTGGCTTGTGAGACGGCGACGACAACCGGTCTGGTTATGGTTATGGGCGAGATCACAACGAAAGGCTATGTGGATATCCAGAAGGTAGTCCGCAATACCGTCCGTGAGATCGGTTATGACCGTGCGAAATACGGTTTTGACTGTGATACCTGCGGCGTGATCGTGGCACTGGACGAGCAGTCCCCGGATATCGCGATGGGAGTTGATAAAGCGCTGGAAGCAAAAGAGAACAAGATGACCGACGAGGAGCTGGAGGCAATCGGTGCCGGCGATCAGGGTATGATGTTTGGTTATGCGACCAACGAAACGGATGAATATATGCCATATCCGATTTATCTGGCACACAAACTGGCACGCCAGCTGACCAAGGTCCGCAAAGACGGAACCCTGCGCTACCTGCGCCCGGACGGCAAGACACAGGTAACCGTAGAGTACGATGAGAACGGCAAACCATCCCGTCTGGATGCAGTGGTTCTTTCCACCCAGCATGACGAGGAAGTAACCCAGGAGCAGATCCATAAGGATATTAAAAAATATGTATTTGACGAGATTCTGCCGGCAGAGATGGTTGATGAGAATACAAAATTCTTTATCAATCCGACCGGACGTTTCGTTATCGGCGGTCCGCATGGAGACAGCGGTCTGACCGGACGTAAGATCATTGTGGACACCTACGGCGGCATGGCGCGTCACGGCGGCGGCGCATTCTCCGGAAAAGACTGCACAAAAGTGGATCGTTCTGCTGCATACGCAGCCCGCTATGTTGCGAAAAACATCGTAGCAGCTGGACTGGCAGACAGATGTGAGATTCAGCTTTCCTATGCGATCGGTGTTGCACAGCCGACCTCCATCATGGTAGATACATTCGGAACCAGCAAGTTGCGTGAGGATCAGCTGGTTGAGATGATCCGCAAGCACTTTGACCTGCGTCCGGCTGGCATCATCAAGATGCTTGACCTGCGCCGCCCGATCTACAAACAGACGGCTGCATACGGACATTTCGGTCGCGACGATCTGGATCTTCCGTGGGAGAAGCTGGATAAGGTGGATGAATTAAAGGCGTATCTGTAAAAGTAGGAAACGCTGCAGGGATATCTGCCCGTAAAAAATCATAAGATCAGAACGAGGGGGCTGCCGCTTTTGCGGCAGTCTCTTTTATTACACAAAAAGGCACATGCTTTTTTATTTATAATACTTTTAGAGACGTAATCTGCAAAATATGATACACTATTTGTGGAAGATATCAGGAGCAAAAGCGCAGAAGTCCGACGCAGTTTTGCGGGAGGATTTTTGTAGGGGCAATCTGGTATCAGACCGGGCAATGACTGGAGGAAATAGGATGAAGATACGCACACGTCTGGCGATTGCTTTTGTGACGATTACGGTCGTTCCGATTGTGCTCATATTTGTGGCGGCGTTCGGACTCGTAAACTATCAGGAGCATCTGTTTCAGAAAACATACGGGCTGTCGGAGCAGATCGATCTGCTCTCCGGCAATCAGACACAGGTGTTTAACCGGCTGACGCAGGGAATCCAGGAGGAGATCCGCGAGGCGGTCGGGGAAAATACAGATTTATTTGAAGAACCGGCTTATTTGAGCAAGGTCAATGAAGAACTGCGCGATAAATATTCGTATCTAGTCATCCGCAAGGGCAAGGACATCACATTCTGCGGAAGCGAGGATGGACGCGAGCTCTGCGAACGGCTGGCGCCGTACGGTGATCAGGGAAGTATGGCAGGCAGTATTTACATGGATGGCGAGGAACAGCATCTGGTCAAACAGATCGATTTCCGGTTTTCAGATGATTCACAGGGCAGTGTGTTCATCGTGACGAACGTCGGGGATTATGTGCCGGAGATCAAGGCGCTGCTCGGAGAGATGCTGCTTCTCGGCGTGCTGATCATCAGTTTTATGGGCGGTCTGCTGATCATGTGGATCTACCGTTCTCTGCTGCGTCCGCTGCACAAGCTGCAGGAGGCGACCAAGCAGATCCGGGATGGAAATCTGGACTTTACGCTCGATGTGGATGATGAAGATGAGATCGGAATGCTCTGCCAGGATTTCGAGGAGATGCGCCTGCGTCTCAAGGAATCGCAGGAAGAAAAACTCCAGTACGACAAGGAGAGCAAAGAGCTGATCAGCAATATTTCCCATGATCTGAAGACTCCGATCACGGCGATCAAGGGGTATGTGGAAGGCATTCAGGATGGCGTGGCTTCTTCACCTGAGAAATTGAATAAATATATTCGGACGATTTATAATAAAGCAAACGATATGGATCGATTGATTGACGAGCTGACGTTCTATTCGAAGATTGATACGAACAAGATTCCGTATAACTTTTCAAAGATCAATGTGGCGGAATATTTTGGTGATTGTGTTGAGGAAGTTGGTCTGGATATGGAGACGCGCGGCATCGAGCTGGGATATTTCAACTATGTGGACGAGGATGTGGTCGTGATCGCGGACGCGGAGCAGATGAAGCGAGTGATCAACAACATTATCGGAAATTCGCTCAAATATCTGGACAAGAAAAAGGGTATTTTAAATATCCGCATCAAGGATGACGGCGATTTTATCCAGGTCATCATCGAGGACAACGGAAAGGGAATCGCGGCGAAAGATCTGCCGTATATTTTCGATCGTTTCTACCGGACGGATTCGTCGAGAAATTCGTCCAAGGGCGGTAGCGGCATCGGGCTTTCGATCGTAAAGAAGATTATCGAAGATCACGGCGGACGCATCTGGGCGACCAGCAAGGAAGGCATCGGAACGGAGATCCATTTCGTTTTGCGCAAGTATGTCGGGGCATAGTGATTTGAAGTTTGGTCGTTTAAATAAAAACAGCAGGAGGAATTCACAGATGAGCAGAATATTAATCGTAGAAGACGAGGAGAGTATTGCAGAGCTGGAAAAAGATTATCTGGAGCTTTCTGGTTTTGAGGTTGAGATAGAAAATAATGGAGAAACGGGACTGAAACGCGGCATGGAGGAAGATTTTGATCTTCTGATTCTTGATCTGATGCTGCCAGGGGTCGATGGCTTCGAGATCTGCAAGAAGATCCGGGAAGTAAAAAACACACCGATCATCATGGTATCTGCGAAAAAGGACGATATTGACAAGATCCGCGGTCTGGGACTGGGCGCGGACGATTATATCACGAAACCATTCAGTCCGAGCGAGATGGTGGCGCGTGTCAAGGCGCATCTGGCGCGTTATGAGCGCCTGATCGGCAGCGGTATGCCGGAAAACGAGATCATCGAGATCCGGGGACTCAAGATTGATAAGACTGCCCGCCGCGTTTACATCAACGGCGAGGAGAAGAACTTCACGACGAAGGAATTTGACCTGCTGACCTTTTTAGCACAGAACCCGAACCATGTATTTACCAAGGAAGAACTCTTCCGCGAGATCTGGGATATGGAGTCATTGGGAGATATCGCGACGGTTACCGTGCATATTAAGAAGATCCGTGAGAAGATCGAGTTCAACACGGCGAAACCGCAGTATATTGAGACGATATGGGGTGTTGGATACCGGTTTAAAGTCTGATGACTGGGTAAGCCACATAAAAACGACCCTTGGGAAACGCAAACAGGAGCGCTTTCCAAGGGCCGTTTTATATTTCATAGGAAATTGCGTCCTATGAAATATAAAAGTTATTGTTCACGGGTAGGCACTTTTGGAACCGAAAGTGCCGTAAGAAAACGTGGTGGCAGCAGGAATTTGCCGTATTTAAATGCGAAGCCACGGCAAATTCCGTTACTGGGCACGTATGCGTGAACAGTAACATATAAAATGCTCCGCGAGGATGCGCACTCGCGCGAAGCAGAAACATGTCGCAAGCGACCGCGTGAGACGCCCGAAGGTGCCAAGGCACATTCTTTTTCATCCCAACAAGATTTGGCTTGCCCGCTTCAGATCGTTCTCGTCCGGGATACGGATGTCGGACAGGGAATAGGGAATGCCGAGCGTTTCCCATTTATAGATGCCGAGCGTGTGGTATGGGAGAATTTCTACCTTTTCCACATTTGAAAGTGTGTCCAGAAATGCACGGATTCCATGCAGGTTGGCCGGATCATCGGTAATGCCGGGGACTAAAACATGCCGGATCCACAGGGGCTTATGAATCTGGTCTAAAAACCGGGCAAAGGAAAGAATGGATTCGTTGGAGTGCCCAGTCAGAAGACGATGTTTTTCCGGATCGATGTGTTTCAGATCCAGAATAACAAGATCGGTGTGCTCTAAAAGCGTGGTCAGGTGGGAAAAGAAAGGTTCGGCGGTGGTAAATGGCTGTCCCGCGGTGTCCAGTGTGGTGTGAATGTGCTGTTCTTTGGCAAGCTGGAAAAGTTCACATAAAAAGTCAGCTTGAAGGAGCGGTTCTCCGCCGCTGACGGTGATGCCGCCGCCCCCGCGCCAGTAACTCCGGTAGCGGAGTGCCTGGCGAAGAAGTGCTTCCGGGGTGATTTCCTGCGAACCGGTGTGTTTAGATGGGCAAGAAACACCTTCGAAAAGAGCGGATGTGCCGGAGGTGTGGGTGGAGACGTCCGGGAGGGAAAGTTCCTTTGGCAGTACCCATGTATCCGGATTGTGGCAGTAGCGGCAGCGCATGAGACAGCCCTGCATGAATACCACGAAGCGGACACCGGGACCGTCTACGGAGCCGAAGGTATCGATGGAATGAATATAACCGGTATGCATCGTTACAGCACCTCGTGGCAGGTACGGGCGATCACGTCGAGCTGCTGTTCTCTGGTCAGATTGATAAATTTAACGGCATATCCGGAAACACGGATGGTGAAGTTGGCATATTCCGGTTTTTCCGGGTGTTCCATCGCGTCCTTCAGTTTTTCGATTCCAAAGACATTTACATTTAAATGATGCGCGCCCTGATCAAAATATCCGTCCAGGACGTGAACCAGGTTATTTTTCCGTTCTGTCTCGGAGTGACCGAGCGCCCCCGGTGCAATCGTTTCTGTGTTGGAGATGCCGTCGAGCGCATATTCATATGGAAGCTTTGCGACCGAGTTTAAAGAAGCGAGCAGACCGTTCTGCTCTGCGCCGTAGGAAGGAGTTGCGCCTGGGGCAAACGGGGTGAATGCCGGCCGTCCGTCCGGAAGTGCGCCGGTTGCCTTGCCATATACAACATTGGAGGTGATCGTGAGGATCGAGGTGGTTGCCTCGGAATTCCGGTAGGTGTGGTATTTTTTTACTTTATGTAAAAAGGTTTTTAACAGCCATACGGCAATCTCGTCGGCGCGGTCGTCATCATTTCCGTAGCGTGGGAAATCGCCCTCTGTCTCAAACTTGCGGGCGATGCCGTATTCATCACGGATGACCTTCACTTTTGCATACCGGATCGCGGAGAGAGAATCGACCACGTGGGAGAAACCGGCAATTCCGGTGGCAAAGGTACGCCGGACATCCGTGTCGATCAACGCCATCTCAGCGGACTCATAGTAATATTTATCGTGCATATAGTGAATCAAATTGAGGATATTCACATAAATGCCCGCCAGCCAGTCCAGCATCTGATCGTATTTATGCATGACTTCCTGATAATCGAGGTATTCGGATGTGATCGGCGCATACGCTGGACCAACCTGCATCGGACGTCCGTCTTTGGCAGTGTATTTCTCGTCTCTGCCTCCGTTGATGGCATAGAGAAGGCATTTGGCAAGATTGGCACGGGCGCCGAACAGCTGCATTTCCTTGCCTGTCTGGGTGGCGGAGACGCAACAGCAGATGCTGTAGTCGTCCCCCCAGATCGGACGCATGACATCGTCGTTTTCATACTGGATCGAGGATGTGTTGATGGAGATTTTGGCAGCATATTTCTTAAATGCCTCTGGCAGGCGGGAAGAGTAAAGGACGGTCAGGTTTGGTTCCGGGGACGGTCCCATATTTTCCAGCGTATGTAAAAAGCGGAAATCGTTTTTCGTTACCATCGGACGCCCGTCTTGTCCCAGACCGGCAACTTCCAGCGTTGCCCAGACCGGATCGCCGGAGAAAAGTTGGTTGTAGGATGGGATCCGGGCAAATTTTACCATGCGGAATTTCATTGTCATATGGTCGATTAATTCCTGCGCCTCGATCTCGGTCAGTGTTTGTTCTGTTAAATCCCGGTTGATGTAGATATCAAGGAAGGTGGAAATGCGTCCGACACTCATGGCGGCACCGTTCTGGGTCTTAACGGCAGCGAGGTAACCGAAGTAGAGCCACTGGACGGCTTCTTTGGCATTGGAAGCCGGACGGGAGATATCAAAACCATAGATGGCAGCCATCTCCTGAATGTCCTTTAGAGCGCGGATCTGCTCGGCGATCTCTTCCCGCTGGCGGATGATGTCATCAAACATGGCGCCATTTCCACAGCGTTCCAGATCCTTTTTCTTTTCCTGAATTAGGAAATCGATTCCGTACAGGGCGATCCGGCGGTAGTCGCCTACGATCCGGCCGCGTCCATAGGTATCCGGAAGTCCGGTGACGATATGGCAGTGGCGGGCGGTTTTCATTTCCGGGGTATATGCATCGAAGACGGCCTGGTTGTGGGTTTTATGGTATTCGGTAAAGATTTTATGAAATTTTGGATTGACATGGTAGCCGTAGGTTTTGGCGGCTTCCTCCGCCATCTTGATTCCGCCGAACGGCATAAAAGCCCGCTTGAGTGGTTTGTCGGTCTGAAGTCCGACGATGCGTTCCAGATCTTTAAGCTCCGGATCGATATATCCCGGACCATAGGCGGTCAGGCTGGATACGATTTCAGTTTCGCATTCGAGCACACCGCCCTTTTCGTGCTCTTTCTTCTGAAGCTTTTGAAGGCGTTCCCAGAGCAGATGAGTGGCACTGGTTGGGGCAGCGAGAAAGCTTTCATCGCCATCATATTGCGTATAGTTGTTCTGGATGAAATCGCGGACGTTCACTTCGTCGGTCCATTTGGAGCCCAGAAAACCTCTCCAGGCTGTTTGAAAGATAGGTGTGTTTTGGAATGTTTGATACATAGCAGACATGTGTTTACCTCCTGGTTGAAAAATTTCGATCCCAGCAGAGACAGTGAGAGTGAAAAAAAGTAAAAAAAATACCCACGGTCTGTGCTGTGACGCCCAGACGGTCGGCAATTTCCAGTCATACTTCATGTGGTTGATCCACTTATCCGTCAGTTGTATGACTGCTATGTTTAAGGTATATCAGAACCGAAGAGGAATGTCAAGCTATATTTGGGGGAAGAGGTAGCAGTGAAGAGGTAACAGTTCAAGTCCGTAGCTGTTCACAGTAACAAAAAGAGTGCCGGAAAGAGTGGACATTTAGCAAATGACTTGATAAAATGAGTGAAGTTTTAGGACAGATGGGAATGAAAAAGGGATAAAAAGTTGCTGGGCACGATGCTTGAACAGTAATGATGAAACCTGAATTTGACAGAAATGACAGAAGAGAGGAAGGAAATGCTGGAAAAATTTTGTGTCGGGTTGGTGCGGATTTTGTTGGGAGGAATTCTTTTTTTCCTGACACTGCTCAGCGCGGTTGTGACCTGCCGGGTCTATGGAGGTTCTGAGATTGTACAGTATGGAAGGGACAGTCTGTTTCTGCACCTGTTTTTTGGTGCGGGTGTGATTGGACTGACGGTGTTTTACAGGCGGAGAAAGGAACGAAAGTGCCGGAAGAACCAGTGGCTTCTTTTATCGGCTGCTGCCTATCTTTTTTGGATTCTCCTTGTCCCGTCCTGGGGCGGTTCTGACTCTCATCAGTGTATGGCGTCCGCGCAGGGACTTCTGCAGGGCGATTTCAGCGCCTGGGAGCCGGTGGCGTATTCGTATGGGACAGCGGAAGGACCGCTTGGGTATGCGTACACTTACCCGTCTCAGAACGGGCTGATTCTCTATATGGCAGTGCTGGTATTTTTCTTTGGGGATGCGGCGTATGCAGTTTTCCAGATTTTAAATATCGGTTTTTTTATTCTGGGAATCGTGAGCCTGCAGCGGATGACGGTACGGGGAAACGAAAGGTGCAGCCTGCTTTTGTGGATGGCGTGCTGTCTGCCATTTTCTTTCTATATCCTCTTCGTGTACGGTACGATGCCAGGATTTGGACTTTCGTGTCTGGCGATGGAACGTCTGGTGCGGTATGTGGAAGAGGGGCGGGGAAGAGACTTCTGGATTGGCGCGGCAGCAGTAGCGGCGGCGGTGATCCTCAAGTCGAATTATGAGATTGTGCTGGTGGCGCTGTTTTTGTATCTGGCATCCTCGGGAGTCTTTCGAAGGAAAGCACGCCTGCTGGTGGCAGCGGTGCTTCTGATTACAGTGTATGTGATTGGAAACCGGGGGATTCAAACAGGAATTTCTTCTGTGACCGGACGCACGGTATCGGACGGTGCGCCGATGATTGCCTGGGTGCAGATGGGACTGGAGGAGAGCAAACGTGGACCGGGCTGGTACAATGGCTATCAGGTAAAACTCTTTCAGAAGGCAGATGGGGATGCGGATCTGGCGGCCGCATGGGCGCAGGCAGATTTGCGGAAAACGATTTCAGATATGGCAGAGGAACCGGCGAAAGCCGCTGATTTCTTTGTTCGGAAGATCGAGTCAATCTGGGCGGAACCGACCTTTCAGAGTCTCTGGATCCAGGAGGTGGGAAATACCTCCTGGGCGGAGGAAAGCCCGCCATGGGAGCTTTTCAAGGAAGAAGGGGGTCTGAACCGGCTCTATGTTTTTGCGGCGAATCTGTTGCAGACGTTTGTGTATGCGATGGCGTGTGTATGGGTGATTGCCGGGATGAGTGCCAAAGGAAGCCGAAGTAAGCATGTCCTGATGAAACGAACATGGGAAAAGAGGATAGAAGCAGAAAAAACTGTGAAGGCTGTGAAAAAACAGGGAATGGAAACGGTCTGGGAGAGGCAGGAACGTGGAGAACCGGACAGATGGGGGATGCTGCTTCCGGGAATCGTGTTTATTGGGGGATTCCTGTTCCATCTGGTCTGGGAGGCGAAGGGGCAGTATTCGGTGGTGTATTTTATGCTGCTGCTGCCGTATGCGTATCTGGGGATGGAAAGAGTGGCGGATGTGTTTTTAGATGTGACAGGTGCCGGGAAAGAATGATGTTTTGAGATAAAAAAGATACTGGGAACAGCCTGAAATAAGCCGTTTTCAATATCTTTTTTATGGTTTAAAAGAGCTATGATTTCTAAAAATCCATTAAAAATTGCAATGATAAATCCGCTCCGCCGCCTGATAGAACACAGTTTCCCAATATTTTTCCGGAATCAGCCGTTTCGTAATTTCGATGTAATCTTCATAGTTGGCGAGCGGCCAGTCGGTGCCGAACATGAGCTTATCATAGTCGCGGATGTAGGCAAGCCAGGTTTTCAGGGTGCTGATATACCCGCTCTGCTCTTCCAGAAACTCCGGAATGTCAAATTTGCCCTCTAAAAGCCCAGAGAGGTCGGCGGCGACATTTTCATTTTTCTCGACAACGGCGGCGGCATCCATCAGCCACGGGTTGCCGAAGTGGCACATGACGAACTGGACATCCGGATGGCGGACGGCGGCTTCATCGAGGGTCAGCGGATGGCTGTATTTGATGAATGCTTTGGAACCGGCGGTCTGTCCGGTGTGGATGGCAACCGGCTTTTTGTACGCCTTGGCGAGGTCGTAGATCGGTTCGAAGCGCTCGTCGGTAACGTAGATGGAATCATATCCCGGGTAGAGTTTGATGCCGACGCAGGTATTCCGTTTTAAGTTTTCTTCGACAAGATCGCATGTCTTTTGAATCTTTTCCGGCGTCAGTTTTCGTGCTTCGACGCCGACGCAATAGCGCAGAAAATCCGGGTATGTGTGATTATCCGGGTGAACGCCGCGGTTTCCCATGACGATGCCGCCGACGATATTATATTTCTGAAAGCATTCCCGCAGATGCTCTTCATTATTGATATGACCGGCTTCGATGGCAATCTCATCGAAATGCGGGTAACCGGGACAAAAGTGCAAATGTGAATCAATGATTTTCATAATGATAACAGGCGCCTGTATCAAAAACCTTTTGGAAAAAGAACGGCGCTGTCCTCCTTTCTGCTGTGATGTATGTCTGGAAGTTTTGAGAAAATCCGGTGCAACAAAACTTCGGGTGTATATAAATAAGAAATGCAGTGACAGTCCGGCAGGTTCATAGAGCATGCAGCAACTGTATGAAATCAACTGTTAGTGTAGTCCCAAATGGGGTGGATGTCAAATTTTTCTCCATCTGTTTGACATCCACACTATGATCTGGTATAGTGATAGCTATGCGTATTGCAAAGGGGCAAACTGCCTCTTTCTTTTTTTGTAAATATTCCGGAAGAATGCAAAAAAGATAACTAATATGATATATGAAATGTATCTCCGGAATGTGCAGACCGTTAATCAGACAATGAAAGGAATAGAATGGAAACAATCAGATTTGAAGATTTAGAGTTAGATGCAAAGATCATGCGTGCGATCACCGATATGGGGTTCGAGGCGGCTTCTCCGATTCAGGGACAGGCGATTCCGCTGGAACTGCAGGGACTGGATATCATCGGACAGGCACAGACTGGTACCGGTAAGACGGCTGCGTTTGGTATTCCGCTGTTACAGAAGATCGATCCGAAGAATAAGAAGCCGCAGGCGATCATTCTCTGCCCGACCCGTGAACTTGCCATCCAGGTATCTGAGGAGATCCGCCGCCTGGCAAAATACATGCACGGTGTCAAGGTTCTGCCGATCTACGGCGGACAGGAGATCGGACGTCAGATCCGTTCCCTCAAGGATGGTGTGCAGGTTATCATCGGTACGCCGGGGCGTGTGATGGATCACATGCGCCGCAAAACCGTCAAGATGGATCAGATCCACACGGTTGTCCTCGACGAGGCGGACGAGATGCTGAACATGGGCTTTTTAGAGGATATGGAAACCATCTTAAGCGCACTGCCGGAGGAGAGACAGACGCTGATGTTCTCAGCGACGATGCCGCAGGCGATTCAGCGGATCGCGACGAACTTCCAGAAAGATCCGCAGATTGTGCGCGTGGTCAAGAAAGAGCTGACCGTTCCGAAGGTAACCCAGTATTATTATGAAGTAAAACCGAAGAATAAGCTGGAGGTTATGTGCCGTCTGCTGGATCTCTATGATCCGAAGCTCTCAGTGGTATTTTGCAACACGAAAAAGCAGGTCGATGAGCTGGTACAGGGCTTACAGGGACGCGGCTATTTTGCAGAAGGGCTTCACGGCGATTTGAAACAGGAGCAGCGTGACCGTGTCATGCGTGCATTCCGTACCGGACGGACGGACATTCTGGTGGCAACGGATGTGGCAGCCCGCGGTATCGACGTCGATGACGTTGAGGCGGTATTCAACTATGATGTACCGCAGGATGACGAGTATTATGTACACCGTATCGGACGTACTGGACGTGCCGGACGCGAGGGCAAGGCGTTTAACCTCGTAGTTGGCAAAGAGGTTTACAAGCTGCGCGAGATCCAGCGCTACTGCAAGACCCGCATCATTCCGCAGGCGATTCCGTCTCTGGACGATGTGACCTCCATCAAGGCAGATAAGATTCTCGACCAGGTGGGCGAGGTGCTGCAGGACAGCGATCTGAGCAAGGTGATCGATATTGTAGAAAAACGTGTGCTGGAAGAGGACTACACGACGCTCGATCTGGCAGCAGCGCTGCTCAAAATGATGATGGGCGAAGAGGGCGAGGAGCTCTTAGAGGAGAACCGCCCGCTGCGTGAGCTGGAGGATCTCGAGGATGAGAGCCGCCGCAGCCGTGGTGGAAGAAACGGCAGAGGAAGCCGTGGCAGAAATGAGGACGTAGCGCGTCTCTTCATCAACATCGGAAAGAACCAGGGCATCCGTCCGGGCGATATCCTCGGTGCGATCGCCGGAGAATCCGGCATGCCGGGACGTATGGTCGGAAGTATCGATATGTTCGATAATTACACATTCGTCGAGGTGCCGAGAGAGCATGCGGACGTTGTACTGCAGGCGATGCGCGGTGCGAAGATCAAGGGCAAGAACGTGCATATGGAGAAGGCGAACCGGAAGTAAAGAGCATATTGAAATTATATTTGGCATATGCTATAATGCCATTAGGCGAAAAGACAAAAGTGTTCAAAGTGGCACAAAAACAAATCCCTCAGGTGCGGGCACACCTGAGGGATTTTATTCCATTTGGGCGAGGTGGCTTAAGCCTCTGGCTGACTACCTAACGATGTCCGTCCAACCACTTGCATATGTAATAGGCGATTACACTTGCCACGACGGACACAAGAAAAGACAGAAATATATTCAAAATGGCACACCCCCTTTCTGCACCTGTCTAGGGGTGGTAGCTGTATTAGTATATCATAAAGATAAAATTATAAAAAGTCATCTTTGAGATGTTTTGTTTGTCTCAAAGATGACTTTTTATCTTAATAACTTTAAAATTTGCTCTTACAGCTCCGCCGTAATAAAAATATCATAAATCGCTTTCACAGCCGCCTCGAAATCTGCGTTCTTCACGCCGATGATGATGTTGAGTTCACTGGAACCCTGGTCGATCATCTTGACGTTGATGCGGGCGTGTGCCAGAGCGGAGAAGATGCGTCCGGCAGTGCCGCGGGTGGACTTCATGCCGCGTCCTACGACGGCGATGAGTGCTAAATCGGACTCAAGCTCGATGGAATCCGGCTGTACCGCGCGGTGGATGTTGGAGATAACGAACTGCTCATGCTGTTCGAATTCGGACTGGTGTACGAAGATGGTCATCGTATCGATTCCGGACGGCATATGCTCGAAGGAAATACCGCAGTCCTCGAAGACACCCAGAACTTTTCTCCCAAACCCAATTTCGGAGTTCATCATCGCTTTCTCGATGGTGACAGAGCAGAAACCAGTCTTTCCGGCGATACCGGTGATGGTGTATTTCGGCTTCCGGCAGGTATTCTCGACGATGAGTGTACCCGGATCCTCCGGCTTGTTGGTGTTGCGGATGTTGATCGGGATGCCCTCGCGGCGTACCGGGAAGATGGCATCCTCATGAAGGACGCTGGCACCCATGTAAGCCAGTTCACGCAGTTCTTTGTAGGTGATGGTCTCGATCGGAACCGGATTTTCCACGATGCGCGGGTCGGTTACCAGGAAACCGGATACATCGGTCCAGTTCTCGTAGAGGTCTGCGTGAATCGCGCGGGCTACGATGGAGCCAGTGATATCCGAACCACCGCGGGAGAAGGTGTGGATCGTGCCGTCCGGATTGGACCCGTAGAAGCCTGGGATAACGGCGCGCTCAGTGTGCGCGAGGCGTTCGGACAGCTCTTCATTGGTTTTCTCGGACAGGAATGTACCATTCTCGTCAAAGAAGATTACCTCGGCTGCATCGATGAACTCATAGCCCAGGTAATGGGACATGATGATACCGTTTAAATACTCACCGCGGGAAGCTGCGTAATCGCTGCCTTTTTTTGCGATAAAGTTTTCCTCGATGGTCTTGAACTCATAATCGAGGTTTAAATTCAACTCCAGACCGTCGATGATCTGCTCATAGCGCTCTTTGATAGCGGAGAGAAGCTTGCCGTAGCTTGCGCCGGTGGAAGCTGCTTCGTAGCAGGCATAGAGCATATCGGTTACTTTGGTGTCATTTTTGTTGCGTTTGCCCGGAGCAGACGGTACAACGTAGCGTCTGGATTTATCAGCACGGATAATATCTCCGACTTTTTTGAACTGTTTTGCGCTGGCGAGGGAACTTCCGCCAAACTTTACTACTTTTTTCATGATGTTCTTTGTTCCTTCCTAAAGTAAATATTGGGTTAATTCAGTTTCTGGATCTTCGGAAAATACTGGAACAGTACCTTGGCAACCAGTTTGTCGCGCTTGACGTATTTGTGCGTCCAGCGGCGGGCGTCGTTGGAATAGTTCCGGTTGTCGCCCAGCATGAAATAGCAGCCATCCGGCACTTCGTAGTGCTGCGGTTCTTCCGGTTCCATCGGTTCATGCAGATACGGCTCGTCGAGCGGTGTATCGGAACCATTTAAGTATACCTTGCCGTCCACGATGTCGATCGTGTCGCCCGGCATACCGATGATACGTTTGACATAGTACGTTTTGATGCCTTTCGCTTCATCATCCGGATAAATGAAAATGGCGATGTCACCCCGCTGCGGATCTCCGAATTTGTAGCTTAACCGTGAGCCGATGACGCGGTCGCCAGCCATGATGGTCGTTTCCATCGAGCTGGTCGGGACTTCGCTGTTGGCGATGATGAAATGGTTGACGCAGAATGCGATAATAGCGGCGGCAACCAGGACCTGAATCCAGCTTATGACCTCGTCCTTGAGATTGAAGCCTTCCTTGCGGCTCTTGCCCTTCTTGGATTTTGTGGCATTTCCGGTACCTGAAGCGTTGTCGTTCTCTTCGGGCGTATCTTCCGAATCGTGTTCCGAAGAGTTCTGGCCCGGCTGGTTGATGCCGATTTTTCCGGCGCGGAGTTCATCGAGCATCTCATCCAGTTCCTGATCGGAACGCCCGGAGAAATGGCTTCGGGACGAAATATGGTCTCTATCTTGATCTTCCATATATATCTCCTCTCTCTGCTGTTGCTGTCTGTGTGACGTTATCTTATGGCACTTTCAGTTCCAAAGGTGTCTGCTACGGCAGTAACGTTTGTGCAACGCATGAGCAGTAATAGGCTACTGTAATATGGTAACCTTCTGCCATAATAGTGTATATGAGATGCCTTGATTTATCAAGTTTTTTCACGAAATTTCGGGAAAATTCATAAATGTTTTGAAGTGTATGATTGTATTATTGGGCGCGGGATGCTAAAATGAAGCTAAAACCAAAAACCACAAAGGAACGCAAGGGGGCGTATGTATGGATAAAACATTATACGATCTGATGGACTGGGCTGGAATTGAAGAAATTGTCTATTCGGAAGCGGCAAACCCGCACCGGATGCTGGGAGCCCATATGACGCCGGAGGGAATGCTGGTACAGGCGTTTATTCCGACGGCGCGCGATATTACGGTCAAACTTTCGGCAACCGGCAAGCAGTACCAGATGGAGATGGCGGACGAGACTGGCTTTTTTGCGGCGCTGATTCCGCGCAAGACTCTGGCGGATTATACCCTCCTTGTGTTTTATGATAATGGTACGTTAAGTGAGATACACGATCCGTATTCCTTTGCACCGCAGTTTACGGAATCGGATTTGAAGAAATTCGAGGCGGGCGTCCACTACAGCATTTATAATAAGATGGGCGCGCATCCGATGACGGTCAAAGGTGTGAGCGGCGTCTATTTTGCAGTCTGGGCGCCGGAAGCGATGCGCGTGAGTGTTGTCGGTGATTTCAACCTGTGGGATGGCAGACGCAGCCAGATGCGGCGGTTGGGAGATTCGGGTGTGTTTGAGATTTTTATCCCGGAGCTAAAAAAGGGCGCTGTTTATAAATATGAAATTAAGTTCAAGAACGGCGACCCGGCGCTGAAGGCGGATCCGTATGCGAACTATGCGGAACTTAGACCGAACACGGCATCCATCGTCTGGGATCTGGACGAATATAAATGGAACGATCAGGACTGGATGAAGAAACGGGCGGCGCTCGACACGAAGACGGCGCCGATGTCGATCTATGAGGTACATCTCGGTTCCTGGATGCGAAAACCGACCGAGGTGGATAAGAGAGGACGCGAGATTGTCGGATCGGAGTTTTACAATTACCGTGAGATAGCGGTCAAGCTGGCGGAATATGTGAAGGAAATGGGGTATACCCATGTGGAACTTCTGCCGGTCATGGAACATCCGCTGGATGCTTCGTGGGGCTATCAGGTGACAGGATATTACGCACCGACCAGCCGCTTCGGCACACCGGATGATTTCATGTATTTTATGGATTATCTGCACGGACAGGGAATCGGCGTTATCCTTGACTGGGTTCCGGCACATTTCCCGCGTGATGCATGGGGCATGGCGCAGTTTGACGGAAGCTGCCTCTATGAGCACAAGGATCCGAGACAGGGGGCGCATCCGCACTGGGGTACGCTGATCTACAACTACGGCAGACCGGGGGTTTCAAACTTCCTGATTGCGAATGCGATGTTCTGGGCGGACCGCTATCACGCGGACGGCATCCGGTTTGATGCGGTGGCGTCGATGCTGTATCTGGATTATGGCAAGAATCCGGGTGAATGGATTGCCAATATGTACGGCGGTCATGAGAATCTGGAGGCGGTCGAGTTCTTAAAGCATCTGAACTCTGTCTTCAGGGGACGCAAGGACGGCGCGATTCTGATTGCCGAGGAATCGACGGCATGGCCGAAGGTTACCGGTGACGTGAAGAACGGCGGTCTTGGCTTTGATTATAAATGGAACATGGGCTGGATGAACGATTTTCTGGGCTATATGGAGCAGGATCCATATTTCCGGTGCCACCACTACAATGAGCTGACCTTCAGCATGATTTACGCCTACAGTGAAAATTTCGTCCTCGTCTTCTCACACGACGAGGTGGTTCACGGAAAGGGTTCCCTGGTCAATAAGATGCCGGGACAGACGTTTGAGGACAAGTTTGCGAACCTGCGGGCGGCATACGGTTTTATGATGGGACATCCGGGCAAGAAACTCCTCTTCATGGGACAGGATTTCGCCCAGATGGATGAGTGGAATGAGAATGCATCGATCGAGTGGGAGCTGCTGCAGTATCCGATCCACAGCCAGATGAAGGAGTATGTGAAGGAGTTAAATCACTTTTATACCAGCCATCCGGCACTCTATCAGAAAGATTATCAGACGGAGGGCTTCGAGTGGATCAACTGCATGGATGCAGCGGACAATATCATTGCATTTCTCCGGCGCGGCGCGGATGAGACACTGCTCTTTGTCTGCAATTTTGCCCCGCAGCTGCATGAGAAGCTGGCGGTCGGCGTACCGTTTAAGGGAAAATACAAAGAGATTTTCAACAGCGATGCGGAGAAATTCGGCGGAAGCGGAAAGGTCAATCCGCGTATGAAGTCCTCGAAGGCAGAGGAATGTGATGGAAAGGACAATTCCATCACGATCCAGCTGGCACCGCTTGGCATCAGTGTCTTCAGCTGCACGCCGACGGAGCCGGAGAAGAAGGAAAAACCGGCGAAGGTGAAGAAGACGACCCACAGCACTAAGAGTGTAAAAGAAAAGGCAGAAACCGATCCCCAGAGCATGATGGCGGAGGCAGCGTCGGCATTCAATGGAAAAGCCGGGGGGACAGCTGCTGCGGCAGCAGAACGCTTGGCGGGTATTTCAGATAAGCTGGCAGAGGCGAAGGCGGGGCTTTCCTCCAAGATTATCAGTCTGTCCTCGATTGCGAGACGACAGGCGGGATTGGAAGAAGGTCTGGATAAAAAGGTGGGAAAAGAGTAAGTACAGGAAGGAATGAAATAGATGGCAACAGCGGCAGAGCTGACAGGCGAGGAGATCGCGGCGGTAGCAGAGTCACTATCGGATCCGGCAAATTTGAACGTGGATACGATGGCTTCGATCATGCATCGGATTGGTCCGGGGCTTATGGCATTGGGACAGAAGGTACTGGTGGTGTTCATCATTTTCCTGATTGGACGGAAGATCATCTCGATGATCGAGAAGATGCTGTCCCGCTCGATGGAGCATGCCGGTATGGATGTGGGCGTGACCCGTTTCCTGCGGGCTCTGACCCAGTTTGTGATGAATGTATTCCTGCTTTTTATGATTGCAGGGCAGCTTGGCATGGACAGCGCCTCGATTGTGGCGGTTCTTGGCGCGGCAGGTCTTGCGCTGAGTTTGGCGCTCCAGCAGAGTCTTGGAAACTTTGCGGGCGGACTCTTGATTTTAATTATGAAACCGTTCCGGGTGGGTGATTATATCATTTCCCCGTCCGGGGAAGGAAGGGTTTCGATGGTCGGGCTGGTTTACACGACTATCCTGACAACCGATAATAAAGCAATTACCATCCCGAATGGCACCCTTTCAAACTCAACCGTGACCAATGTGACGGCGATGGACAAGCGGATGCTGGAGCTCAAGGTCGGTATTGCCTATGAGGCGGATATCCGGACGGCAAAGGCGGTGTTAGAGCGCGTTTACCGGGAACATCCGATGGTGAAGAAGGATGAGGACATCAAGGTATTTGTGGACAGCCTGGGCGACAGCAGCGTGGTGCTTGGCATCCGGGGCTGGGTAGAGACGGCCGATTACTGGCAGACGAGATGGGACATTCTGGAACAGATCAAGCTGTCATTTGACGAGGCGGGCATCGAAATTCCATACAACAAGATGGATGTACATTTAAAACAGTAGCAATTGTTTAAACAGTATAAGCAATATAGACAGAGGAACAACCATGATTGACAGAGCGGCAAAATTCGCAGAACAGGCGCATAAGGGCGCACACCGGAAGGGAACCAGAATTCCGTATATCGTTCATCCGCTGGAGACGGCGCTGATTGCGTCGATGCTGACGAACGATGAGGAGATACTGGCAGCGGCACTTCTGCATGATACGATCGAGGACACGGGTGTGACCTACGAGGATTTGAAACAGGAGTTTGGCACCCGGGTTGCGGATCTGGTCGCGGCGGAGAGCGAGGATAAGTCCAAAACCTGGATTGAGCGCAAGGGGCACACGCTGGAACATCTGAAAACAGCGAGCCAGGCGGAGAAGATCCTGACGATGGCGGACAAGCTGAGCAATATCCGCAGCATGGCGCGTGACTATCTGTTGGTCGGGGAGGAGCTCTGGCAGCGGTTTAATATGAAGGACAGAGAGAAACAGGCGTGGTATTACACGTCGATGATAGACCTTTTGAAGGATTTGAATGAGACACCGGAATATCAGGAATATGTGCGTCTCTGCGGCAAGGTATTTGGCGGGATCGCAGGGTGTTGTAGTTTACAAAAAATATGAACGGCAGCATAAAAACAACATAGGATGACAATGAGAAACTGCAGCAGCCAATCAGAAAGAATGGCTGTCGGAGAAGAGAAGGACGATAGGTTCTGAGATTTTGCGGAAACGGAAAGGTCATTCAGTTCAGTAAAAGGGGAAGAGACATGATTTTAAAAGATATTTGGATGGATGTAAAAGCGGTTCAGGAGCGAGATCCGGCTGCGAGAAATGCATTGGAGGTACTACTTTTATATCAGGGCGTACATGCCCTGATCTGGCACCGGGTGGCGCACTGGTTTTATGAGCACCATATGTTTTTCATTGCGCGCCTGATTTCACAGGTGGCACGTTTCTTTACATTGATTGAGATTCATCCGGGTGCACAGCTCGGACACGGTATTCTGATTGACCACGGCTGCGGCGTTGTCATCGGTGAGACGGCGGTGGTCGGTGACAACTGTACGATTTACCAGGGTGTGACGCTGGGCGGTGTCGGAACACAGAAGGGTAAACGTCATCCGACGCTGGGAAATAATGTGACGGTCGGTTCCGGCGCAAAGATTCTCGGTTCTTTCGAGGTCGGTGATAACTGTTCCGTAGCGGCAAATGCGGTTCTGCTCCGCCCGCTCGAGGAAAATACCACGGCTGTCGGCATTCCGGCGCGTCCGGTCAAGAAGGACGGCGTGGCGCTGCCGAAGAAGCAGAAGATGATCATCGGCGAGGACGATCAGCGTATTTTAGAGCAAATCGACGCGCTCCGGAAAGAGCTTCAGGAACTTAGAGAAGAGTCGGCAAACCTGCGGAAGGAACTGGAGGCAGTGCGGGCAGGACAGGAGAAAGCCTGACACAAAATTATTCATAACACCCCTTTCGGCTGCATAAATTTCTTTGAGAGAAATGCGTGCGGTTTGGAAAGGGGCGTTTTTTATGATAGAGCTGATCAAAAAAGAGATACATATGAACCGGCAGAGGGGGACGGCGGTGTCGCAGCTGACGCTGGATGATGATTTTATTGTGCCGGATGCGCTGGATGATGCGGTGCAGATACTGCTGTCAGACGGGGAGGTTCAGATAGAAAATTCACGGATTCAGGGAGAAAAGGTGCTGATCCGGGGAAAGCTTGTGTTCCGGGTGCTGTACCGCCGGGAGTCGGGCGGGCTGCAGGCGATGGGCGGGGAGATCCCATTTGAGGAAACGGTCAATGTGCCGGAGCTTTCGGAGCGCGACTATACGCAGATCGTATGGAATATCGAAGATTTGAATATTACCATGATTCATTCGCGCAAGCTGAGCGCCAAAGCGGTGCTGACGCTTACGGTGCGGGCGGAAAGCCGCGTCGATGTGCAGGCTGCCGCGGATGTCGAGACGGATGATGCGGGGCTGCAAGTCCTGAAGAGAAGCGTTCCGGCAGCGACGCTTGCAGTGCGGCGCAAAGATATCTACCGGGTCCGGGAGGAAGTAAGCGTATCGGCAAATAAGCCGAATATTGAGACGATTCTCTGGCAGGAGATGCGTCTTCGGGATGTTTCGGTGCGCCCGTTGGATGGAAAACTGCATCTGGACGGTGAATTGTCGGTGTTCCTGATTTACAGCGGCGAGGGCGAGCACACGCCGGTTCAGTGGTTGGAGGAGAGTATTCCGTTTTCCGGTGAAGTGGAACTCTCGGAGGCGGTGGAGGAGATGATCCCGGCGGTCGGGGTCCGGATTCTTCATGCAGAGGCGGGCAAAAAGCCGGACAGCGATGGGGAGATGCGCGAAGTGGAAGTGGAGGCGGTGCTGGAGCTGGACATCCGCCTTTATAAAGAAGAATCAGTGGAACTTTTAAGCGATCTCTATTCGACCGGCTGCGAGGTCGTGAGCGAGCAAGGGAAGGTGTGCTTTGACCGGCTTTTGACGCGCAACAGCTGCAAAATGCGGGTGGGCGGAAGTGTTTCTTTTCAGAAACCGGAGCGAATTCTGCAGATTTGCCACAGCAGTGGGATTGTCCGGCTGGATGAGAGCCGCCCGTCAGAAAACGGTCTGGCGATCGAGGGAGTGTTGGAAGTCAGTCTCCTGTATCTGACGGATGATGACGCGGCGCCGGTCGGGGCAATTTCTGAGGTTCTGCCATTTTCCGGCACGGTCGAGGCGGAGGGGATCCGGGAAGACTGCGTCTGGCAGTTGAATCTGGGGCTGGAACAGCTCGGCGCGGTGATGCTGGGCGGCGGTGAGGCGGAGGTCAAGGCGCAGCTCACGGTGGAACTGCTTGTATTCCAGCCGATGCAGGAAGAGGTGGTTACATCCGTGCAGACACAGCCGTTCGATTTAAAGCGCTGGGAGCAGCAGCCAGGGATTGTGGGTTATATTGTGCAGCCGGGGGATTCTCTGTGGAAAATTGCAAAAAAATTCCACACGACGGTGGATCAGGTGCGGGAAATGAATGAAATCGACGGGGAGGAAGCCGGTGCAGGGGCGCGGCTGCTTCTGATCAAAGAGGTAACGGCGGGTAACTGTTCATAGGTAGGAATTTTAGAGAGAAAAAATCGTTTCTGTTCACGGGTGGGCACTTTTGGGACCGAAAGTGCCGTAAGGAAACGTGGTGGCAGCAGGAATTTGCCGTATTGAAATTCGAAGCCACGGCAAATTCCGTTACTGGACACGTATGCGTGTACAGTAACAAAAAATCCAGCCGGAATGGTTGCATTTGGGGGAAAACTTTATATACTATTATTGTAACGGTTCAATATCTTTACAGTTACAAGCAAAAATCCATGCAGATTTGACTTTGACAAAGGATTTTTGCCTTGTAAGCCAGGAAAACGCATCCGGCCGGTGCTTGATGATAGATCCGGGGAAGGAGTTTCCCGAACCGGGCGGTGCCCGTGCATTGCAAGGCGCGGCGCCGTTTACATAGGGCGTCCGGATGCGTTTTCCTGTGTACTGAGAAATTTTTGTCGGGAGTGCGAACCATAAAGGCAGGATGAGGCATGAATTATACATATCTTTTGCGCTGCGCGGACGGAACCTTGTACTGCGGGTGGACGAACCATCTGGCAGCGCGGGTGGCGGCGCACAATGCCGGGAAAGGTGCAAAATACACGAAAACCCGCCGTCCGGTAGTGCTGGCATACTATGAAGAATATGCGACGCGCAGCGAGGCGATGCGCCGGGAGGCAGCGATCAAGAAACTGACCAAAAAGGAAAAAGAGGCGATGGCAGCGCTGGGACGGACGGAGCTTCCGGTGGATGACGAGACGTAGATATATCGCGCCGGGGCAGATTATGTACGAAGAATTGGTACAAACAATAGCGGTAAAGGCAAGAAACAGCAGTAGAAATTGGTAACTGTTCAGTAGGTCTGCACATTTACTGTGCTGACCGTACGAAAACATGGGCCAGCAGGCAAAAATCCCATTGCCGTAGGCAATTTTTAATGGATTTTTGCGCGTGACTGTGAAGGTACTGAACAGTTACAGAAATTGAAAGATGGAGAGAAAACAGGAGCGGATAGGTACAGTGAGAAAAGGTAGAAGAAACAAAGGATGTATAGTGATGGCAACAGCCCTTCTGGCAGCGCTGCTTGGCGGCTGTTCGTTTCTATCGAAGGAGGCAGACACGACGGAGGTTTCCAGCGAGGCGGAAACGGAAAGTCCGGGTGCCACACAGGAGTCGGAGACTGAGACAACTGAGACAGAGGAGACACAGGAGAGCCATGAGGCTGCCGAAGACGAAGAAAGCGGGGAAGAGGAAACCGAGGACCATTTCGTGGAAAAGAAGATCGTGGTGGCAACGGATATGCACTATTTTGCCGAGAAACTGGCAGGAAACCGCTGTGATTCCTTTGTCGGAATGGCGAGGGGCGGAGACGGGCGCGTGCTGGAGTACGGCTGGGAGGTCATGGACGCTTTTCTCGATGATATGAAGGAGGAAGATCCAGACCTCCTGATTCTGAGCGGAGATCTGACGCTGGACGGAGAGAAAGCGAGCCATGAGGAACTGGCAGAACTTCTGGAAAGACTCAGCGAGGCGGGAATTGAGGTCGCGGTTATACCGGGAAACCACGATATCAATAACCCGGATGCCCGCCGCTATACGGCGGATGGAGCGGAAAAGGTGGAGTCCATCACAGCGGACGAGTTCCGGGATATCTATGCGGATTTTGGCTATGTAGCGGCGGACAGCCGGGATCCGGCATCGCTGAGTTATCTTTATAAGATAGACAGTGCAAACTGGGTGCTGATGCTGGATTCCTGTCAGTATGAACCGAAAAATGAGGTCGGCGGCATGATCCGCCGGGAAACGTATGAGTGGATGGAGCCGATTCTGGAAGAGGCGGAGCGGGAAGGCGCCCGCGTGATATCCGTCAGCCATCATAACCTGCTGGATGAGAGCGGAGTGAGCCGGACCTTTTATGACAACTGTACGATCGAGCACAACGAGGAACTGGTGCGGATGCTGTCGGATTATGGCGTGCGCCTGCACTTGAGCGGACATCTGCATATCCAGCATTATAAGGAAGACGAGGACACGGGCATCTATGAGGTTGTGACGGGTTCCATGGTGATGGCTCCGTGCCATTACGGGATTGTCCGCATCTGGAACGACGGGACCTACCAGTATGATGCGAAACCTGTCGATGTGGACGGCTGGGCGATACGCCACTCGTACCACAACCGAGATCTGGCAGATTTTACGGCCTATTCGGAGTCGATCCTGCGTCGGGCGGCAATCCGCGATGCAATCCGGGATCTGAATCGCCATATCGAGGATCGCCACGCATTTTTTACGGACGAGAAGAAACAGGAAATGGCTTCGTACTACGCGGATCTGTGCGTGAATTATTATGAAGGACGGATGTATCAGATCGAGGAAGCCGCAAAGGAAAATCCGGTGCTGAAAGATTGGAACAAGATCGGCTATGTCAGCGAACTGAGCGATTTTCTGCAGAATATCCTGGAGGACGAGGCGAAGGACTACGGGCATCTGAAGATTCCGAGCGTACATTAAATAAAAATGGAGGTACCAGGAGGCATGGGAGAGACAAAAAAACAGCGTTCGCCGCTGACAACGCTCTGCTACATTGAAAAAGACGATTCATATCTGATGCTGCACCGAATCAAGAAGAAACAGGATGTGAATGAAGGAAAATGGATTGGCGTCGGCGGACATTTTGAGGAGAATGAAAGCCCGGAGAACTGCCTGCTGCGCGAAGTGAAGGAGGAGACAGGGCTGACTCTGACTTCCTGGCGATTCCGCGGAATCGTGACGTTTATCGCGAAAGGCTGGCCGACGGAATATATGTGCCTGTACACGGCGGATGGATTTGAGGGAACGCTTCGCGAATGTGACGAGGGCGAGCTTGCCTGGGTGGCGAAAAAGGATGTGCCGGCTCTGCGGCTCTGGGACGGCGATCGGATCTTTTTGAAGCTTCTGATTGAAAGGGATACGTTTTTTTCATTGAAATTGTCATATGATGGGGACGAGCTGATAGAAGCTGAGCTGGACGGGGTAAAAATTACATACAAATAAGCACGCAACTGCGGGTTGGTTGGGGAACGAGGGTTCTGCAGTGCGTGCTCATGAGGAATAATCAATATATGGGAACCGATTTTGGGGAAAATCGGGGTGGTTGGCTATGCCAGAAAGATAAGAAGATGAATTATTTTCTCTTGTTCCTTATCTTTAACTTGATTATATATCATTCATCGTATATAATCAAATATAAATAAGAAGATAATTATTATAAATTTTTTGTTATAGAATCATAAGTGGACAAAAGTGCCGGAAACTCTGTAGATAAAGGGAAAAGAATGGAACGGAATGAGAATGTTCACGGGCGGGAAGTTTCGGGATGAAATATCCCGCAGGATGCAGCGATGAGAAAAAGCAGGGTACATAGGAGGAAACATGTTCGACGGAAAAGAGTATGTATACGCGGTCTACGAGGAAAAGAGTTTTTCGAAGGCGGCGCAGAAACTGTATATTACGCAGCCGGCGTTAAGCACGGCGATCAAGAAGGTGGAGAAAAAGATAGGAACTCCGATTTTTGACCGGAGCACCTCTCCGATCGGACTGACGCCGGGCGGTGAAGTTTATATCGACGCGATCGAAAAGCTGTTTGCGCTGGAACAGAACACGCTCAATCAACTGAATAATTTAAATGGGCTTCTGGCGGGCAAGCTGTCGGTTGGCGGAACGATCTTTTTTACCTCGTTTGTACTTCCGGGCGTGTTGAGCGAGTTTTCCCATCGGTATCCGCAGATCAAGATTGATCTGCAGGAGGGCACGACCACACAGCTGACCGATAAGCTGGTTGCCGAGGAACTGGATCTTCTGATCGATAACTCGGAACTGGATGACAAAAATTATGAAAAGTATTATTATAGCACGGAGAGAATTATTCTGGCTGTTCCGAAGAGTTTTCCGATCAATGAGGAGCTGACCCAGTATCAGCTTACCGCGGAAGATATCCGGGCAGGACGCCACAGTCAGGCGGAGTTCCCGGTACTGCCGCTGCCGCTCTTAAAGAGTACTCCGTTTATCTTCGTTAAAGAGGAAAACAGCATTTACAAGCGTAGCATGAAGATGTGCAGCCGCCAGAATTATTCGCCGAATATTATCATGAAACCGGACCAGGTTGTCTCTGCGTTCAACATGGCAGGACGGGGCGTGGGCGCGGCCTTCATCCCGGATGGCCTGATCGTCAATCTTCCATATGAAGTGCCGCTGTGCTTTTACAAGATGAATGAAGAGCTGGCGGTCCGTTACGTTTATTTGTACAAGAAGAGAAATAAGTACCTCACGAAGGCGATGGAGGAGTTTATCCGCGTGGCAGTCGGCGACGAGGCGTTCCAGAAGGTACGGGAGCAACGGGAGAAAGAGAATCAGGAGAAGAAAGGTTCGGATAAGAAGGGGGATAAATAATGCGAAGAGGAGAACGTGCGATTGAGTCGAAAGACGGGCAGAAAGCCATTTTGGAACACTGCCGGGTGTGTAGTATCGCCTTTTCTGGGGATAAATACCCGTATGTGATCCCGTTAAATTATGGTTTTGTGTGGAACGAAGACCAGGAGACGCCGGTGCTGTATTTTCACGGCGCTCCGGTGGGAACGAAGATTGAGCATATGGAGCGCGACAACCGGGTGGCATTCTGTGTGCAGAATGAAAAAGAGATAAAGATTCTGGAACCGGCATGCAGAAGCACGATGATTTATGAGAGTGTCTGCGGCACTGGACGGTTATCCCGTGTGGCTGATCCTGGGGAGAAAGGAGAGGCACTGACAAGGATCATGCAGCAGTATGACCCGGAGGGCGGACCGTATGAGTTTGCTCCGGAGGTAGCGGCGAGAACCACCGTCCTCTGCCTGCGTGTGGAAACTCTGACAGGTAAGAGCAATGCGCCGAAACCGGAGCAGCCATGAAACAGTTAAGACAGATGTCGATTCTGGTGCGGGGGGCACAGCTTCTGCTGCTGGTCCTCGCACTTTTTCTGGTTGTATGGCTGGTGCCGGATGCAGGGAAAAAGCATGCATCCGGGACGGAAGCTTCGGAAGCTGAGACAGATGGTGGCGATGTGGCGGAGAATGAAAAAAATAGAGCCGCCGGGAATCTGGAGGAGGATGAATCATCCGCCGGGGAAGTGATACAGGATGATGCAGATGAGAACGCTTCGGATGGAGAAACGGCTTTAAAGCGCCGGACTTCCCGGAAGCAGCTGTATAAAAGAAAAAAAGAGCCCCAGAAGGCACAGGAAGAGACAGTTTATATGCCGCCGACCATCTGGCTGGCGACGGATCTTCACTATCAGTCCCCGCAGATGACAGATTTCCAGTCGGCGTTTGATACCTATACGATGGGAAATGATGGGACGATCGTGCCGTATCTGGATGAGATCACGGAGGCATTTCTGGAGGAGGTGCGGACGGCGCATCCATCGGCACTGGTTTTGAGCGGAGATCTCTCCCAGAATGGTGAGAAAGCAAACCATGAAGCGCTTGCAGAGAAGCTAGAGCGGGTGCAGGCAGCGGGAATTCCGGTGCTGGTGATTCCGGGCAACCATGATATTAACCACCCGTGGGCGGCAACGTATTTTGATGATCAGGTATCCCCGGCAGAGGGAACAAGTTCGGAAGAGTTTTACCAGATTTACCATAAGTTTGGCTATGATCAGGCGGTGTCCCGGGCTTCGGATTCGCTGAGTTATGTTTACCGCCTGGATGAAAAATATTGGCTGATGATGCTGGACAGCTGCATGTGTGAACCGGTCCATGAGACGGGCGGAAAGCTAAGCGAAGAGACGGTTGCGTGGATGAAAACACAGCTGGAGGAGGCGAAAAAACAGGGTGTGACGGTCATTCCGGTTTCACACCACAATCTGCTGGATGAGAGTACACTCTATCCGGAGGAATGCACGATTGAAAATACGAAAGAAGTGACCGCGCTTCTGGAAGCATATGGAGTTCCGGTGTATTTGAGCGGGCATCTGCATTTGCAGAGAATCAAGAAGCATACGTCAAATCTGAACACACCGGGCGGATATGGAATCCGGGAGATAGTGACTTCTCCGCTTCCAATGGCGCCGTGCCAGTACAGTATCCTAAACTGGCAGGCGGATGGCAGTCTGTCCTACCATACAAAAAAGGTAGACATAGCAGGCTGGGCGCAGCGCTACGGGGAAGAAGACGAGAATCTTCTCAATTTTGATGCTTATGCGGATCAGTTTCTGGTAGATGTGATTTCGGAACAGGCGTTTAAGGCGCTGCAGTCGGCATCAAAGGATATCAAAGAAGAGATGGCAAGGCTCTATGCCGATATGAACCGTGATTATTGTTCGGGCACGAAGATTGATGTGGCAAAGATCAGAAAAAGCGAGGCATATCAGTACTGGATCCGTTATAGCGGCAATGATTTCTGGCTGGCAAGGCTGCAGGCGATCCTGCACGATGCCCGGACGGACAACACGGTGCTGGAGCTGAAAGCGGGTGTGGATTTCCCGTTGCCGGGGGAGACGATAGAAAACCCGGAGAATGCAGAAAATGAGGAAACTGCCGGAGCAGATGCGGGCAGTCCGGCAGAGGAGATACAGAAAAAGGAGGAATCATATGGACTACGAGGGAATTGTATACAGACCGCCGAGTGAGGCGCGCAGCCTGATCATTCAGGTGACGATCGGATGTGCACACAACACCTGCGGCTTTTGCAATATGTATAAAGAAAAGAAGTTCCGGATCCGGAGCCTGACAGAGATTCTGGCAGATTTGACGGAGGTTTCGCACAATCCGTATGCGCCGTATATCGATAAGGTATTTTTGGCGGACGGCGATGCGCTGGTTATGAAAACAGAGGATCTTCTGGTGATTCTGGATGCGATCCACCGCCTGTATCCGGGCGTGAAGCGGGTGGCTTCCTACGGAACGGCACAGGATATTTTGCGAAAATCGGAAGAAGAGCTGATCCGCCTGCGCAAGGCGGGACTCGGAATCGTCTATGTGGGTGCGGAATCCGGCGACAATGAGATTTTAAAATATATCAATAAAGGCGTGACGGCGGAACAGACCATTGAGGCAGGACAAAAATTGAAACGCTGCGGCATCGCGACCTCAGTGACGCTGATTTCGGGGCTTGGCGGACGCAGCAAGGTGGAGGAACATGCCTTGTCCTGTGCGAAGCTCATCACGGCGATGAACCCGGAGTACGCATCCTTCCTGACGCTGCGCCTGTACGAGGGCACGCCGATGTATGCAGATGTCGTGGAAGGGCGGTTCCAGCGGATAACTCCGGATGAAATTGTGGATGAAATGGAAATTTTCCTGAAAAATGTGGATTCTCCGGGCACAGTATTCCGGACGAACCATGCGTCGAACTACGTGATTCTGGCGGGAACCTTAAACGGGGATATTCCGGCCATGCTTAAAAAACTGGAGGAGGCAAAGAGAACGCATCATTACCGGAAATTCCGGGAGACCGGCGATCTCTTATAAGTGGATATGATTTATCTGATTTTTGCGATTCTTTTCAGCGCGTCCCTGGCGCTGGCGCTGCGGATCAGTGAGACGTTCAGCGATAACCGATATGGGATTTTGGTTGGAAATTATGTGACCTGCCTGGTGGTGGCGTTTGTTCTGCTTCCAGATAAAAATATCTTTGCGGCAGGCAGCCGGACGGCGGTTCTTACGGGAATCGTGAATGGATTTTTGTTTACAGGAAATCTGGTTCTGATGCAGAAATGCATCCGTGAAAATGGGGCAGTTCTGTCGTCGGCATTTGCGAAGCTTGGTATCGTGATTCCGGTCACGGCGAGTATCCTGTTTTTAGGTGAGATCCCAACGCTGTTCCAGCTGGTGGGGATCGTGCTGGTTATTGTGGCGATCTGGGTCATCAACAGCGAGGGGGACCGCGGCTGCGGACGCAGACGGAGGATGGGTTCGGCGGGACTTCTGCTCGTTTTATTTGTCGTCAGCGGTATGGCAGACGGGATGTCCAAGGTAACGGAGAGGATCGGCGAGAGACGGTTTGATGCGCTGTTTCTGTTCTATACGTTCCTGACCGCACTGGTTCTGACTGTGGTTCTGGCATTTCTCGAGCAACAGAGAACCCGCCGCAAGATTGGAAAGATGGACTTTTTGAGTGGTGTGGCAGTCGGATTTCCAAACTATTTTTCAACCTCGCTGCTGCTGGCGAGTGTGTCGAGACTGCCGGCGTTTATCGTGTATCCGAGCTTTAGTGTCGGCACGATCCTGGTGGTCAGCTTTGTGAGCGTGCTGGTGCTCGGGGATCCAATCAGCCGGAGACAGATTGGGGGATGCGGGATTATTTTGGTGGCGTTGGCGCTGCTGAATCTTTAGAATTTTCCGTTTCGGATGCTGCGCTCATAATAAAAGATATACTGCTGCATTACCCCTGCGTATCCTTTATAGCTTCCAAAAAAATCCTGGATAATAGTAGTGTACAGGCGGCTTTTTGGAAGGCGGCGGTAGCGGATGGGGTGTTTGGGAAGGTATTCTTTGGTCAGGATCTGTTCAATCCAGGTATCGACGGGGAAGGCGTCGATGTGGTGGAGTCCGAAGAGGCAGACGCAGTTGGCGACCTTGGGACCGATGCCATAGAGGCTGGTAAGTGCGGTCATGGCTTCGTCCGGCGGCAGGGCTGCGAGGGATTCTAAGGATACGGTTCCGGCGAGGACATCCTGGATGAGGCGGTGGATGTATTTGGCGCGGTAGCCGAGTTTTAAGGTTAATAGGTCGTCCAGGCTGGCAGATGCCAGTTCTTCGGGCGAGGGAAAAGAATAGTAGGTGCGGATGGAACCGTCGGACAGGGCGGCGGTTCTCTTCGCACCGTATTTTTTTGCCAGAGCTTCGACGGCTTCGCGGATCTTTGGGATGGTTTTCTGCTGGGAGATCAGGAAGGTGATCATCATTTCCCAGAGATCCTGACGGAGAATCCGGATGCCGGAACCGGCGTCTGCCGCCGCCGCGAGGTAGGCATCGTCTGCGCGGATGGAGGCGATGAAAGAGCCGTAATCGGTGCCGAGATCGAAGTATTGTTTCCAGAAAGGAAGCGCTTCGTCCGGGCAGTCGAAGAAGAAACCGTCCGGCGTCCCGGAAATTTCCAGATAGTGCGTCCCGCTGATGAGTGACCAGATCCCCGGTTTTTCCGGAACCGGAAGCATACGGAAACATTGACCGGAGGCGGCTATCTGGGCGAGGTTCAGGTTCAGGCAGGAGATGATGTGGGAGTTGGGGAAAGTGTGTGTTTCGATTGCAGGCAGGTTTGTTGTATGTGTGTTCATGGCAGGGCATCCTCTTTTTTTAAAATATTTTTTGCTTATATCAATGGAATATCAAGTTATAAAACCTTGAATCATAAAGTATCAAATCATGTAATTCTTATGAGACGTATCATAGCATAGAAGACCTTTGCCTGCAAACGGTTACCTTTTATCAGAAAGGAATGTTACTGTTCACGCATACGTGCCCAGTAACGGAATTTGCCGTGGCTTCGCATTTAAATACGGCAAATTCCTGCTGCCACCACGTTTTCTTACGGCACTTTCGGTTCCAAAAGTGCCTACCTGTGAACAGTAACAAAGGAATTGCATCAGAGCGTAAAAAAATCTTGCGAAAGACGCGCTACTTAGGTATGATGTATATATGTGCGCACTCGCGCGAAGAGGAATCATGTCGCAAGCGACCGCGCTCGGCGCGAGAATGTGCCAGAGCACATGCTTTGTTCTATGGCAGGAGGGGAGACGGATGTTTTTTATCGGTGGCATCAGTTCCGGCGTGAAGCCGCTGGAGTACCTGAAAACAGTGATCTGCGGGCGCTGCGGCGCTTATGGGCGGTATCAGGTGTACATGACCTATATGTATTTTAGTTTCTTTTTTATCCCGATTTTTAAATGGAACCGGCGCTTTTTCGTAAAAATGTCGTGCTGCGGTGCGGTCTATGAGCTGGATCCGGAGGTGGGAAAGAGGCTGCTTCGGGGCGAGGAGGTCGAGATCACGGAAAGCGATCTGACACTTCGGCAGGATGGAAATGGAAATCCGTGGACGGGAAGTGATGCATCACACCGTCATAAGGTCTGTCCGTCCTGTGGATTTGAGACGGAGGAGGATTTTTCGTACTGTCCAAAGTGCGGCAAACCGCTGTAAGGCGGGGAAATACAGACGAAAAGAGTGATGGCGGCTGTGGAAGCACGGGACGGTTACAGAAATCTGAGTTACTGTACACGTATGCGTGAACAGTAACAAATTTGATACAGCGCAGATTTTGGCGCAAAAAAGAAAGAGAGGCAGACAATATGTTAGAAGCTGGTATCAAGGGAAGACAGGAAGTTATGGTTACGGATGAAAATTCCGCAGCAGCAGTGGGAAGCGGTCTGTTACCGGTGTTTGCAACTCCGGCGATGGTTGCACTGATGGAGAAAACCGCGTGGATGAGCGTGGCTCCGTACTTAAACGACGGTGAGGGAACCGTTGGTACAAAGCTGGAAATTGCCCATAATGCAGCGACCCCGGTCGGCATGCAGGTTTGGTGCGAGAGTGAGCTGGTAGAAGTAGACGGCAGACGTCTCGTATTTAAGGTAGAGGCATTTGACGCGAAAGGTTCCATCGGCGGCGGCACACATGAGCGTTTCATCATCAAAAATGAGAAATTCTTAGCAAAAGCACAGAGCAAGAAAGAAAACTAAAGGTTGCGAAGAGAGCACAGCCGGCTGAAAGCGCTGCGAGTATCGTATGCGGGATACTTTTGGCTGGCTGTTGTTTCGTGTAATAGGAAATTCCTTGAAATTTCCTATTACACAAAAAGGCACTAACGTGCCAATGATGCGCACTCGCGCGAAGCAGAAACATGTCGCAAGCGACTGCGCTCGGCGCGAGAATGTGCCAAGGCACATTCTTTTTCATTATAGAAGGGAATTAATTCGTTTGAAAATCACATATATTCATCACAGCTCGTTTTCAGTTGAGCTTGAAAATGCCGTGATTCTGTTTGATTATTTTAAGGGAACTCTCCCGGAGTTTCCGGCAGGGAAGCCCCTCTTTATCTTTGCGAGCCATTTCCATGCCGATCATTATGCTCCGGTAATCTTTCAGCTGGGAGAGAAACGGGAAAATGTTTTTTATATTCTCTCAAAAGAGATTGGGAAAAAGATACCGGAGGAATATCGTAAACGATATAAAGACAGGATACGGCTGGTAAAGGCAGGAGAAAGATTTTGCCTGAATATTTCTGAAGAAAGCCTTATCGTCGAGACGTTCCATTCCACCGACGAAGGCGTCGCCTTCTGGCTCTCCTGCGAAGGAAAGGAGATTTATCACGCCGGTGACTTAAATAACTGGTGGTGGGAAGGCGAAGATATGGCATGGAACCGGAATATGGCGGCTTCTTATAAACAGGAGATGAAAAAGCTTTCCGGGCGCACGGCGGATCTGGCATTTATCCCGGTCGATCCGAGGCAGGAGCAGTGGTTTTATCTGGGCGCTGCCGGTTTTATGGAGCAGGCGGACACAAAATGGATTTTTCCGATGCATTTCTGGGAAGATTATACGATTATACCAAAATTAATCGAACATCCATCCAGTGAAGGCTGGCGGGATCGGATTGTAGAGATTCACAAGGAAGGAGAGGAGTTTATCCGATGAAATTTACATTTGCACACAACAATTTCAATGTCATCGATCTGGACAAGTCACTGAAATTTTATGAGGAAGCACTGGGACTTAAGGAGGTACGCCGCAAGGAGGCGGCAGACGGAAGCTTTATCCTTGTTTATCTGGGCGACGCCACGACCGGCTACCAGCTGGAGCTGACCTGGCTGCGCGACTGGGAGAAGGACTCCTACAACCTGGGCGACAATGAGTTCCATCTGGCATTTGAGACGGGAGACATGGAGGCGGCACATGCCAAACATAAGGAAATGGGATGCATCTGTTTTGAAAATCCGGCGATGGGTATTTATTTCATTAACGATCCGGATGGATACTGGCTGGAGATCGTGCCGGCGAAGAGGAGTTAAGGGCTGAGTTTGTCTGAAAAAATGTTTTGACGTAACTGTGAAGGTACTGAACAGTTACGTTTTAACATATGAGTTAAAAAGGGGTTAGAATGGTAAAAATAATTAAAAACGGCAGAGTCATCGATCCGGAGAGCAGATTCGACGGAAGGGCAGATTTGTGGATTGAAAATGGGAAAATCCAGAAAATCGTGAAAAAAGATACAAAAGCAGAATCGGATGGGGCATCTGACGCACCGTCCATTCCGGCAGATGCCGAGGTGCTGGACGCAGAAGGGCTGATCGTCGCGCCGGGACTGGTGGACGTCCACGTGCATTTCCGCGATCCGGGTCTGACCTACAAGGAGGACATCGAGACGGGCGCGGCGGCTGCGAAGGCGGGCGGCTTTACGACGGTGGTCTGTATGGCAAACACGAAACCGGTTGCCGATACGCCGGAGATTGTCCGGTATATTCTGGAAAAGGGCGCGAAAACGGGAATCCATGTGGAAACCTGCGCGGCAGTCTCGAAGGGATTTCAGGGAAAAGAACTGACCGATATGGACGCCCTCAAAGAGGCGGGTGCGATCGGATTTACGGATGACGGAATCCCGCTGATGAGCGAAAAATTGGTCAAAGAGGCGATGGAGACGGCGAAACGCCTCAATGTGCCGCTCAGCTTCCATGAGGAGGATCCGGCATTTATTTTCAACAACGGCATCAACCGCGGTCCGGTGTCCGAGCAGCTGGGAATCGGTGGTTCCCCGGCGCTGGCGGAGGATTCGATGGTGGCGCGCGACTGCATGATCGCGCTTCACACGGGCGCAGATGTGGATATCCAGCACATCAGTTCCCGCAATGCGGTGCAGATGGTCGGCCTGGCGAAAAAGCTGGGCGCGCATGTCTGGGCGGAGGTGACACCGCATCATTTTACACTGGACGAGACGGCGGTTCTGGAGTACGGAACACTGGCGAAAATGAATCCGCCGCTGCGGAGTGCCGCGGATCGCGAGGCGTTGATTGAGGCAATCAAGGACGGCACGATTGATATGATTGCGACGGATCATGCACCGCACAGCGCCGAGGAGAAGGCAAAACCGCTGACCGAGGCGCCGAGCGGCATCATCGGGCTGGAAACCTCCCTGCCATTGGCGGTTACCAGGCTGGTAAAAGCTGGTCACATTGATTATCTGACTCTGTTTGAGAAAATGTGCCTGAATCCGGCGAAGCTGTACCGGATGAAGGAGGCGGGACGCATCCGCGAGGGCGGCGCGGCGGATCTGGTTCTTTTTGACGACCAGACACCATATACCGTAGAAAAATTCCATTCCAAGGCGTCCAACTCCCCGTTTGTGGGAGCGAAGCTCTATGGAAAGGTTCACTATACCATCTGCAGCGGTGAGACAGTATATCGGGCAGAATAGGAGGAAACGAAGCGATGAAGACAATGTTAAAACGCGGCGCAGGCGTGCTGATGCCGATTTTCAGCCTGCCGTCGCCGTATGGAATCGGTACGTTCGGACGGGCGGCGTATGAGTTTATTGATCAGTTAAAACGCGGACGCCAGACGTACTGGCAGGTGCTTCCGATGGGACCGACCTGCTACGGGGACAGCCCGTACCAGTCCTACTCTGCATTTGCGGGAAATCCGTATTTTATTGATCTGGATACGCTGAAAGACGAGAAACTTCTGACCCAGGATGAGATAGACGCCTGCTGGTGGTGCGACAAGCAGGATCAGGTCAAATATGACGCGCTGTATTATTACCGTTTTCCGCTTCTGCGCAAGGCGTATGAGCGGAGCAGCCATAAGGAAAGTGTGGAATATCAGGCATTTCTGGAAGAAAATGAAGAATGGCTGGACGACTATGCGCTCTACATGGCAGTCAAGGGTAAATATGAAGGAAAAGGCTGGATGGACTGGGACGAGGACATCCGGTTCCGCCGTCCGAAGGCGCTTTCGGCATGCCGCGAAGAGCTGGCAGAAGAAATAAATTACTGGAAGTTCTTACAGTTTAAGTTTTTTGAACAGTGGAAAAAATTAAAACAGTATGCAAAAGAAAAAGAACTTCAGATCGTCGGCGATATTCCGATTTACGTGGCGCTCGACAGCGCGGATGTCTGGAGCCACCCGGAGCTGTTCCAGCTCGATGAGGAAAATCTGACGCCGCTCAAGGTATCGGGTGTGCCGCCGGATGCATTTTCAGAGGATGGACAGCTCTGGGGCAACCCGCTTTACGACTGGGAGAAAATGGAACAAACCGATTTTGCCTGGTGGCGAAGCCGGATGAAAGCGTCCGCGAAGCTCTACGATGCGGTGCGGATCGACCATTTCATCGGCGTGGTGCAGTATTATGCAATCCCGTATGGCGCTGTGACTGCGAAAGACGGCGAGTGGGAGAAAGGTCCGGGCAAAAAGCTGACCGACGCACTTGACGAGGCGGCAGGCGAGACGAAGATCATCGCGGAGGATCTGGGTGTCTTCTGTCAGGAGGTCAAGGATCTGCTGGCAGAGACGGGCTATCCGGGCATGAAGATCATTGAGTTTGCGTTCAGTGGCGACCGTTTCAACGAGCATCTGCCGCACTGCTATGACCCGAACTCCGTAGTCTACGGTGGAACGCACGACAATGAGACGCTGGCGGGGTATTTTAAACCGGAAAAACGTCAGTGGTGGGAACTTCAGTACATTGCCGATTACCTCGGTGCAGCACACCAGAGTGAGGTGGTAGACCGCGTGTTCCGCGCGGCATACGGTTCAGTCGCGAGCGTCGCCATTTTCCAGATGCAGGATGTGTTGAAACTCGATAACTGGGCGCGCATGAATACGCCGGGAACCCTCGGGGAAAACTGGCGCTGGCGTCTGGTTCCGGGGCAGTTTACGGATGAGCGGGCAGATTATTTGTCCTGGCTGGTGGATACGTTCGGAAGATTTTAGTTTTTGGCGGATGGGAATAAAAACCCGTAAAATGCTTGCAAATTCGGGAAAAACCTGTAAAATATACATGGATTACACCCGCCCGGGGCAAAGATGCACCTGGGGAGTATGAACGATTTGAACAGTATGAAAGGAAATTGCCATGATTAGTACAAGCAATGTAACACTGCGAGTAGGAAAGAAGGCGTTATTTGAGGACGTAAGCATTAAATTTATCGAGGGAAACTGCTACGGACTCATCGGTGCCAACGGTGCCGGAAAGTCTACCTTTTTACGAATCCTGTCCGGACAGCTGGAACCGACCAATGGTGAGGTTATCATCACACCGGGACAGAGACTTTCATTTTTACAGCAGGATCACTTTAAATATGACGCATATCCGGTACTTGATACCGTTATTATGGGAAATGCGAGACTCTACGAGATTATGAAAGAGAAGGAAGCCATCTACATGAAGGAAGACTTCTCCGAGGAGGACGGCGTCAAGGCTGCCGAGCTGGAGGGCGAGTTCGCCACGATGAACGGCTGGGAGGCAGAGTCCGACGCGGCGAACCTTTTAAATGGTCTGGGAATCGAGACGGATCTCCACTACAAACAGATGGCAGATCTGACCGGTGCCCAGAAGGTCAAAGTTCTTCTGGCGCAGGCACTGTTCGGAAACCCGGACATCCTGCTTCTCGACGAGCCGACAAACCACTTGGATCTCGATGCGATCGCATGGCTCGAGGAGTTCTTGATCAACTTTGAGAATACGGTTATCGTGGTATCCCATGACCGTTACTTCTTAAATAAAGTCTGCACCCAGATCGCAGATATCGACTATGGCAAGATTCAGCTCTATGCCGGAAACTACGATTTCTGGTACGAGTCCAGCCAGCTGATGATCAAGCAGATGAAGGAAGCCAACAAGAAGAAGGAAGAGAAGATCAAGGAGCTGCAGGAGTTCATCCAGCGATTTTCCGCCAATGCTTCCAAGTCTAAGCAGGCAACCTCCAGAAAACGTGCTCTGGAGAAGATTGAGTTAGATGAGATCAAACCGTCCAGCCGTAAGTACCCGTATATCGACTTCCGTCCGGAACGTGAGATCGGTAATGAGGTATTAAGCGTAGAGAACCTGTCTAAGACTATCGATGGTGTGAAGGTTCTTGATAATATTTCCTTCATTCTCGGACGCGAGGACAAGGTAGCATTTGTAGGACCGAACGAGCAGGCAAAGACCGTTCTCTTCAAGATTCTTTCCGGCGAGATGGAGCCGGATGAGGGATCCTATAAATGGGGTCTGACCACCAGTCAGGCATATTTCCCGAAGGACAATTCGAAAGAGTTCGATAACGACGACACGATCGTAGACTGGCTGACCCAGTACTCTCCGGTTAAGGATGTGACCTATGTCCGCGGATTCTTAGGACGTATGCTGTTTGCCGGTGAGGACGGCGTGAAGAAGGTCCGCGTTCTTTCTGGTGGTGAGAAGGTGCGCTGCATGCTTTCTAAGATGATGATCTCCGGTTCCAATGTCCTGATTCTGGATGAGCCGACCGACCATCTGGATATGGAGTCCATTACCGCTCTGAACAACGGTATGATCAAGTTCCCGGGCGTGCTGTTATTCTCCTCCCGTGACCACCAGATCGTTGAGACGACCGCAAACCGTATCATGGAAATCGTAAACGGCAAGCTGATCGATAAGATTACTACTTACGATGAGTATCTGGCAAACGATGAGATGGCGAGAAAACGTCAGGTATTTACTGTTACGGATAGTGAGGAAGAGGACGACTAAGAGCTGGAATCAAAGTGATTTAGGATAATAAGCGAGAATCCTCGGTTATTCAATTGCCGAGATGAAAGCACAAAAGTCTGAAAGATAAAAGACAGCCCCAGACGCTGCATGTGAGCGATGCCTGGAGCTGTCTTTTGCACATCTATGGTGTCAATGTCCCGTTTTTGGCGTGATCAATCTTTCTTATGGCGTGATTCCAGATAAACCAGGTAATTGATGTATTCGATCAACTGCTTTTTCGTGGAAGTCTGGAATGATGAGATACGCCCATTGACCTCTCCATAGGTGACATTTTTAAGAAATGGTTTCGCCATTTCGGGCGGATTCTTCGGGTAGGAGGTTCGACCGAGAATATAATCGGCGCTGACCTGGTAATAATCCGCCAGTTTTATCAGATGCCGAAGAGGCAGATCCGTCCGGTTTGTTTCATAGCGGGAATAGATTTGCTGAGTTGTACCCAGCAGACTGGAAATTTCCGCCTGCGTTTTTCCTTTGTCCTCCCGTAAATCACGGAGCCGGTCACCAGCAGCAATCATTTAAAGCACCTCCCACATACATCAAATATTTGTGAAAACAATCTATCATACAAGTATGCGCAGAATTAAAAGATACAATTAACTGGTGTAGAAACAGTAAAAAATACATTTATAAAAATGTAAACAAAAAAGAATATCCGCTCTATGGAATAAAACGGCAGCTGGGTTTTTGTTTTACTGTTTACAGTCTGCCCGAATTAGTTTAAAATAAAAGGAAATAGGCAATTCTGCTTTGAATGAAAACGGGCAGGATTGTGGATAAGAAACAGAAAGCGAGGACAATTTTCATGAGTCAGAAGCCAGTTCTGGTGATCATGGCGGCTGGTATGGGCAGCCGGTACGGCGGCTTGAAGCAGATTGATCCGGTCGATCGGGAAGGAGATCTGATCATCGATTTTTCGATCTTCGACGCAGTCGAGGCTGGATTCGAAAAGGTCGTATTTATTATCAAGAAATCGATTGAGAAAGAGTTTAAGGAACATATCGGAAACCGCATGGAAAAGCATGTGCAGGTGGAGTATGTGTATCAGGAAAATGACCGCCTTCCGGATGGATTTGAGGTTCCGGAGGGACGCGTCAAACCGTGGGGAACCGGTCATGCGATTCTCTGCTGCAGCGAGGTGATCGACGGACCGTTTGCGGTGATCAACGCGGATGATTACTATGGAAAATCCGCGTTCAAGGCGATCTATGATCGTCTGGCATCCTGCGGTGATGATGACAAATATCAGTATGCGATGGTTGCCTATCATCTCTACAACACATTGACGGAAAACGGGCATGTGGCGCGCGGCGTCTGTACGGTGGATGCGGATGGACATCTGGCGGATATCCACGAGAGAACGCGCATCGAGAAGCACGGCGATCAGGCGGAATATACCGAGGATGACGGCGCAACCTGGGAGCAGCTGGGGGAGGATACGCTTGTATCGATGAACCTCTGGGGCTTTACTTCCAGCATCTTAAAGGAGTTAAAGGCGCGTTTTGTTCCATTTTTGGAGAAAAACCTGTCGGTAAATCCACTCAAATGTGAGTATTTCCTCCCGTTTGTGGTGGATGAACTTCTGAAAGAGGGGAAAGCCGAGGTGACCGTGTTAAAGAGCGTGGACCGCTGGTACGGCGTGACCTACAAGGAAGATAAGAAGATTGTGACAGACGCGATCCAGGGGATGAAGGACGGCGGTCTGTATCCGAAAAAACTTTGGGAAGAGTAAGAATGAAGAGATAGGTATTAGGAAGGAAAAATGGGTATGAGCAAGTTGATGAAAAGCCTGCCGTTTCGGCTGGCGCTGGGTGTAGCGATCGGTATTATTGCCGGTCTTATAGCAAATGAAAGTTTTATGAATCTCGTTGTGACGCTGAATTATATTTTTGGGCAGATTATTTCGTTCTGTGTACCGCTGATCGTCATCGGCTTTATTGCCCCGTCGATCACGAAGCTTGGAAAGAATGCCTCCAGATTGCTTGGAGTAGCGCTGATTCTGGCGTATACATCGTCTCTTGGCGCGGCGCTGTTTTCGATGGCAGCCGGATATACGCTGATTCCGCATATGTCGATTCAGTCGGCAGTCGATGGACTGCGCAGTCTGCCGGAGGTTGTCTTTAAATTGGACATTCCGCCGATCATGGGCGTCATGAGTGCGCTGGTATTTTCCGTTATGATTGGTCTGGCAGCGACCTGGACCAAGGCGGTGACGGTAACGAAACTCTTAGACGAGTTCCAGAAGATCGTTCTGGAGATAGTACAGAAGATTGTCATTCCGATTCTTCCGATTTACATCGCATTTACGTTCTGTTCCCTGGCATATGAGGGAACCATCACAAAACAGGCTCCGATCTTCATTTCGGTTATCCTGATTGTTATGGCAGGCCACTATATCTGGATGGCGCTGCTGTATACACTGGCTGGTATTTACTCTGGCCGTGACCCGAGAGGCGTTATTAAGCATTATGGTCCGGCATATCTGACGGCAGTCGGTACGATGTCTTCTGCGGCGACCCTGGCAGTGGCGCTCAGCTGTGCCAAAAAGGCAGAGCCGCTTCGTGACGATATGGTTGATTTCGGTATTCCGCTGTTTGCGAATATCCATCTGTGCGGTTCGGTTCTGACCGAGGTATTCTTTGTCATGACGGTATCCAAGATTTTGTACGGCGCCCTCCCGGATATGATGACGATGGTTCTGTTCTGTGTTCTTTTAGGTGTATTTGCCGTAGGTGCACCGGGTGTTCCGGGCGGTACGGTTATGGCATCCCTGGGACTGATCACCGGTGTCCTCGGTTTCGATGCGACTGGAACGGCGCTGATGCTGACGATCTTTGCGCTTCAGGACAGTTTTGGTACTGCCTGCAACGTAACGGGTGACGGTGCGCTGACCCTGATGCTGACGGGATATGTGGAGAGACATGGGATTAAACATCAGGATTTACACGTAGATTTATAAAAATGAGAGAGGTGGGGCAGGCAGCAGCCGCCCCGAAACAGGTCTGTGAATGCGCCGCTGGCTCTTCGCACTATCGTTGTTCGCTTGCTTTCACTACACTTGTTCGCCTGTGTCGGACTTGCGTCCGCCCCATTCGGACAAGCGTGTTCAAGATGCGTACAACTGATAGGCGAAAGCCTGCTCTGCATCCACAGACCAGTTTCGGAGCGTCTGCCACCTGCCTGCTGTCTTTTTATGTATCGGAAAAACCTTATTTGATAAAAAGGAGAGATAGAATGAAAAAAATGATTTCCTGGAACGTAAACGGCTTGCGGGCGTGTGTGGGAAAGGGATTTCTGGATGTATTTCATGAGCTGGATGCGGATATTTTCTGTATTCAGGAGAGCAAGCTGCAGGAAGGGCAGATTGATCTGGAGCTTCCGGGGTATTATCAGTATTGGAGCTATGCGGAGAAGAAGGGATATTCGGGAACGGCGTTGTTTTCGAAGGAGGAGCCGCTTAGCGTGAGCTACGGTCTTGGTATTGAGAAGCACGATCATGAAGGGCGCGTCATTACGGCGGAGTACCCGGATTATTATGTGGTGACCTGCTATACGCCGAACTCCCAGAATGAGTTGGCGAGACTTCCGTACCGGATGCAGTGGGAGGATGATTTCCGCCAGTTTTTGAAGAAGCTGGAGGAGAAAAAGCCGGTTATTTTCTGTGGGGATCTGAATGTGGCACACACGGAGATTGACCTGAAAAATCCAAAGACGAACCGGAAAAATGCCGGATTTACGGATGAGGAGAGAAGCAAGTTTACGGAGCTTCTGGACTCTGGATATATCGACACGTACCGCTATTTTTACCCGGATAAAGAGGGCGTTTATTCCTGGTGGTCGTACCGGTTTAAGGCGCGCGAGAAGAATGCTGGGTGGCGGATTGATTATTTCTGTGTTTCCAAGAGCCTGAAGGACCGGCTGGCGGGCACGCAGATTCATACGGAGATACTGGGTTCGGATCACTGCCCGGTAGAATTACAGATAAAGGATCGGGATGAGACATGAATTTACTGACAGCAGAACATCTGAAAAAATCATATACGGAACGGCTGCTTTTTGATGACGTGGCATTTTCCATCGGTGAAGGTGATAAGATTGGTCTCATCGGCATCAACGGAACCGGAAAATCTACTCTTCTAAAGATTGTAGCCGGTCTGGAAGAGCCGGATGAGGGTACGGTGGTAAAGGGACGAAATCTCTATATCCGTTATCTGCCTCAGAATCCGGAGTTTGAAGCGGGACGGACCGTCTTAGACTGCGTGATCCGGGAAAATATGGCGCATGAGCACGCCTGGGATCTCGAGGGCGATGCGAAATCCATGCTGAATAAGCTTGGAATCACCGATTATAGTGCCAAGGTGGAGACACTTTCGGGCGGACAGAGAAAGCGCGTTGCGCTCGCAGCGGTGCTGTTATCGACGGCGGATCTGTTGATTTTAGACGAGCCGACGAACCATCTGGACAGTGCGATGGCGGACTGGCTGGAAGAGTATCTGAAAAAATTCCGCGGCGCGCTTCTGATGATCACGCACGACCGGTATTTCCTTGATAACGTGACGAACCGCATCGTCGAACTGGATAAGGGAAAGCTGTACAGTTATCAGTCCGGTTATGAGGGCTATCTGGAATTAAAGGCAGAGCGCGAGGCGATGGCGGTGAGCTCGGAGCAGAAACGGCAGAATATCCTGCGGACGGAGCTGGCGTGGATCCGGCGCGGCGCACAGGCACGCAGCACGAAGCAGAAAGGGCGTATTCAGCGCTTCGAGGCGTTGAGTGAGGTGGAAGCGCCGAAAGTAGATGGAAATGTGGAGATGAGCTCGATTTCCAGCCGTCTCGGACGGACCACGGTCGAGGCACACCATCTTCATAAGGCGTATGGTGACCGCCTCCTGATCGATGATTTTTCCTATATCTTCTTGAAGGATGACCGCATCGGCATCATCGGACCGAACGGCAGCGGCAAATCGACGCTGATGAAGATGATTACCGGCTGGGTGAAACCGGATTCGGGCGAGACGATCATCGGCCAGACCGTAAAAATGGGTTATTTTTCACAGGAAAACGAAGATATGGATCAGTCGATGCGCGTGATCGACTATATTAAAAATGTGGCAGAGTACGTGCGGACGGCGGACGGGCTGGTATCGGCATCCCAGATGTTGGAACGGTTCCTGTTCCCGTCCCATATGCAGTACACGCTGATCGGCAAGCTATCGGGCGGCGAGCGGCGCAGACTCTATCTGCTCCATATCCTGATGGGCGCGCCAAACGTCCTTCTGCTCGACGAGCCGACCAACGACCTGGATATCGGCACGCTGACGATTCTGGAGGATTATCTGGATCATTTCCAGGGGATCGTGATTACGGTATCGCATGACCGGTATTTCCTTGATCGCGTAGTGCGCCGGATCTTCGCCTTTGAGGGAGGCGGCGCGATCCGTCAGTATGAGGGCGGCTATACCGACTATCAGGCAGCCTGCGGGGAACGCATAGCGGCAGAGATGGAGGCATCTGGGACGGCATCCGGTCAGGAACGCGGCAGAGGCCAGAAGACCGGATGCGCTTCTGGTGCGGGAACGCCAGATGCAGCGGAGACGGCAAAGGATAAAAACCGCGGCCGCCAGCGCGAGAAAAAGCTCAAATTCAGCTATATGGAGCAGAAAGAGTGGGAGACGATCGAGGATGATATCGCGGCGCTGGAAGAGGCAATCGCGGATCTGGAGCAGCAGATGCAGGACTCTGCCCGCGATTATACGGCTCTGAACGGCATCATAAAGGAAAAAGAGGAAAAAGAAGCTCTTTTGGAAGAAAAGATGGACCGCTGGATGTATCTGAACGATCTGGCGGAGAAAATAGAAGCGCAGGCGGCTGCTCACAAATAGGCACTTTTGGAACCGAAAGTGCCGTATGAAAACGTGGAGGGGATACAGGTGAAAGCAGAAAAAATCGTGAGACAGAAGATAAGAACCCCTGATTTTACACCGGGAATCAAGCGGACAGAGACGGGAATGCACTTGTGCGTCGAGGCACCGGGGACATTCTGCCATCTGGCAATTTATGAGACAGGTAAAAAACAGGGTGTCCGGATCCCATTTTCCCCGGAAGAACGGGTGGGGGATCTCTGGATGATGGAGCTTGCGGGCGATGATTTTTCGGGACTGGAATACACGATCGAGACTGAGCAGGGGGAGCTGCCGGATCCGTGCGGGCGCATCTATACAGGACATGAGCGCTGGGGCGATTTAAAAGCGGCGCTCCGTCCGGTGCGCTGCCGTTTCCCGGAAGAAACGTATGACTGGGAAATGGATCAGCTGCTGAAACATCCGTATGATGAGACGATCCTGTACCGGCTGCATGTGCGCGGATTTACCCGTCATACTTCTTCCGGCACCGGGGAGCGGGGAACGTTCCGTGCGCTGACGGAGAAAATTCCCTATTTAAAGGAATTGGGTATCACAGCAGTTGAATTAATGATGCCGAATGAATTTCAGGAAGTGATGATGGAGGATGGGGCAGACGGGAATCCGTATGCGACCGGGACACCGACCGGCCGGCTCAATTACTGGGGCTATGGGGCGGGATACCTGTTTGCGCCGAAAGCTTCGTACACATCCGGGAAAGAGAAAGAACCGGAGCGGGAATTTAAGGATCTGGTGAAAGAATTTCATAAAAATGATATTGAAGTGCTGGTTGAGCTTTATTTTACCGGCGAGGAGAGCGCGGCACTGGCGCAGGAGGCGGTTCGTTTCTGGGTTTACGAGTATCATGTGGATGGCGTGCACCTGTCCGGGTTTGCGCCGGCCGAACTGCTGGCGTCAGATCCGCTGTTAGCTGATACGAAGCTATTAGCTGCTTCCTGGGATGGCGTGCGTGTGCCAAAAACGGCAGCGGCACCGAAGCTGCGGGAGCGCCGCTGGCATCTGGGCGAGTACAATGAAGGATTTTTGATCGATATGCGCCGGGTATTAAAGGGCGATGAGGATCAGGTCGGCCGTCTCATTTACCAGACACGCCGGAATCCGGACGCGTATGGCGTGATCAACTATATGGCGGCGACAAATGGCTTTACGATGATGGATATGGTTTCCTGTGAGCAGAAGCACAACGAAGCGAACGGGGAGAATAACCGGGACGGAAGCGATTATAATTATACGTGGAACTGCGGCGTCGAGGGCACGACGCGGAAAAAGAAGATTGTGCAGATGCGGAAAAAACAGCTCCGCAACGCATTTTTGCTGCTCTTTCTGAGCCAGGGAACGCCGATGTTTTTAGCGGGCGATGAGTTCGGCAATTCCCAGAATGGCAACAATAATGCTTACTGTCAGGACAATGAGATTTCCTGGCTCAACTGGCATCAGCTGGAGACAAACCGGGATATTTACGAATTTGTAAAATATATGATAGCGTTCCGCAAAGCGCATCCAGTGTTCCATCTGCCGGTGGAGCCGAAAAATATTGATTACCTCGTCTGCGGACACCCGGATGTTTCCTACCACGGCGTCAAAACATGGTGCCCGGAGTTTGAAAATTTCCGCCGCCAGCTCGGCATTCTCTACTGCGGCGAGTACGGGCGAAGAGCGGACGGCACCAGCGATGACTATTTCTTTGTCGCCTACAATATGCACTGGGAGCCGCATGAATTTGATCTTCCGAAACTTCCGAAGGGAATGCAGTGGACTTTGTGCATCAACACAGACGACGCAGATAATAACGGAATCTGTCCGTCGGAAAGCCTGGAGGCAGGGCAGGAGCCGCAGGAAGAGCTTCGTCAGTATATGGTTCCGCCGCGGAGTATTCTGGTATTTCGCGGCTTTAAGCCAATTTCCGGTCCGGCATCCGAAAAGGATGGCAAAAAAGCTGGGAAAGTGGTAAAATCGGTAAAACGGCAGAATGTCAGAAAAGAACCGGCAAAGGAAGCGGAGACTGTGGTTGCGGCAGCGCGCGAACTGTAAGAACGGAATTGAAAGAGGATAAAGCAAGTTGAAAAAGAAACTTTTTAGAGGGCTGGCAGCCGCCCTGTGTGCTGCCATGATGGCAGGGAACGCGGCGCTTCCGGCATATGCGGCGGGTCCGTCACGGGAGTCGGTTCCCTATGCGGATTCCTATGCCTCCTATCAGTGGGCTTTTTTAAATACAGGTGAACTGCGTCTGGTGCCGAGCCATACGGCGGCAGTGGATGCAGCGATTGGGGCGATTACCGGCAGCCCGGCGCTCTCAGCAGATGGAACGGTCCGTTCTCTGGAAGGGATCGATATGAATATTGTCCCGGCATGGAAGAAATATGACGCGAAAAGTGGAAAACGTCAGGTGATTGTGGCGCTGATTGATACGGGAGTTGACATAACTCACCCGGAGCTTAGCGGTTCGATCTGGACGAATACGGGGGAAATTCCGGGCGATGGCATTGACAATGACGGAAATGGTTATATCGATGACGTTTACGGCTGGAATTTCTATGATAATAATGCCCAGGTATTTACCGGGACGGATGACAATCATGGTACCCACTCGGCGGGCACGATCGCGGCGGCGAGAAATGGAGTCGGAACGGTTGGAATCTGCGATCCGGCGTATGTGAAGATCATGGTGATCAAGACGCTTGGAACATCGTCCGGTGTCGGAACCGTCAGCAACGTGGTTAAGGCGATCCGGTATGCGCAGGCGAATGGCGCGTCGATCTGCAATCTGAGCTTTGGCACGATGAAATATAGCGAGGAGCTGTATCAGGCGATCAAGGATTCGGGGATGCTGTTTATTGTGGCGGCTGGAAACGGCGACGCCTCCGGCAATGGCTACAGCATCGATGAGCAGCCGATGTACCCGGCAAGCTTTGAACTGGACAATATCATTTCCGTGGCAAACCTGCGCTTTGACGGTCAGCTCGACCGTGCGTCCAATTACGGGGTGAGAAGCGTGGATCTGGCAGCGCCGGGCAATTATATCCTGAGTACGATCACGGGCAATGACTATGCCTACATGAGCGGCACGTCGATGGCGGCACCGATGGTAACCGGAACGGCGGCAATGCTGTACTCCTGCGATGCGTCCCTGTCGCTTATGGATGTGAGAAACCGTATTTTGCAGTCGGCGCGGCCGCTTGAGAGTCTGTCCGGCAAAGTGGCAACCGGAGGTATGCTGGATGCCGGGGCGGCGATGCCGTAGATGAGAAAAACGAAAAGAAAGATTGTTAAAAAAATATTGAAATTCTCGTTTGTATGTGATACTATGAACGGGTGAGATAATTACTCCGCAGATTCATATGTTTATAGGTATGAAGACGGAGTAATTACCATGATTTCTTCGGGGCAGGGCGAAATTCCCTACCGGCGGTATAGTCCGCGAACCGCGACGGCGGCCGATTCGGTGAGATTCCGAAACCGACAGTATAGTCTGGATGAGAGAAGAGGCAGGAGTCAGAGAGTGTACCGCTTGAGCGTAAGCAGGCTGGTGTACATCGGCTAAGTTGTGATTTATCATCCCAGGTCCCGAACAACCTGGGATTTTTTTAGTTTTACAAATGCAGCTAGTCCGGCACTTGATTCATACTCCTCCTTCGGAGAAATGAGTTTTAAAACCGAAAGGAGATTTAAGATGAAGACAGGAAAATGGAGTATTCAAAAATTGATTTATACGGCGATGCTGGCAGCGGTTGCTGGCGTGCTGATGTCATTGGAATTTTCGGTTCCGATGATGCCGCCGTTTTATAAGGTGGATTTCAGTGATGTGCCGTCTGTGATTGCCGTGTTTCTGATGGGACCGGTATCCGGTATCTGTGTAGAAGTCATCAAGCTGTTAATCAAGCTGATTACTGTCGGAACTAACACGATGTACGTCGGTGAGCTGGCCAACCTGATTGCGGCGTTCCTGTTCGTATGGCCGCTGTGGTTCCTCTATCAGAAGCTGGGCGTTAACCGTAAGGCAGCTGTAGAAGCGCTTCTGCTCAGTATCGTGATCCGCACCGCGTGTGCATGCTTTATCAATGCGAACATTACGCTTCCGTTATATGCGAAAGCGATGAGCCTGCCGCTGGATGAAGTGATCCGCATGGTAGCGTCGGTCAACCCGGCGATCAAAGACCTGAATGGATTTATCATCCTGGCGACGATCCCATTCAACGTATTGAAAGTGGGACTCAACTATATCGTTGGACAGCTTTTGTTTGTACGCCTGCGTGCGGCGAAGATTGTGCCGAAAGCAGTATAAAATGAAATAAGAGGAATGGTTTGACGGATTTGGCTGTTTGCTGTGAAACGGCAGAACCATTTCATAGAAAGGATTGTCGGGAAACCGCTGGGAAAGCTGCCTGGGGGAAGAATCCCGGACAATCCTTTTTTGTTTGATGGAACGTGCAAAGACATATCTGTTTTTATAAGAGGAGGAGATACTATGATACGTAACTATAGAGATTTGACAAGATGGGAAATGGAGCAGGTGGACCGTGAGAACACGATTGTCCTGATTCCGCTCGGGGCTCTGGAACAGCACGGCAATCAGGCACCACTGGGAACGGATGATATTATCGCGGAGGCGATGAGTCAGGAGATCAAAAAGGCACTGGAGGCAGAGGGGGAAGAAGACTTCCCGATGCTGCTGTTTCCGGTGATTCCGGTGGGCTTAAGTACAGAGCATAAGAATTTCTGCGGTTCGGTCACAGTTCGGCCGGACACTTACTATCATCTCTTATATGATATATGCGTTAGCTTGGCGCATCACGGTTTTAAGAAGCTGGCTTTTTTGGTATGCCATGGTGGGAATGCGCCGATTGCGCAGGTTTTAAGCCGGGAACTTCGGAGTGAGCTGGGGATTGCACCGTTTATCCTTTCAGCGGGGGCATTTGGTCATCCGGATGTAAAAGCAACGATTTCAAAGGGAAATATCTGGGATTTCCACGGTGGAGAGATGGAGACATCGATGGTAATGGCAGTCGATGAAAGTCTTGTGAAGCTGGAACTTTCGGAAGCGGGAGAGCCGACGGCGTTTGAGAAGACCCGCGCCCTGAAGCCATACGGTCCGGTTTCGATCGGCTGGGTGTCGGAGGACTGGAAAACAAAAGACGGATCGCCGATTGGAATTGGAGGAGATCCGTCTGGTGCAAGCGCCGAGAAGGGGCGAATTATATTAGAGACGAGTGCGCGGGAACTGGTCCCGGGGCTGTTAGATATCCGGGATTGGAATGAATAGGAATCAAACTTAAAAATGGAGTGTCTATGTCATCCGAATACCAGTGTTATTTACCAGATTCCCAGCGTCCGGATGCACCGCATGGTAATACCAGTCCGGTGCGGGTAACCGGAAGTCCCAGCTCGTCCGATTTCACTGTGCCGCCGTGGGTGGAGGCAACTTCGGTTGAGAGCATATAGGTCAGGACGGACGGCGCCAGCCCGGTGGTGTAGGAGTTGATGAGGAAGAAGAGCGGGTTGTCCGATAACAGTTTCGTGCAGAGCTGCACGAACGGGTAAATCGAAGTTTCGATCTTCCAGATCTCGCCTTTCGGTCCGCGGCCGTAGGACGGCGGGTCCATGATGATTCCGTCGTAATGGTTGCCGCGGCGGATCTCACGCTCAACAAATTTCACACAGTCATCGACGATCCAGCGGATGGGTGCATTTTCCAGCCCGGAGGAACGGGAGTTTTCCTTCGCCCAGGCTACCATGCCCTTGGAGGCGTCCACATGGGTCACGCTGGCGCCGGCTGCGGCTGCCGCCAGGGTAGCGCCGCCTGTGTAGGCAAAGAGGTTTAAAACCTTGATTGGGCGTCCGGCATTGCGGATGCGGTCACCGAACCAGTCCCAGTTTGCCGCCTGCTCCGGGAAGAGACCTGTGTGCTTGAAGCTGAACGGTTTTAAGTTAAAGGTCAGTTCTTTGTAATAGATCGACCACTGCTCCGGCAGGTCGAAAAATTCCCATTCGCCGCCGCCCTTGGAGCTTCTGTGGTAGTGTCCGTTCATCTTTTTCCAGCCGCGGTGTGTCTTGGGGGTGTTCCAGATAACCTGCGGGTCCGGGCGAACCAGAAGATAGTCGCCCCACCGCTCCAGTTTCTCTCCTTCGGAGCAGTCAATCACTTCATAATCGTTCCATCCATCTGCAATCCACATAAAATTTTATCCTTTCAAAAAAATGAGGCGCAAACCCCGGAAAAGGGTATCTGCCGCCTTTATAATCGGTGTTATCCATAAGCCATTTCCATCTAAATGGCATAAATGGTTACTGTTCCCGGGTAGGCACTTTTGGAACCGAAAGTGCCGTAAGAAAACGTGGTGACAGCAGGAATTTGCCGTATTTAAATGCGAAGCCACGGCAAATTCCGTTACTGGGCACGATGCGTGCACAGTAACCATAGACGCAGTCTGTCTGACCGGAAAAACGGTTCAGTTGAAATGCATACCTAATTATATCGGTCATTGATTGGCGTGTCAAACCTTTTGAACGGCTTCCTGCCAAAAAAAGTAAATAAATTGAAAGATAAATCTCCTTGAAGATTCCTACATCTCCTGTTAAAATGTATATTAGGTAAATGATAGATTGCACGTATCTGGAACAAAACAAGGCGTTATAAGCATCTGATGCAGTCTCTACACGACGGGAAGTGTGCGAATGCGCAGCAGGTGGGAGAATAGACGTTATCAATCGTGAACTGGGAGGGCTTGTATATGAAGAGACAGAAACTGGCAGTCTGCGTCCTTTCCGCAGCGCTGATGATAGGGGCGGCGACCCTGACATCTTACGCGGCAGAAGGCTGGCAGCAGTCTGGAAACAGCTGGATATATGTGGACAACAATGGCAATAAGGTGACGAATACCTGGAAGAAGGGCGCAGACAATCTCTGGCGCTATCTCGATTCCCAGGGCAACATCGCGTCGAACTGCTGGGTGGACGACGAATACTTTGTCGAGAGTACCGGCATCATGGCGACTGACAAGTGGCTGAAGCTGCCGAAGCGCAATCCGGCATGGAACGAGACTTCCGCTACGACGGTCTGGTACTATTTCTCCACCAGCGGAAAGATGGTATCCGACGGCTGGTCCAAGATCGGCGGCAAGTACTATTACTTCGACGGTGATGGAGCGATGCAGACGGGCTGGGTGGATGATGACACCTACTACACGAATGCAGATGGTGTCATGCAGATCGGCTGGGCCTATCTGGAAGATCCGGATGATGCCAAAAAGGACGATGATGAAGTGAAACCCGGCGACGACGATGAGGATCATCATTGGTACTACTTTCAGAGTTCAGGAAAGAAATATGTGCCTTCTTTAGGCGGTGCCAAATATAAACAGTATAAGATTGACGGAACCTACTACTGCTTCGACGAAAACGGAGCGATGCAGACCGGCTGGGTCGATATGGGAAATTCCTCTGGATTTGCAAATTACCGTTATTATCAGAGCAACGGTCAGGTACAGACTGGCTGGCTCTCCACGACTCCGCCGGAGGATGATGATTATAATCTGGATCTCGGCAGCGATGTACAGTGGTATTATTTTTCAAGCAACGGCGAGCCGAAGGTGGGTCCGAAGATTTCTGACGCTTCGACGAGCAACCTGGTTCGCATCAACAATATTACCTACTTATTTAATGAGAAGGGCAACCCGGTCTATGGTCTGAGACGTCTGGAGGTAGGAACGAGCGGTCAGTATGCCTGCTATTTCTTCGGCGCGGACAAGGCGACCAGCTCAGTCGTAAAAGGCAAGGGAAATGTAGTAGAGGGCGACGGAACGACCGGACAGTTCTATTTCACTGACAGCGGCAACAAGGCTGGACGCGGCTACTCAGGTGTGGAGGATGGATTCCTGTACTACATGGGTAAGCTTCAGAAGGCAGACAGCGGTACCAAGTATGAAGTCATTGAAGTCAATGACAAAAACTATCTGGTAACGACGAGCGGCAAGGTAGTGAAATCCAGCACCGTGAAGGATGCGAACGGCACAAAGTTTAAGACAAGCTCTTCGGGTGTTGTCACAGAGGTGGACGGCACAAGCAACGATGGCAGCGACGAGGCTAGAACCCCGGTGGAACCGACGTATTGGGAGGATTAATTAAAAAAGCTGGGAGTCTTCTCGACTGAGATAAAATTTCTGCATGGAAATATATTCTTGTGGATAAACAGGAGTTTCTTCTATATAAAAGGTGTAATTACCCACCGGAAGAAGAAACTCCTGTTTTTTCTTGAAAAATATAGATTTTTTCTTAAAAAAACACTTGCATTTCCCGGAAAGCTGTGTTATTATAACGAAGCTGTGGCATGATAGCGATGAAACGAGAGGTTGCTGCTTATGATAAGCAGGTTATTCCGCGGAGCGAATGTCAAGTTAGGAAACTGGCGACAAGTCACTGTACAAAAATAGAGTATCCTGAAGACAAATGACGGATTTGGTGTGTGGACTGCGAGGACACACACGGGTATGTGTACAGTCACCGCTTGTCGTGCTTAATAGTACGAAAAGGAGGCGACTTTTTTTATGGCAAGTCAAGTAATGAGAATCACACTGAAAGCTTATGATCATCAGCTGGTAGATACATCCGCTGCAAAAATCATTGAGACTGTAAAGAAAAACGGATCAAAGGTGAGTGGACCGGTGCCGCTGCCAACTAAGAAAGAGGTAGTAACCATTCTGCGAGCAGTTCATAAGTACAAAGATTCCAGAGAGCAGTTCGAGCAGAGAACTCATAAGAGACTCATCGATATCATTGCTCCGAGCCAGAAGACAGTTGATGCACTGCAGAGACTGGAAATGCCGGCTGGCGTGTCCATCAACGTAAAGATGAAAAACAAATAATTAAGAATCCTATACTAGTTTAGATAGAGACATCTGGACAGTTCTAGGATGAACGCGGGAGTTTGACGAACGCGTTCCGCTGTAGAAAAACAGGAGGTCAGATTAATGAAGAAAGCGATTTTAGCTACCAAAGTCGGAATGACTCAAATCTTCAACGAAGACGGAGTTTTAACTCCAGTAACCGTTCTTCAGGCTGGACCGTGTGTTGTTACACAGGTTAAGACAGAAGAGAACGATGGCTACAAAGCAGTACAGGTTGGTTTTGTAGACAAGAGAGAAAAACTTGTGACAAAGCCGGTTAAGGGTCATTTTGACAAGGCAGGCGTTGCTTACAAGAGATATGTAAGAGAGTTCCGCTTAGAGAATGCTGAAGAGTATTCTGTAAAAGACGAAATCAAGGCAGACATCTTCGCAGCAGGCGATAAAATTGATGCAACTGCTATTTCCAAAGGTAAAGGTTTCCAGGGTGCCATCAAGAGACACGGCCAGCACAGAGGACCGATGGCTCACGGTTCCAAGTTCCATCGTCATCAGGGTTCCAACGGTTCTGCAACCACACCGGGACGCGTATTTAAGGGCAAAGGAATGCCGGGTCACATGGGCAGCGTAAAAGTAACTGTTCAGAACCTGGAGGTTGTTAAGGTTGATACTGAGAACAACTTACTCCTTGTTAAAGGCTCTGTACCGGGACCGAAGAAATCCTTAGTAACAATCAAAGAGACAGTAAAGGTCGCTAGATAAGGCTTTTACGGGAAAGGAGGAACATACAGATGGCAAACGTATCTGTTTTCAATTTAGAAGGCAACGAAGTTGGCACATTAGAACTGAATGATGCTGTATTCGGTGTAGAAGTAAATGAACATCTGGTTCACATGGCAGTTGTAGCACAGCTTGCTAACAAACGTCAGGGAACTCAGAAAGCAAAAACCCGTTCCGAAGTTTCCGGCGGTGGTAAGAAACCGTGGAGACAGAAAGGTACCGGACATGCAAGACAGGGTTCAACAAGAGCTCCGCAGTGGACGGGCGGCGGCGTAGTATTCGCTCCGACACCACGTGATTATACAATCCGTTTAAATAAGAAAGAGAAGAGAGCTGCTCTTAAATCCGCTCTGACAAGCCGTGTAAACGAGAACAAGTTCATCGTAGTTGAGGCTATGAACTTCGACGAGATCAAGACAAAGAAATTTGTTGAGGTTATGAACAACCTGAAAGTAAACAAAGCTTTAGTTGTTCTGGATGAGGCTTGTGACAAGGCTGTATTATCCGCTAGAAACGTGGCAGACGTTAAGACTGCTTCCGTAAGCACCATCAACGTTTACGATATCCTGAAATACAACACAGTAGTAGCAACCAAGGCTGCTGTAGCTTCTATCGAGGAGGTATATGCATAATGGCAAACGTACAGTACTATGACGTAATCCTCAAACCGGTTGTAACTGAGAAGAGTATGAATGCTATGACAGACAAGAAATACACCTTCCTGGTACACACCGAGGCAAACAAAACTATGATCAAAGAAGCCGTTGAGAAGATGTTCCCGGGCACCAAAGTTAAGAGTGTCAACACCATGAACATGGACGGCAAGACAAAGAGAAGAGGCATGACCTTCGGTAAGACAGCTGCAACAAAGAAAGCTATCGTTCAGCTGACCGAGGACAGCAAAGAGATCGAGATCTTCGCTGGTTTATAATTCATCCTCAATAGACAATTATACGACGAACACTATGTCGTGAAAAACATGAAGAAACGCCAGGAGGCGTTGAACGAAAGGAGTCAAAGTCATGGGAATTAAATCTTACAGCCCATATACACCTTCCAGAAGACATATGACCGGCTCTGATTTCTCTGAGATTACAAAATCCACACCGGAGAAATCCTTAGTAGTTTCTTTAAAGAAGAACGCAGGTCGTAACAACCAGGGTAAAATCACCGTTCGTCACAGAGGCGGCGGTTCCAGAAGAAAATATAGAATCATCGACTTCAAGAGAAATGCAAAAGACGGTATCGCAGCAACCGTACTTGGTATCGAGTACGATCCGAACCGTACAGCAAACATCGCTCTGATCTGCTACGCAGACGGCGAGAAAGCTTATATCCTTGCTCCGGCTGGTTTACAGGTTGGACAGAAGGTTATGAGCGGTGCAGAGGCTGAGGCAAAAGTTGGTAACTGCTTACCGCTTTCTGAAATCCCGGTTGGTGCACAGATTCACAACATCGAGCTTCTTCCGGGCAAGGGTGGTCAGCTGGTTCGTTCCGCTGGTAACTCTGCTCAGTTAATGGCTAAAGAAGGCAAATATGCAACCCTTAGATTACCGTCCGGAGAGATGAGAATGGTTCCGATCAGCTGCCGCGCTACTATCGGTGTAGTTGGCAACGGCGACCACAACCTGATCAATATCGGTAAGGCTGGTAGAAAACGTCACATGGGTATTCGTCCGACTGTCCGCGGTTCTGTTATGAACCCGAATGACCATCCGCATGGTGGTGGTGAGGGCAAGACCAGTATCGGTCGTCCAGGTCCTTGCACACCTTGGGGCAAACCGGCACTCGGCCTGAAGACCAGAAAGAAAAACAAACAGTCTAATAAGTTAATCGTAAGAAGAAGAAACGGTAAACAGTAATAGGAGGTATACTAATGGGTCGTTCATTAAAAAAAGGACCATTTGCAGATGCTCATCTTTTAAAGAAAGTAGATGAGATGAACGCAGCAGGACAGAAACAGGTTATCAAAACCTGGTCCCGCCGTTCCACAATCTTCCCGCAGATGGTTGGACATACAATCGCAGTTCACGATGGTAGAAAACATGTTCCGGTATACGTGACAGAGGACATGGTTGGACATAAACTCGGTGAGTTTGTAGCCACTAGAACTTACAGAGGCCACGGAAAAGACGAGAAGAAAGCAGGACGTAAGTAAGTTACGCTTGAAAGGAGGTTTCACCAATGGCTAAAGGACATAGATCCCAGATTAAAAGAGAAAGAAATGCTAATAAGGATACGAGACCGTCGGCTAAGCTGTCTTACGCCAGAGTATCCGTTCAGAAAGCATGCTTCGTATTAGATGCCATCAGAGGCAAAGATGTGAAGACAGCGCTTGGTATTGTAACATACAATCCTAGATATGCTTCTACTTTAATTAAAAAATTACTCGAGTCTGCTGTTGCTAACGCAGAGAACAACAACCAGATGAATCCGGAGAACCTGTACGTTGCAGAATGCTTCGCTAACAAAGGACCGACAATGAAGAGAGTAAAACCGAGAGCACAGGGCCGCGCTTACAGAATCGAAAAGAGAATGAGCCACATCACAATCGTGCTTGATGAGAAATAAGAGGAGGCAATTATGGGACAGAAAGTTAATCCGCACGGCTTAAGAGTCGGTGTTATTAAAGACTGGGATTCCAGATGGTATGCGGAAGCTGATTTTGCAGATAACCTGGTAGAGGATCACAAAATCAGAACCTTCCTTAAGAAGAAATTATACAGCGCCGGTGTTTCCAAAATCGAAATCGAGCGCGCTTCTGATAAAGTAAAAATCATTCTTTACACTGCTAAACCGGGCGTTGTTATCGGTAAGGGCGGCGCAGAGATCGAGAAGACAAAAGCTCAGGTTCAGAAATTAACTGACAAGAAAGTTTTTGTAGACATCAAAGAAGTTAAGAGACCAGACAGAGACGCTCAGCTCGTTGCAGAGAACATCGCTCAGCAGCTTGAGAACCGTATTTCCTTCCGTCGTGCGATGAAGTCCGCTATGGGCAGAACCATGAAGGCTGGAGCTAAGGGTATCAAGGCTTCCGTATCCGGACGTCTTGGCGGTGCTGATATGGCTCGTACAGAGTTCTACAGCGAGGGCACTATCCCGCTTCAGACATTAAGAGCAGATATTGACTACGGTTTCGCTGAGGCAAACACAACATACGGCAAGACCGGTGTTAAGGTTTGGATCTACAAAGGCGAGGTACTTCCTGCGAAAGGAAATAAGGAAGGGAGCGATAAATAATGTTAATGCCGAAAAGAGTAAAGCGTCGTAAACAGTTCCGTGGTACCATGGCCGGCAAGGCGCTTAGAGGAAATGTAATCAACTACGGTGAGTACGGTTTAGTCGCTACAGAACCGTGCTGGATCAAATCCAACCAGATCGAGGCAGCCCGTGTTGCCATGACCCGTTACATCAAACGTGGTGGTAAAGTTTGGATTAAGATTTTCCCGGATAAACCAGTAACTGCTAAACCGGCTGAGACTCGTATGGGTTCCGGTAAAGGCGCACTTGAGTACTGGGTAGCAGTAGTAAAACCAGGCCGCGTAATGTTCGAGATCGCGGGTGTACCAGAGGAGACAGCGAGAGAAGCGCTTCGTCTTGCTATGCACAAACTTCCGTGCAAGTGCAAGATTGCTTCTAAAGCAGATTTAGAAGGCGGTGATAACAGTGAAAATTAATAAGTATGTAGAAGATTTAAAAGCTAAGACATCTGCAGAATTAAACGAAGAATTAGTAGCTGCTAAGAAGGAACTCTTCAACTTAAGATTCCAGAACGCTACCAACCAGCTGGATAATACAAGCAGAATTAAAGAAGTTCGCAGAAACATCGCTCGTATTCAGACTGTTATTACAGAGAAAGCGAACTAATTATCATAGATTCCTAAAATAGGAAAGGAGATATCTACCGTGGAAAGAAATCTTAGAAAAACACGTACCGGTAAGGTAGTAAGCAACAAGATGGACAAAACAATCGTAGTTGCTATCGAAAACCACGTAAAACATCCTTTAATCGGTAAGATTGTTAAGAGAACTTATAAATTAAAAGCACACGACGAGAACAACGAGTGCGGTATCGGTGATACTGTAAAGGTAATGGAAACAAGACCGTTATCCAAGGATAAGAGATGGAGACTCGTCGAAATTATCGAGAAAGCGAGATAATTTCTAAATCAGAAAGGAGTATTGGGCATGATTCAGCAGGAGACCAGATTAAAGGTTGCCGACAATACCGGTGCGAAAGAATTACTCTGTATCCGCGTTATGGGCGGCTCTACTAGAAGATATGCAAATATTGGCGATGTAATCGTTGCCAGCGTTAAAGATGCAACACCAGGCGGTGTTGTAAAGAAAGGCGATGTAGTGAAGGCCGTTGTTGTACGTACCGTTAAGGGCGCACGCCGTAAAGATGGTTCCTACATCAAATTTGATGAGAACGCAGCCGTTATCATCAAAGACGACAAGAACCCGAGAGGAACCCGTATTTTTGGGCCGGTTGCCAGAGAGCTTCGTGAGAAACAGTTTATGAAGATTGTTTCCCTGGCTCCGGAAGTACTGTAGGAGGTGTCAGCTGTGCATAAAATTAAAAAAGGCGACCTGGTAAAGGTTATCACAGGTAAAGACAAAGACAAAACCGGAAAAGTTCTTTCCGTTAATGTAAAGAAGAATACAGTCCTGGTTGAGGGATGCAACATGGTAACAAAGCATACCAAACCGTCTGCAGCTAATCAGCAGGGCGGCATCATCCATCAGGAAGGCGCGCTTGACATTTCCAACGTTATGCTGGTAGTGGATGGCAAGGCTACGAGAGTTGGCTTCAAAGTAGAAGACGGCAAGAAAGTCCGCGTTGCTAAGGCAACCGGTAAAGTAATTGACTAATACAGAGAGGAGGAACGTTAAAATTGGCTAGATTAAAAGAAATGTATCAGAGCGAAATCGTAGACGCTATGATCAAAAAATTCGGATATAAAAATATCATGGAAGTGCCGAAGCTGGACAAGATTGTTATCAACATGGGCGTTGGCGAGGCAAAAGAAAATGCTAAAGTTCTGGACTCTGCTGTAAGAGATATGGAAATCATCACTGGCCAGAAGGCAGTTCTTACAAAAGCGAAAAAATCAGTCGCTAACTTCAAACTTAGAGAGGGTATGGCTATCGGCTGTAAAGTTACCCTGCGTGGCGAGAAGATGTATGAGTTCGCTGATCGTCTGATCAACCTGGCTCTTCCGCGAGTAAGAGACTTCCGCGGTGTAAATCCGAACGCATTTGACGGCAGAGGCAACTACGCTCTGGGTATCAAAGAGCAGCTTATCTTCCCGGAGATCGAGTACGATAAAGTAGATAAGGTAAGAGGTATGGATATCATCTTCGTTACCACTGCTAAGACCGACGAAGAAGCACGTGAGCTGTTAACTCAGTTCAACATGCCATTTGCTAAATAATAGGAGGATTTATCATGGCTAAAACTTCAATGAAGATTAAACAGCAGCGTCCGGCAAAATTCTCCACCAGAGAATATAACCGCTGCAGAATCTGCGGTCGTCCGCATGCATATTTAAGAAAATACGGCATCTGCAGAGTTTGCTTCCGTGAATTAGCTTACAAGGGCGAAATTCCGGGCGTAAAGAAAGCAAGCTGGTAGGCATTGAGCACTTGATGAGGTAGTTTCGAATCTAGTGCGAAAGCCCGTCCCGAGACTTAGTGAGTCAGAGTCGAAGACGATAGACGAGCTTAGTCGAGTGGACGATGCCTATATTATAGAGGACACATCCTAGTGTTCCCAAAACCCACCGAAACCCACTTACAGTAAGTGGTAGTCAAATTATAAGGAGGCACACTCAAAATGACAATGAGCGATCCGATTGCAGATATGCTTACAAGAATCCGTAATGCTAACACTGCAAAACATGATACAGTAGATGTTCCGTCTTCTAAGATGAAATTAGCAATCGCTGACATCCTGGTAAAGGAAGGTTTCATCAAGAAATATGACGTTGTTGAGGACGGCAATTTCAAGACTATCCGTATTACCTTAAAGTACGGTAAAGACAAAAACGAGAAAATCATCTCCGGCATCAAGAGAATTTCCAAACCGGGTCTGCGTATCTACGCAAACAAGGAAGATATGCCGAAGGTACTGGGCGGTTTAGGTGTAGCTATCATCTCCACCAACCAGGGCGTTATCACTGACAAGCAGGCAAGAGAACTCGGCGTAGGCGGAGAAGTTCTTGCATTTGTTTGGTAAGCCGAAAGCATCATCATCGGTTTAGACAAGGTATAGATACAACTGAAAACAGAGAAGCCGCTCAGGCTTCTCCGAAAATCTAAGTAGGAGGTAAAAGGCATGTCACGTATCGGAAGAATGCCAGTTGCGATTCCGGCGGGCGTAACCGTAACAATCGCAGAGAACAATTTAGTGACTGTAAAAGGTCCGAAGGGAACTCTTGAGAGAGAACTCCCGGTTGAGATGAACATCAAAGAAGAGGATGGTCATATCGTAGTTACCAGACCGAACGACTTAAAGAAAATGAAATCTTTACACGGTCTGACAAGAACCTTAATTAACAACATGATTCATGGTGTAACAGAAGGCTATGAGAAAGTCCTGGAAGTTAACGGTGTTGGTTACAGAGCAGCGAAGCAGGGCAAGAAACTGGTTCTCAGCCTTGGTTACTCCCATCCGGTAGAGATGGAAGATCCGGAAGGCATTGAGACTGTTCTGGAAGGACAGAACAAGATCACTGTTAAAGGTATCAGCAAAGAAAAAGTTGGCCAGTATGCAGCTGAGATTCGGGATAAGAGAAGACCTGAGCCGTACAAGGGCAAAGGTATTAAGTATGCCGATGAGGTTATCAGACGTAAAGTTGGTAAGACTGGTAAGAAATAATTAAGGAGAGTGTGAAGATGGTTAGCAAACAGTCAAGAAGCGAAATTCGCGTTAAAAAACACGTTAGATTACGCAACCGTTTTTCTGGCACAGCCGAGAGACCGCGTTTAGCAGTGTTTAGAAGTAATAATCATATGTATGCTCAGATCATTGATGATACAGTTGGAAAAACTTTAGTAGCAGCTTCCACTGCCGAGAAGGAAGTTAAAGCTGAACTGGAGAAGACGAACGATGTTGCAGCAGCAGCTCACGTTGGAACTGTAATCGCTAAGAGAGCGCTTGAAAAAGGTATTAAAGAAGTTGTCTTCGATAGAGGCGGATTTATTTACCACGGAAAAGTTCAGGCATTAGCAGATGCAGCCCGCGAGGCTGGTCTGGAATTCTAGTAGGAAGGAGAACATACACATGAAACGTACAAAAATTGATGCCAACCAGTTCGAGTTAGAGGATACTGTAGTGGCAATCAAACGTGTATCCAAGACCGTTAAGGGCGGACGTACAATGCGTTTTTCCGCTTTAGTAGTAGTTGGAGATAAAAACGGCCACGTTGGTGCTGGTATGGGAAAAGCTGCTGAGGTTCCGGAAGCAATCCGCAAGGGTAAAGAGGCAGCTGCCAGAAACCTGATGGAGGTTCCGTTCGATGAGAACAATAGCATCCCGCACGATTTCCTCGGCAAATTCGGAAGCGCTAACGTACTTCTGAAGAAGGCTCCGGAAGGTACCGGTATTATCGCTGGTGGTCCGGCTCGTGCCGTACTGGATCTGGCTGGTTACAAGAACATCCGTACAAAATCCCTTGGTTCCAACAACAAGGCAAACGTAGTTCTTGCTACCCTGGCAGGCTTAGGTTCTTTAAAGACTCCGGAAGAGGTTGCAAAACTTCGCGGTAAGTCTGTAGAAGAAATTCTGAACTAATAGGAGGAGATAAAAATGGCAGAGAAATTAAAAATCACATTGGTTAAGTCTCCTATTGGCGCTATCCCGAAGCAGAAAGCAACGGTTGCAGCTCTTGGTTTAAACAAGACTGGCAAGACAGTTGAGCAGCCGGACAACGCCGCTATCAGAGGCATGATCCAGAATGTTAGACATTTAGTTAAAGTAGAGGAAATCTAAGATATTTGCAAGGAGGTGCAGTCATGGATTTATCCAATTTAAAGCCGGCGGTAGGCTCTAAGCACAGCGACAGCTTCAGAAGAGGTCGTGGTCACGCATCAGGCAACGGTAAGACTGCTGGTAAGGGACATAAGGGACAGAAAGCTCGTTCCGGCGCTCCGAGACCAGGATTTGAAGGCGGTCAGATGCCGTTATATAGACGTCTCCCGAAGAGAGGCTTCACAAACAGAAATTCTAAGACCATCGTTGGTATCAACGTAAGCGCTCTTGAGAGATTCGAGAACGACACAGTTGTTACGGTTGAAACATTAATCGAAGCAGGCATCGTAAAGAACCCGCGTGACGGCGTTAAGATCCTCGGCAATGGCGAGCTGACCAAAAAGCTGAACGTAAAGGTTGATGCGGTAAGTGAAGGCGCGAAAGCTAAGATCGAGGCCGTTGGCGGAACCTGCGAGGTGATCTAATATGTTAAAAACACTCCAGAATGCATTTAAGATAAAAGAGGTCAGAGAAAAACTCCTCTATACGTTCTTTATGCTGGTTGTGATCCGTATCGGATCGCAGCTGCCGATTCCCGGAGTTAATACAACATTTTTCCAGGAACTGTTTACAAGACAGTCCAATGATGCGTTTGGTTTCTTCAATATGATTACCGGCGGTTCGTTCACGAACATGTCGGTATTCGCATTGAGTATTACCCCGTACATCACTTCTTCCATTATCATGCAGCTTCTGACAATTGCAATTCCGAAATTAGAGGAAATGCAGCAGGAGGGCGAGGACGGAAGAAAGAAGATTGCGGAATATACGCGTTACCTTACGGTTGCACTGGCGCTGATGCAGTCCGTCGCTATGGCGATCGGTTTCGGCGGCAAGGGACTTTTAGTTGAGTTTACTGCCCTGAATGTGATTGTCGCTATTGTGACAATGACAGCCGGAAGTGCCATGCTGATGTGGATCGGTGAGCGAATCACCGAGAACGGCGTCGGAAACGGTATTTCTATCGTGCTTCTGTTCAATATCATTTCAACCATGCCAAGCGATATGATTACGCTCTATGAGCGTTTCCTGCAGGGCAAGATCGTGGCGGTTGCAGTTGTAACAGCCGTGATTATCGTAGCGGTTATCGTAGCGATGGTTGTATTTGTTATCATTTTACAGGATGCAGAGCGGAGAATTCCGGTTCAGTATTCTAAAAAGATGCAGGGACGTAAGATGGTTGGCGGTCAGTCCACAAGCATACCGTTAAAAGTAAATACAGCAGGTGTTATTCCTGTTATCTTTGCTTCATCCCTGATGTCTTTCCCGGTGGTAATTGCTGGATTTTTCCAGGTTAATTATGACACCATCGGAGGAAAGATTCTTCTGGCTCTGAATTCCAGCTCCTGGTTTAATCCAGAGCGTCCGGCTTATTCAGTTGGTTTAATTGTCTACATCGCGTTGATTATTGTGTTTGCGTATTTCTACACATCCATTACATTCAACCCGCTTGAAGTAGCAAACAACATGAAGAAATCCGGCGGCTTCATCCCGGGCATTCGTCCAGGAAAGCCAACATCCGATTACCTGGATGGAATTCTGGAGTATATTATACTGATTGGTGCCTGCGGACTGATCATTGTCTGCCTGGTTCCGATCATTGTCTCTGGACTGTTCTCAGTGAGCCGTCTCTCCTTCGGAGGTACTTCTCTTATCATTATCGTAGGTGTAGTACTTGAGACAATCAAAGCAGTCGAATCACAGATGCTGGTTCGCAACTATAAAGGATTCTTAAACGACTAAGACAACTCGCTTTCTGGGCGGGAGCTTGCTTACTTTACGGCTGGAGGTGGCCGGAGACAGCTCCTGCCTGGAGGCGATTCTGTTGTATATAGGGAGATTGTAACCATTATGAAGATTGTTATGTTAGGAGCACCGGGAGCCGGAAAAGGAACACAGGCTCAGAGAATTGCAGAAAAATACGGCATTCCGCATATTTCTACCGGAGATATTTTCCGTTCCAATATCAAGGCAGGCACAGAGCTTGGTAAAAAAGCAAAATCGTTCATCGATCAGGGGCTTTTAGTACCGGACGAGGTAACGATCGGCATGCTTCTTGACCGGATCCATGAGGCTGACTGCAAGAACGGCTATATTCTGGATGGATTCCCAAGAACGATCCCGCAGGCAGAGAGTCTGACAGAGGCGCTGGCAGCAAACGGCGAGGCGATTGATTTCGCGCTCAACGTAGATGTGCCGGATGCAAACATCGTAAACCGCATGGCAGGGCGCCGTGCGTGCTTAAAGTGCGGCGCTACCTATCACATCCAGTTCGCAGCACCGAAAAAAGAAGGAATCTGCGACAAGTGCGGTTCTGAGCTGGTGCTTCGTGATGATGACAAGCCGGAGACTGTACAGAAACGTCTGGAAATATACCATGACCAGACACACCCGCTGATCGAGTACTATGAGAAGAAGGGCGTTCTTCATACGGTAGACGGTACACAGACCATGGAAGACGTATTCAAGAACATTACGGATATTTTGGGAGCTTAAAACATGGCAGTGACGATAAAATCTCCCAGGGAGATTGAACTGATGCGTGAGGCGGGAAGAATTCTCGCCAAAACGCATGAGGAACTGGCGAAGAATCTTCGGCCGGGCATGTCCACCTGGGATATTGATCATATGGGAGAGGAAATCATCCGGAGTTACGGCTGCATTCCCTCGTTCAAAAATTACAACGGCTATCCCGCATCGATCTGCGTCTCTGTCAATGATGAGGTTGTACATGGAATCCCGCACAAGGAACATTTCCTCGATGAGGGAGACATCGTCAGTCTGGATGCAGGAGTGCTCTACAAAGGATACCACTCAGACGCAGCCCGGACTTACGGCATCGGAGAGATCGACGATGATGCCAAAAAACTGATTGAAGTTACCAGACAGAGCTTCTTTGAGGGAATTAAATTTGCCAAAGCTGGCAATCATCTCAATGACATCTCTGCAGCGATCCAGAAATATGCCGAAAGTTTCGGTTTTGGTGTTGTCAGGGATCTGGTTGGTCATGGAATCGGTTCCCATCTGCATGAGGATCCGGAGATTCCGAATTTTGCAAGAAAAAGAAAAGGAATTCTCTTACAGCCCGGCATGACGCTCGCGATCGAGCCGATGATTACCGAGGGCAGCTACGAAGTAGTCTGGCTCGATGATGACTGGACCGTCATGACGGAAGATGGCGGCTGGGCTGCTCATTATGAAAATACGATTCTTATTACAGAGGGCGAACCTGAGATCCTTTCCTTATAAAGAAGAAGTAAGCTGGGGAAGTTTTACGAATACCTAAGCAGGCTTTCAGATTACAGTATGTACGCATCTTGAGGCAGATGTCCGAGCCGATCAATAAGGCGGGCAATGGCGAAAATTCTTTGTCGAAGACAAATCTGCATGAATTTTTGCCCTGTTTGCGAACTAAGTGAGCAAATAAGCAAGCGAACAAACTGTAATCTGAGAAGCCTGCGGCGGGAGCGGAAACACCTGTCTACAGAAACGGAGATCAGAATGACGGAATATGGAACTGGCTGTCTGGTCCGCTCACTTGCGGGCCACGACAAAGGCACTTATTATATTATAGTCAGAGAAGATGCACGCTACGTGTATCTGGCAGACGGACGCACTAAAACCGCCGCCAAGCCGAAACGCAAGAAGAGAAAGCACGTGCAGTTCTCCCACAAATGGGATGAGGCGCTGGCAGCCCAGTTTGCGGACGGCGCGGCAGTCCAGGATGAAGCGATCCGCTATTTCATTCAGAAATCATTGCAGGGAGGTATATAGAATGTCGAAAGCAGATGTAATTGAGATTGAGGGCGTAGTAGCAGAGAAGCTGCCGAACGCTATGTTTAAGGTAGAACTGGAAAACGGACACATCGTACTTGCTACGATCAGCGGAAAACTCCGTATGAACTACATCCGTATTCTGCCGGGCGATAAGGTTACAATGGAAATGTCGCCATACGATCTCTCTAAGGGAAGAATCATTTGGAGAGATAAATAAAGACCAATCCATTTTTCTCAATAAAAATATTGAGAGAAGTGTAAATTTCGCTTGCATTATAGGATTTTAAATGTTATAATGCTTTAGCGAACTTTGTTGAAGCATCAGGTAAGATCCGCCCTTTTGTCCTCTCACGGCAGGGGGATGGAACGAGTCTGTTGTACCTGTAAGTCCGACACAGGACTGCAATAGGTTATAAAAAATTGTATGTCCGAGATTGGACGGACTATTACGGAAAGGAGAATTGCTGTGAAGGTTAGATCATCGGTTAAACCAATTTGCGAAAAGTGCAAGATCATCAAGAGAAAAGGCAGTATCAGAGTAATCTGTGAGAATCCGAAGCACAAACAAAGACAGGGCTAATTTGATTTAGCACCTATTTTTTCGCGCGGCTTTCTATTATGAACCACTCGGATGAGTTGTTCAGTAGTTTAAGCAAATTTATACATTATCAACGAAGAAGTAAGAAAAACTAATGGAGGTGTACTACACACATGGCTCGTATTTCAGGTGTCGATTTACCAAGAGAGAAACGCGTAGAGATCGGCTTGACTTACATCTACGGTATCGGTAGAGCAAGTGCAGCCCGTATCCTGGCCGAAGCTGAAGTTAATCCTGACACTCGTGTTAAGGACTTAACTGACGACGAAGTTAAGAAGCTTGCGGCAATCATCGCTGACAGTCAGGTGGTTGAGGGTGATCTGAGAAGAGAGATCGCTATGAACATCAAGAGACTGCAGGAGATTGGATGCTACAGAGGCATCCGTCATAGAAAGAGCCTTCCGGTTCGTGGTCAGAAGACAAAGACCAACGCTAGAACTCGTAAGGGTCCGAGAAAGACAGTAGCAAACAAGAAGAAATAATTAAGTAACAAGGAAACTGAATCAGGTTAGGTTTAGCAACAGGATTCAATATTTGAGAAAGTAGGTTAGTTTAAAATGGCTAAAAAAGTGTCCACTGGCAAGAAAGTGACAAAAAAGCGTGTAAAGAAAAACGTTGAACGCGGACAGGCGCACATCCAGTCATCTTTTAATAACACAATCGTTACTTTAACAGATGCACAGGGTAATGCCTTATCATGGGCAAGTGCAGGCGGTCTGGGATTTAGAGGTTCAAGGAAATCTACTCCATATGCAGCTCAGATGGCTGCAGAAACTGCAACGAAGGCAGCTCTTATCCATGGCTTAAAGTCTGTAGACGTTATGGTAAAAGGTCCGGGATCAGGTCGTGAAGCAGCAATCCGTGCTCTTCAGGCATGTGGTCTGGAAGTAACAAGCATTAAGGACGTAACTCCGGTTCCGCATAACGGATGCCGTCCGCCGAAACGTAGAAGAGTCTAATTAGGAGGTGCAAGTAAAGTGGCAGTAGATAGAGTTCCTGTACTTAAAAGATGTAGATCTCTTGACCTTGATCCGGTTTATTTAGGAATCGACAAGAAATCAACGAGAAAATTAACGAGAGCCAACAGAAAGATGAGCGAGTATGCACTCCAGCTGAGAGAAAAGCAGAAAGCAAAATTCATCTACGGTGTGTTAGAGAAACCGTTTAGAAATTACTATGCAAAAGCATCCAGAATGAATGGTCAGGTCGGTGCTAACCTGATGATCCTTCTGGAGTGCAGACTGGATAATGTATTATTCAGAATGGGCTTTGGCCGTACAAGAAAAGAGACACGTCAGATCGTAGATCACAAGCACGTTCTCGTAAACGGCAAGAGCGTAAACATCCCGTCCTACTTAGTTAAGGCTGGCGATGTAATCGAGATCAAAGAGAAGTACAAATCTTCACAGAGATATAAAGATATCGCTGAGGTAACCGGCGGAAGAATGGTACCGGCATGGCTGGAAGTTGACGCTGAGAACCTGAAAGGTACTGTTAAAGAGTTACCGAGCAGAGACGAAATTGACGTTCCTGTAAACGAAGTGCTTATCGTCGAGCTGTACTCCAAATAATAAGAAGTATTACTATTATGTTAGTCCAGAATCTCCCATGTATCTGCTTTGGCAGCTGCTTGGGAGATTCCGAGACTACAAGAGTATGGCAGACCCTCAAAAATGTTCCCAAAAGGAGGGGCTATCGTGTTCGATTTTGAAAAACCAAAAATTGAAATTGCTGAGATTTCCGAAGACAAAAGATATGGCAAATTTGTGGTTGAACCGCTGGAAAGAGGCTATGGTACCACATTAGGCAATTCTTTAAGAAGAATTATGCTTTCCTCTTTGCCTGGTGCAGCAGTAAGTCAAGTGAAAATCGACGGCGTTTTGCATGAGTTCAGTTCTATCCCTGGTGTAAAAGAGGATGTAACTGAAATTATCATGAACATCAAGAGTCTGGCGATCAAAAACAGCAGCGAGACGAATGAGCCGAAGACGGCTTATATCGAGTTCGAGGGCGAAGGCGTCATCACAGCAGCTGACATTCACGCTGATTCTGACATTGAGATTTTGAATCCGGACCAGGTCATCGCTACATTAAGCGGCGGCGCGGACAGCAAATTCTACATGGAGCTGACGATCACGAAGGGCCGCGGCTACATCAGCGCAGATAAGAACAAGAGTGAAGATCTTCCGATCGGAGTTCTGGCTGTTGATTCTATCTACACACCGGTGGAGCGTGTCAATATGACCGTTGAGAACACCCGTGTGGGTCAGGTGACAGATTATGATAAGCTGACATTAGATGTATACACAAATGGAACGCTGGCACCAGACGAAGCTGTCAGCCTGGCAGCAAAGGTTCTGAGCGAGCATCTGAACCTCTTCATTGACCTTTCCGAGAATGCCAAGACCGCAGAGGTTATGGTAGAGAAGGAAGACAACGAGAAAGAGAAAGTGCTTGAGATGAACATCGACGAGCTGGAGTTATCCGTTCGTTCTTACAACTGTTTAAAGAGAGCCGGAATCAATACAGTGGAGGAGCTGTGCAACCGCACACCGGAAGATATGATGAAAGTCAGAAATCTGGGCCGCAAATCCCTGGAAGAGGTTCTTGCAAAACTGAAAGAATTAGGTCTGCAGCTCAACCCGAGCGAAGAGGCTTAAGATACCGCGTGGGTGGACGTGCTTTGCAGTGCGTCCCTTTCATGCAGATACGGGGACGGATAAGTCCGAATGGCACAGGTCCCTGCATAACCATCAAACAATTATATTTTATATAGCAGACATTCAGTAAGTCCAAAGGGCATGAGTGCCGGCTTCCGCAAATGGAGGAGAAAGAATCATGGCAGGATATAGAAAACTTGGAAGAACTTCCAGTCAGAGAAAAGCAATGCTGCGCAGCCTGGTAACCGCACTGTTATTCAACGGCAAGATCGTTACCACTGAGGCAAGAGCAAAAGAAGTGAAGAAGATCGCTGAGGGTCTGATCGCTCTGGCAGTAAAAGAGAAAGATAACTTCGAGACCGTTAAAGTTACCGCTAAGGTAGCTCGCAAAGACGAGAACGGCAAGAGAGTAAAAGAAGTTGTTGACGGCAAGAAAGTTACCGTTTACGACGAAGTAGAGAAAGAGATCAAGAAAGATAAAGCTTCCAGACTTCACGCTAGAAGACAGATGCTGAAGGTTCTCTACGATGTAACAGACGTTCCGACTGCAAGAGCAGGCAAGAAGAAAAACACTAAGAAGGTAGATATGCCGGCTAAGCTGTTTGATGAGCTTGCACCGAAGTACGCTAACCGCAATGGTGGTTACAGCCGTATCGTTAAGATCGGTCAGCGTAAGGGCGACGGCGCTATGGAAGTTCTGTTAGAGCTGGTATAATTTAGATAGATTCGTTTGTTTAAGTTGTATCAAATCTTCGTTCTTTTACGCAAGTTTTGAATCGTAAGATGATTTTATACCCCCGGTTTGGGAGACAGAGAAATCTGTCTTCTGAACCGGGTTTTTTGACGTTAGAATGGAATTTTTCAGGTTTTCCATTTACCTTGAGAAAAAGTCAGGGTTTTAATAACACTTGAATGAAAAAAATAGAAAGAATGGCGCAAAAATAGCAGACTGAATTTTATGGTTTTCCGCATACTAGGATTAAACGATTTTATGGAACAATTTCTTGGATTCAAACAGAGTGTACATCTGCATTTCGTTGAAATTCGCCGCAGGGTGGAATCTACGGAACGGGGGAAGTACATAGGAGTAGAAGGAGGAAAAAACGTGCGAAAAAACCCTAGTATGTGGAAAACAACAAGTCGGAAGGAAAAACTTCGCCGTGTTCTGATAGTGATCTTTGGTGCGGGGGTCATTGCGCTTGCCGGCGTGTCTTATCAATATGTGAAGAACGCGGTTCCCGACCGCATCAATGTGGTGGTGGACCGGCAGGAGCAAGTTCGCTTTGGGCTGCCGTTTCGGGCATTGCTGGAAAGTGAGAGCGAGGAGGTGCTTCTAAACGGCAGCTCTAAAATTCCGTCCGACCAGATCCATCTGCAGCTCAACCAGCCCTTTTCCATCTATTCTGAACAGGAGGGAACGTACCGTTTAAGTCTCAAACTCTTTGGAATATGGAAATTAAAGGATATCGAGGTAGATGTGTCGGATGTCCAGTATGCGGTTCCCTGTGGGCTGCCGGTGGGTATTTACATGAAATCCGATGGACTGATGGTGATCGGAACCGGAAGGGTAACGGCACAGACGGGGGAAGTGATGGATCCGGCGGACGGAATCCTGCGTTCTGGAGACTATATCGAGGCAATCAACGGGACGCCGGCGACGGACAAGAAAGATATGATACGGGCAGTCAAGGAAGCGGGAAATATGGCTCTGACACTTTCAGTGCGCCGCGAGGGAGAGACGATGGATGTACAGATGACGCCGGTACAGACGCAGGAGGGAGACTATAAGCTGGGGCTGTGGATCCGCGACGATACGCAGGGCATCGGTACGATGACCTATGTATGTGCTAACGGCGCGTTTGGAGCGCTGGGACACGGTATCAGCGACGGCGACACGGGACTTCTGGTGCAGACCTCCGGCGGCGAACTATACGATACGGAGATTCTGGGCGTGGAGAAGGGAAGTTTCGGAAAGCCGGGCGTGATGTCGGGCGTTATCTACTATGGAAATCAGTCGCGGCTGGGAAGTGTGGAGGCTAATACGGATCAGGGCATTTTCGGGACGGCAAATCCGCGCTTTTTAAGCCGGGTAAAGAACCCTGCAATTCCGATCGGTTACCGTCAGGACGTCAAAAAAGGCCGTGCCTGCATCCGCAGCAGCGTGTCCGGGGAATTGAAAGACTACGAGATTGAGATTCAGAAAATAGACCACTCCTCCAACCGCCACAACAAGGACATGGTCATTCGCGTAACCGATCCGGAACTTCTGTCCCTGACCGGCGGGATCGTCCAGGGCATGAGCGGCAGCCCCATCATCCAGAACGGAAAACTCATCGGAGCAGTCACGCACGTTTTTATTCAGGATTCGACGCGTGGGTATGGGATTCTGGTGGAGAATATGCTGGGACATTGAATCTGGATGCAAAGTAACTGTTTACGGGTGGGAATTTTCTGAACTTAAAATTCCATATGATACAGTTCTGGCAGCAGATTTTGCCGATTTTGAATGCGCAGCATCGGCAAAATCCTGTTGCTGGGCACACGTGTGTGAACAGTAACATGCAAAGTACAAAGTTTTTGCTCTCTTTATTGACAGGATATAAAAAAAGCGTATATAATAGAGCAAATTACATATTTGGCAAAACAGTTGAAAAGCTGCGACGCAAAGCTATAGGGCCTGTAAAATGGCAGCCAGTTGCATTAACACGATAACAGAGTATGTTATAGTTGTATGGCTATGGCGTAACTCTGTTTTTTTATAGGAATTTATCGAAACTTGATCTGCAAAGATGGAATTTTCATGTTCAGAAACCGGTCGTGGAGGCTTTTTAATTGCGTGTATTTTGTGTGTCTTTCGACCGGAATCGGTAAAACGTGGTGATAAGGGATCGTTAGATAGGCGTATGGCGGCTGGGCGGTAGAAGGTTTATAGCGGAATCTTAACAGATACGGTTAGCTACAATACATGCTTATATATAGTTTGCATCTTGTGTAATTTATTTTGCATCAAAAGAATTGATAGACAAAATGAGCGTTGAGTGTCGAACTGCGCGATCAAAACGAGTTGAAACTTGTTAAAAAAAGAATTTATAATTATTTTAATCATCACAGGTGCCGAGGAGGAGAATATTATGGCAGAAATGAAGATTGCGATCGCAGAGGATAATCGTCAGGCATTGGATATGCTTGGAAATATACTGGAAAGTGATAAGGAGATTCAGGTGGTCGGAAAAGCGGAAAACGGAACCGATGCCTATAATATGATCGTAAAGACAAAGCCGGATATTGTATTTCTGGACGTAGTGATGCCGGGAATGGATGGAATTTCGGTTATGGAGCGCATCAAGACAAATCAAGACTGTTCAGCTGACACTTCCTTTGTTATGATTACAGCTGCGAGCAGCGAGAATCTGACAGCGGATGCTTTTCGGATGGGCGCCTGTTATTACATAGTAAAGCCATTTTCGAAGGAGGCGGTTTTAGACAAGGTACATCGCCTGAAGAATTACAGGAACCGCGCTTCGACCCTGGCGGGCAGCCGGAAGGTGGAGCCGTATATGGTGTCGGCGGAATATGAAAGACAGAATCTGGAGAGCGATGTGACGCAGATTCTGCATGAGATTGGGATTCCGGCTCATATTAAGGGATATCAGTACCTGCGGGATGCGATTATTTTGTCAGTCAGTGATAAAGAAATGCTCGGTTCTGTGACGAAAATCCTGTACCCGACCATCGCCAAGAAGCGCCAGACCACTTCAAGCCGTGTCGAGCGGGCAATCCGCCACGCGATTGAGGTCGCATGGAGCCGCGGCAAGATGGACACGATCAACGATCTATTTGGATATACCGTCAGCACAGGGAAAGGAAAGCCGACCAATTCGGAATTTATCGCATTGATTGTTGATAAGATTTGCCTGGATTATAAGCGGGATGTATAAAATCGTGCGGTGCTTTTTGGAGCCGAAAGTGCTGTAAGCCTTTTTAACACTATTGTAACACATTTATGAAAGTGACTGATTGCATGGGTAAATGTGTGTATGATAAGATAAAGGGGAAATAAAAGATGCAGGACTGAAAAACTGCCCCTGTATAAAACAGCTGGACAGAGAGGTCAGGAAAGCAGCTAAAAGAACGGAGAATTGCCTATGAAAAAAAAAGTACCGGCGTACAATGGAACCCTGCGGGATCACACGATTATGTGTCCGTATTGTATCAGTGAATGTTCAGGAATCCGCATCTTTGGAAAGCGTATCAAATCGATCGCCTTCTCAACGGATGTGGCAATCATCAAAAATATCAACGCGGATGCGATCATCGCAGTTTATCCGTTTACTCCGCAGGCAGCTATCTCACAGTCGATCATCAGCATCTCGGATGTGCCGGTGTTTGTCGGGGTCGGCGGCGGTCTGACCGGAGGAAAGCGTTCCGTCCGTCTGGCGCTTCAGGCAGAACATCAGGGAGCCTACGGTGTAGTGGTCAATGCGCCGATCGCGGATGAGGTCATCACGGAGATCAAGCGGGTGGTTGACATTCCGGTCATTGCGACGATTGCTTCGGTTCACACGGATGTCCGCCGCAAACTGGAGGCGGGAGCCGATATTTTAAATGTATCAGGCGCTGCCGCCACCGCATCGATGGTAGCCGAGATCCGGAAGGAGTATCCGGACGTTGCCATTATCGCGACCGGAGGACCGACTAATGAATCGATTTTGGAGACGATCGAGGCAGGAGCCAATGCGATCACGTACACGCCGCCGTCCAACGGCGAGCTGTTTGCGCGGACGATGAAGAAATACAGGGAGATCAATCCCTGATTATACAAAAGCCGGGGCCGAAGAGAAAACATAATTTTCTTTTCGGCTCCGTCTTTTATTTTTGTTTCATAGGAAATTGCGTCCTATGAAACAAAAAAACGCTCCGCGAGGATGCGCACTCGCGCGAAGCAGAAACATGTCGCAAGCGACCGCGCTCGGCGCGAGAATGTGCCAAGGCACATTCTTTTTCATGCGGTAAAATTTATAATTCATCCGGTACTATGCAAAACATCCAATTCAGAAAATACAGTCTGCAAATCGGAACTATTTGTCATATATTTCCCGATTTTTTTCTCTGTCGCCTACTTTCTAATTCCCTGATTCTATTGTATAATAATTTTAATAGGGTGCCAGATCGCGAGCGGGCACGGTTGGGAGGTAGTAGCTATGAAGAATATTCTGTTTATTGCATCGGAGGCGGTTCCATTTATCAAAACAGGAGGTTTGGCAGACGTTGTCGGATCCCTTCCAAAATGTTTTGATAAGCAGTATTTTGATGTGCGTGTCATGATCCCGAAGTATCTGTGCATCAAAGAGTCATTCCGCAATGAAATGAAGTATGTGAACCATTTTTATATGGATTATCTGGGACAGAACCGGTATGTGGGCATCCTGGAATATGAATATGAGGGCGTGACCTTCTATTTTATTGATAATGAGAGTTATTTCTGGGGTGATCGCCCGTATGGGGACTGGTATTACGATCTGGAGAAGTTTTCTTTCTTCTGCAAGGCGGCTCTCTCATCCCTGCCGGTGATCGGCTTCAAGCCGGATGTCATCCACTGCCACGACTGGCAGACGGGACTTATCCCGGTGCATCTCAAGGACAAATTCCACGGCGGCGAGTTCTTCCGGGATATCAAGTCCGTCATGACGATCCACAACCTGAAGTTCCAGGGGGTGTGGGATGTGAAGACAATCCAGCATTTCTCTGAGCTGCCGGACTACTATTTTACACCGGATAAGCTGGAAGCTTACAAAGACGGCAATATGTTAAAAGGCGGCATCGTATACGCGGATGCGATCACGACGGTCAGCAACACCTACGCGGAGGAGATCAAGACTCCGTTCTACGGCGAGGGACTGGACGGTCTGATGCGTGCGAGAAGCAACAGTCTGCGCGGTATCTTAAATGGTATCGATTACGATGAATTTAATCCGGAGACAGATAAACGGATCGTACAAAATTATAACGCAAAGACATTCCGCAAGGAGAAATCCAAGAATAAAAAGGCGCTGCAGGCGGAGCTGGGACTGGCGCAGGACGAGAAAAAGTTCATGATCGGTATCGTCTCCCGTCTGACCGACCAGAAGGGACTTGACCTGGTACAGTGTGTGATGGATGAGATCTGTACGGAAGATGTACAGCTGGTTGTGCTGGGAACCGGAGATGAACGGTATGAAAATATGTTCCGCCACTATGACTGGAAGTACAATGATCGTGTTTCCGCTAATATTTATTATTCAGAAGATATGTCGCATAAGGTATATGCAGCCTGTGACGCATTCCTGATGCCGTCGCTGTTTGAACCATGTGGGCTGAGCCAGCTCATGGCGCTTCGCTACGGAACCGTGCCGATCGTGCGTGAGACGGGTGGGCTCAAGGATACTGTATGGCCATACAATGAATACGATGGAACCGGAACAGGATTTTCATTTGCTAACTACAATGCACATGAGATGCTCGACTGCATCCGCTATGCAAAATACATCTATTATAATAAGAAGCGCGAGTGGAACAAGATCGTAGACCGCGGCATGGCGGCTGATTTTTCCTGGCAGACATCGGCTGGAAAATATCAGGAATTGTATGACTGGCTGATAGGATATTAATGACTGACCGAGTGATTTAGAGACAGTGGCATATGTGTGGAAGAAAACAGAGGAATTAAGATAGTACAGGAGAGAAACATGACTTTTTTTCAGGAATTGACATCAAACCAGACGCTGATGACCGGCGTGACCGGGTGGGTGGTCGCCCAGGTGCTCAAGACGATTCTGGACATCGGGCTGAACCATTCGTTCAACCCGGAGCGTCTGGTTGGCTCCGGCGGTATGCCGAGTTCCCACTCATCCACTGTATGTTCGCTGGCAACGGCGGCGGCGCTGCGGTACGGAGTGGGAAGCTTTGAATTTTCCATCAGCTTTATTCTGGCGATGGTTGTTATGTATGACGCGATCGGTGTCCGGCAGGAGACAGGAAAGCAGGCGCGGGTATTGAACCGTCTGCTGTTCGATGATTTCCTCAAGCTGGATGGCGTGGTGTTACAGGAAAAATTGAAGGAATATGTGGGGCATACGCCGATACAGGTAGCAGCAGGCGCGATTTTAGGCATTTTGATTGCATTTATTCTCGATCCGATGTTCATATAACGAACATCGGATCTTTTCATTTTGGCTGATAGATGGTATAAATATAGGGATAACGTGTATTTAAGCGTTAAATGAAACTGAGGAAATGAGAACAGAACAATGGAACAGAGAAGAGACATAGAAAATATCAAACCAGCCTGCCGGTTAATTCTGGCGAGTGCGTCTCCGCGCCGCAGGGAGCTTTTGGAGCGGATTGGGCTGAAACCGGAGATTCATCCGAGCACTTTGGAGGAAAATCCGCTCTGTACGGAACCGGCGCAGGTTGTGATGGAACTGGCGGGACAGAAGGCGCGCGATGTGATGGCGCAGGTGCGTGAGGAGGCGCGGACGACGGGAATCCTATTTTCCGGGATTATCATTGGTTCCGATACCGTTGTCAGTGTGGATGACGAGATTTTAGGAAAACCGGCGGATCGGGATGAGGCGCTTGAGATGATCGGACGGATCCAGGGGCGCAGCCACCGTGTATACACGGGCGTGGCGATCCTGACTGAGGATCGGGAGAGCTGCTTTGCGGTTGAGACGCGGGTGGATGTATATCCGATGAGCGATGCGGAGATCGAGGCGTATGTAGACTGCGGCGAGTCGATGGACAAGGCGGGTGCATACGGCATTCAGGGAAGTTTTGCCGCGCATATCCGCGGAATCGATGGTTCTTACACGAATGTGATGGGGCTGCCGGTCGGAAGGCTCTATCAGGAATTGAAGCGGATCTGCCCGGAGAAGATAGAAGATCTGCTCAAGCATACGGCCTGAGGTGGATGGCTGATGGAAAGAAAGTTACTGTTCACGGGTAGGCACTTTTGGAACCGAAAGTGCCGTAAGAAAACGTGGTGGCAGACCGTGAACCAGAGTGGAAGGATTGACAGAACGCAGCGCTGCTGGTCATATGTGTGAACAGTAATAAATCAGCCGCTCAGAGAGAATATGTGACAGGAATTGCTAAAATATGCAGGAGAAAGGGAGTATCCATGCAGAAACAGAAAAGGAAGACAAACCATATCCACCGGGCGGCGTGTGCCCTGCTTGCGGGGCTGGCGCTCAGCCTGGGGCTTTTGACTGGATGCGGCTCGGACGGCAGCACGATCGTGGTGGGAAAGAAGAATGAAAAGGGTTATTCCCGCGCGGAAGTGATGGTGATTGCCATGACGGAGAAAAAACGCTATGAGGAGGTCTGTACGGATCAGATCTGGGGCGTTTCAGTTGGAGAAAAGGGCGATGATTTTGAAACGTATCTAAAAAAACAGATCCGTTCGTTTATGGATGAGCTGAAAATCATGAACCTGCTGGCAGCCGATCGGGGGATTTCCCTGACTTCAGAGGAGCGGGCGGCGATGGACCGGGCAGCAGCCGAGTATTTTGGGCGTCTGCCGCAGTCGGCGATTGACTCGATGGGCGTGACAGAGGCGGATGTCCAGCATATCTATGAGGATTATGGTCTGGCGGAGAAGCTGGCGGGACAGCTCACGGACAATGTGGCGCTGGAGGTCAGCGACAGTGAGGCAAAGGTGATCCATGTCAGTCAGATAAAGACATCGGATGAGAGCGAGGCAGACGCCTTCCAGCGGGCGGCATCGCAGGAAGATGCCGATTTCCAGTCCTGTGCCGAGGAGGCGGGGCTGACGGTGAGTGACCGGGTGCTGGGGCGCGGTGATGAGTCGGATGCCTATGAGAAAGAGGCATTTTCCCTTGCCGAGGGCGCAGTCAGCCAGGTGATCCATGCGGACGACGCGTACTATGTGCTCAAATGTACGGACGATTATGACGAGGACGAGACGGCGGCGCGCAAGGAGCGCATCTACGAGGAGCGGAAAAAACGCGCCTTTCAGGAGATCTACGACCGGTTCAGCAATACGATCTCCGTTTCTTACAGCAGCGGGCTCTGGGACAGTCTGGATCTGACCTCGGAGTTCGAGAAAAATGACGCGGATTTCTTTGAGATTTACGCGGAATATGCGATCAAATAGGTAGTCTGTACCTGGGGCGGGTAGATAAAAAGTAAACTTATTTAAAAAAAAGGATAACAATTCGGAACAACCGCTTGACTACCGGGGAAAATTCTTCTACAATGAACGGTAATGTCCGGTCAGGCGGACATACTGTGGAGGAAAAATACATGAATATCATAAAAGCGGTCAATCTTGTATTTGATTATATAAGACGCGATGAAGAGGGGCAGGTAGAGGAAGTAAAGCGCGCCCTGGATCATGTGAATCTGGAGATTGAGAAAGGCAGCTTTGTGGCAATCCTGGGACACAATGGTTCCGGCAAGTCCACATTTGCCAAGCAGATCAATGGCATTTTGAGCCCGACTGACGGTACGCTTTTTGTATCGGAGATGGATACGAGGGACGAGGCGCATCTGTGGGATATCCGCAAAAATGCGGGCATGGTCTTTCAGAACCCGGATAACCAGATCATAGGAAATATAGTGGAAGAGGACGTCGGATTCGGTCCGGAAAATATCGGAGTTCCGACCGAGGAGATCTGGAAGCGAGTGGATGAGAGCTTAAAGGCAGTCGGGATGACGATGTACCGCAAGCAGTCCCCGAACCATCTGTCCGGCGGACAGAAGCAGCGTGTGGCGATCGCGGGCGTCATGGCGATGAAACCAGAATGTATCGTGCTCGATGAGCCGACGGCGATGCTCGATCCGAACGGACGCAAGGAGGTTATCCGCACCGTCCATGAGTTAAACCGGGTGGAAGGAATCACGATGGTGCTGATCACCCATTATATGGAAGAGGTGGTCGATGCAGACCGCGTGATCGTCATGGATGACGGTCATATCGTGATGGACGGCACGCCGAAGGAGATTTTCTCCCGCGTGGAGGAACTAAAACAATACCGGATGGATGTGCCGCAGGTGACGGAGCTTGCGTGGGAGCTTAAGAAAAAGGGAATTCCGCTTCCAGATGGAATCCTTCGTAAATCGGAGCTTCTGGACGCACTGGTACCGCTTTTGAAAGAGGAATAGAGATGGCAATACAGGTAGAAGATTTGTGCTACACCTACGGCGAGGGCACGGCGTTAGAGCGCCAGGCATTAAAGCACGTGAGTTTTGAGATTCAGGACGGCGAATTTGTCGGTCTGATTGGTCACACTGGATCGGGAAAATCAACCCTGATCCAGCATTTAAACGGTCTGATCAAGCCGACCAGCGGCGACATTAAGTATCAGGGTGTCAGCATTTACAGCCAGGGTTATAAATTAAAGGATCTGCGGAGTAAAGTGGGGCTGGTGTTCCAGTATCCGGAGTACCAGCTCTTTGAGGCAGATATTTTTACAGACGTCTGTTTCGGACCGAAAAATCTGGGGCTTCCGCAGGAAGAGGTGGAAAAACGTGCCCGCCATGCCTTAAAGCTGGTCGGCATGGATGAAAAATTTTATAAGCAGTCCCCGTTTGAACTTTCCGGCGGACAGAAACGCCGCGTCGCGATCGCGGGTGTACTGGCGATGCGTCCGGAGATGATGATCCTCGACGAGCCGACGGCGGGACTCGATCCGCAGGGGCGCGATGAGATTTTAGGTCAGATCGAGCGCCTGAACCGGGAGCACGGGCTGACGATTTTGGTGGTTTCCCACAGCATGGAGGACATGGCGCGCTACGTGGACCGCATCATGGTCATGAACGACGGCGTGAAGATGTTTGACGATACGCCGAAGGAGGTATTCCGCCATTACAAGGAGTTAGAGGCGATCGGTCTTGCCGCGCCGCAGATCACTTATGTGGTGCAGGGACTTCGGGAGCGCGGGATTCCGATCGACGACACGATCACGACGGTAGAAGAGGCGCGGGAGGCGATTCTGGCGCTGTATAACAAGCGGAGGGAGAAACAATGATACGGGATATCACAATCGGACAGTATTATCCGGTCGAATCAGTGGTTCACCGGCTGGATCCGCGTACCAAGCTGTTTGGAACGCTGATCTACATTATTTCATTATTTTTCGCGGACAACCTGCTCTGCTATGCAGTGGCAACCGTATTTCTGGCGATGGCGGTCCGCACCTCACGCGTACCATTTAAATTTATTGTGCGGGGACTTAGGGCGATCGTGTTCCTGTTACTTATCAGTATCAGCTTTAACCTGTTTTTGACGAGCGGACGGGTTATTTTCCAGATTGGATTTTTAAAAGTGACGCATGAGGGCTTGCGGCTGGCAGTTTTCATGGGTCTGCGCCTGATGTATCTGGTGATTGGTTCCTCTGTCATGACGCTGACGACGACCCCGAACCAGCTTACGGACGGCTTGGAGCGGAGTCTGGGATGCTTGAACCGTCTCCATGTGCCGGTGCATGAGATCTCGATGATGATGTCGATCGCGCTGCGCTTTATCCCGATTCTGATTGAGGAGACGGATAAGATCATGAAGGCACAGATGGCGAGAGGCGCTGATTTTGAATCTGGCAATCTCGTACAGCGGGCAAAGAGCATGATCCCGATTCTGGTACCGCTTTTCGTATCGGCGTTCCGCCGCGCGACGGATCTGGCGATGGCGATGGAGGCGCGCTGCTACCGGGGCGGAAGTGGTCGGACCAAGATGAAGCCGCTGCATTATGAGAGGAGAGACCGGATTACCTACTTGATTCTTCTGGCTTATCTGGGAATTGTGATTGTACTGCGGATCGTTTTTTAGCGAAAAAGGGGTTACTGTCCGCGGGTAGGCACTTTTGGAACCGAAAGAGAGGTGCATAGGCTGTGCAAGCTGTGTGCCTCTTGATTTTTGTATTTTGGTTAGTTACAGCTAACATAAGGTGGAATGGAGAACAACAGAAGGAGGACTTCAATGGAATTAAAACAGCTTGAATATTTTATGGTTGCCTGTGAAAAAGGTAGTTTTAATCAGGCAGCAGAATGCCTATACACATCCCAACCGAATGTCAGCAAGGTGATCGGGATGCTGGAACAGGAGCTGGGGCGTGCGTTATTTGAGCGGACAAGCAGAGGGCTCAGGGTTACCCCATATGGAGAAACGGTCCGGGAGTATGCACACAATATTTTAAATCATGTGAGTCTTATTAACTCGCTGGCAGAAGATACGCAGGAACGGAAATTTACCGTTTCTACCTACCCGAGCAACATGATTGCGAGGCTTCTGACAGATTTTTATAAGAAATATGGCTGCGAGTGCCAGATTTCCCACCGGGAAGGCAGTGTGGAGGAGATTAGTGATCAGGTATCCCAGGGAATTTCGGAGTTGGGGATTGTGTATGTAGCACAGAAACAGGTTCCGGCATTCCGGCATATTTTGTCCCACAAAAAATTGTCTTTTCAGGAACTGGATGTCAAACCTGCCTGTGTTTATGTGGGACCAAATCATCCGCGTTATGAGGATGAGAGTATCGATTTTACCGAGCTTCCGCAGTTAAAATTCGTCAGCGGAATCCGGGATTTTTTCTCAATGGAGCATCATTTAAACCATGTGAGCCTGGGAGCGATCAGCACGGATATGCTGAATACGGTTGTACATACCAATAGCGATCATATGACAATGAATCTCCTGATGCAGAGCGATATCTGCAGCCTGGGAATTGATTTTTTATATGAGGATTATAAACAATATCCAATCCGTAATCTGAAGATCCGGAATAGTGAACCATTTCTGGTAATCGGATATATTTACCAGAATGAAGAAAAGCTGAGTGCGGAGGCAGCGTGGTTTTTAGAACATTTCAAAAAAATGCTTTAATTGTTTAGATATAACAAATCGTTATAGCAATCCCCCTGTAAAACGATAGTGGTTAGTTGTGCGTAACTATGTTATCCTTTTATCTGCCGGTAAAAACGAATTGTTTTAACAAAGTAGATAAAAGAGATGCAGGCTTTCAAACCTGCGTCAGGCATAACAGGAGGACATATATGAAAAAAAGTAAAAGACTCATAGCGGCAGCTGGTGTTCTTTCCGTGGCTGTCTTGGCTGGATGTGGCGGAAACGCTTCAAACAGTACAGAAGGGACAAAATCAGAGCAGAGTGCATCGGCAGAGAGCACGAAGGATGAACTGGTATTTGTTAATTACCGGGATATCCGTGATCTGAATCCACATCTGTATGCAGGTGAAATGTATGCACAGGAAATGCTCTACGAGACCTTAGTCAATATTACAGAAAATGGGTATGAGGGCTGCCTGGCAGAGAGCTGGGATATCAGTGAAGATGGAAAGACCTACACGTTCCACATCCGTGATGGAGTGAAATTTTCGGACGGAGAGGTGTGTGACGCCAACGCGATCAAGGCAAACTTTGATGCAATCATTGAAAACAAAGATCGTCACACCTGGCTGGAAATGATGAATCTTCTGGTTGGGGTTTCGGCTCCGGATGATAAAACCTTTGTGATCGAACTGTCGGAGCCGTACTATCCTCTGCTGACAGAGTTGGGAGTTACCCGTCCGTTTGCAATGATTTCTCCGAAGGCGATGAAGGACGGAAGCACAAAGGATGGCGTAAACGAATACATTGGAACAGGTCCATATGTCCTGACCGATTTTGTGACAGATGAGTATGCAGTATTTGAAGCAAACGAAAACTATTGGGGGGAGCAGCCGTCCATCAAAAAGATTACGGTAAAAGTAATACCGGATAATCAGACGCGTATCATGGCACTGGAAAAAGGGGAAATTGATCTGATTTTCGGTAAAAATATGATTGATGCGGATGCAATTAACCAGTATACGGGAAATGACAATTTTACGGTTGCGTTATCGGATCCGACCTCGACCCGGCAGATTGTACTGAATACAACCCGTGATATTCTGGATGAGAAGGAAGTGCGTAAGGCACTTCAGCATGCGACAAACAAAGCAGCGATTTCAGAAGGTATTTTTTATGGTCTGGAACAGCCGGCGGATACACTGTTTGCATCTACCGTTCCTTACTGCGATATCAATCTGACCCCATATGAGTATGATGTGGAAGAAGCAACGAAGATGCTGGAGGAAGCAGGCTGGACGTTGGCTGGAGACGGCGTACGTGAAAAAGACGGCCAGAAAATGGAACTGGAGCTGCTTTATAACAGCGATAGTGTGACGGAAAAAGCGATTGCGGAGTACCTCCAGAGCGAATACCAGAAGCTGGGTGTCTCCCTGAACATTCATGGAGAGGAAGAACAGTCTTACCGTGATAGTATGAAGGCTGGAAACTTTGACATGGTATTTAATATCTGCTGGGGAACTCCGTATGACCCGCAGTCCTCCCTGGCGGCGATGCGCGCTCCGGTTTATGGAGATTTTGCGGCACAGCAGGGACTGGAAGATAAGGCAGATATCGATGATGCGATTACAGAGATCCTGGTTTCCACGGATGAAGAGCGCCGTCAGGAGCTGTATACATTTGTGCTGACCCGTCTGCATGAGGATGCGGTCTATATTCCGCTTACTTATGAGTGCAATAAGGCAATCTACCGTTCGGATCTGCAGGGCTTCCATTTTACGCAGACTCAGTATGAGGTTCCGTTCGCTGATTTCTATTTTGGAGAGAAGAAATAAAGGAAAAATAAATGAAACAATATATCATAAAACGAATCCTGTCGGCAATTCCGCTTCTTATTATCATTTCGTTTGTGTGTTTTGTGTTTATTAACCTGATACCATCCGATCCGGCGGAGGTGGCACTGCGCATCCGCCAGGTACCGATTATTACAGAAGAAGCGGTGGCACAGGTAAGGGCGGAACTTGGATTGGACAAACCATATCTGATACGATATATTTCCTGGCTGGCTGACTGTCTGAGGGGAGATTTTGGAATCAGTTACGTCAATCCGAGCCGTACAGTTGCGGGCGAACTGATGCGCTGTCTTCCGGCGACTCTGCAGCTTGCGGGTGTATCGTTTGTGATGGTTCTGGTACTGAGCATTCCGATTGGAGTGCTCTGTGCCGTTTATAAGGATGGTGTGTTTGACCGCATCATGCGGGCGATTGTTTTTATGACAACGGCGATGCCTGCATACTGGGTAGGGCTTCTTCTGATCTGGCTGGTTTCGATCAAGCTGGATCTGCTTCCAACGAGCGGAAGCGGGAGCTTTAAACACCTGATTCTGCCATCGTTTACGGTATCATTGAGTTATATATCGACGTATATCCGCCTGATCCGCAATAATATGTTGGAAAACATGAAACAGGATTATGTTCTCTATGCCAATGTGAGAGGCATTCCAAACCGGCAGATTCTTCTTAAACACATTTTGAAAAATTCGATGCATACTTGTATTGTAGCGATCGGAATGAGCATACCGCAGCTGATTTCCGGAACGATCGTCGTTGAGAATGTATTTGCCTGGCCGGGGCTTGGGACACTCTGTATCAGCTCGATTTTTAACCGGGATTATCCGGTGATCCAGACGTATGTGCTATTGATCGGAGTACTATTTGTCGGATTTAATTTATTATTTGATATTCTTCAGACAATTTCAGATCCGCGTCTTAGAAAGGAGAGTCATTGATGGTAGGACGATTGATTCGAAACCGGGCGGCCGTTGGAACGATTGGTCTGGTGCTTATCGTGGCGCTCATAGGGATCTTTGCACCGTTTATCGCACCGAATGATCCGTATGCAACGGATATTTTAAATAAATTTGCCGGATTCAGCCAGCAGTATCCACTTGGTACCGATAATCTGGGACGGTGTATTTTGTCGAGAATGATTTATGGAATCCGTCCGACGCTGGGGCTGGCAGTCCTGACCATGCTTGGAACGATTGGCCTGGGAGCGTTGATGGGACTTTTGGCAGGTTATTTCCGCGGGATCGTGGAAGAGGTGATCATGCGCACAGTCGATGTAATGCTTTCATTTCCGAGCCAGATCATGGTGTTTGCAGTGGTAGCCCTGTTGGGAATCAGCGTGCAGAATGTAATTCTGGCCAATGTGTTTATTAAATGGGCCTGGTATGCGCGGATGATCCGGACAGGTGTTATGCAGTATCGTGACCGGAACTTTGTGCGCTTTTCACGATGTATAGGAACACCAGAATCTTTTATATTATTTCGCCATCTTGTACCGTCAATTGCGGCAGATCTGGCAGTTTTATCCTCTCTGGATGTCGGATGGGCGATTATCAATATTTCAACCCTCTCATTTCTGGGACTGGGTGTACAGGCACCGACACCGGAATGGGGAGCGATGCTGAGCGAGGCGAAGAATGTCCTCACCAGCAATCCGGTACAGATGCTGGTTCCGGGAATTGCGGTGGTAATTCTGGTAGCAGCGTTTAACCTGATGGGAGATGCCCTGCGGGATGTGCTGGATCCGAAGGAGGTGCAGAAATGAGCCTGAATCATGAGCGGGTGCAGCCGATTCTGCGCGTGGATGGACTGAATGTAGAACTGAAAACCAGGAATAAACAGAAAAAATTGGTTGAGAATGTAAGCTTTGAGGTAGAGCCGGGACAGTGCCTGGGCATCCTGGGAGAATCCGGAAGCGGAAAAAGCTTGACGGTAAAAGCAATTCTGGGACTTCTGGACCGCCAGTTCCGGATAGAAGGACAGGCATGGTTTGAGGGAAAGGATCTATGCCGGGCAGGACGGGATGAACAGCGGCGGCTGCGTGGGCAGAAGATAGGCATGGTTCTCCAGAATCCGATGACCTGCTTTGACCCGCTTTACCGGATTGGAAGCCAGATGGCCGAGACCTTTGCGGTCCATACAGATTGGGAACGGGCAAAGATCCGGGAGGCTTCCCTGGAAGTATTGGAAAAAATGAGGATTCATAATCCGGAGGAAGTGCTGGGGCAGTATCCACACCAGCTTTCCGGAGGAATGCTTCAGAGAATCATGATTGGGCTGGCACTGGCGATGAAACCGGTACTTCTGGTGGCAGATGAACCGACAACGGCAATCGATGCCATCACCCAGGCTGAAATTTTGAAGGAATTTCAGCGGATCAAGGAAGAAAGTCATACGGCGATGATATTTATCTCCCATGATTTGGGGGCGGTTTCGAAGATTGCGGACGAGATCGTCGTGATGAATGGAGGAAAACTGGTCGAACAGGGCGATTTTGAACATATCTTAAGGCATGCAAAGGATCCGTATACACGGATGCTTGCAGAGACACGGCGCTCGGTCATGGAGCGCTACCGGCTTTGCCTGGATAATCAGGAGGAATTATGCTTGAATTAAAAGATATATGTGTCAGCTTCCGGAGTGAGCGTCAGGATAAATTGTTTGGAACCTCCAGGGACCAGGTGCTGTTTGACGTATCTTTGCAGGTGGAAAGGGGAAGCTGCCTGGGGATCTTAGGAGAAACCGGAAGCGGAAAATCGACGGTTGGACGTGTCCTTTGCGGACTTTTAAGACCGGATTCCGGGCAGGTGCTTCTGGATGGGGAGGAGATTTACCGAAACCGTCAGGGAAAAAAGAATCTGCAGAAGAAAATCAGTATTGTTTTTCAGGATTATACAACCTCGGCGAACCCGCGTTTCCGTATACGGGATATTCTGGCGGAGGGACAGCGGGCAGCAGCACGTAAAAAGGGAATTCGGAAGCTTTCAAGAGAGAAAATTAAAAAAAGTGCCGGAGAGCTGATGGAGATGGTGGGACTGAGTGCAGATTTTCTGGATCGATATCCCCATGAATTGTCCGGCGGTCAGCTCCAGCGAGTCTGCATTGCCCGGGCGGTAGCCTGTGAACCGGAGATAATTCTGTTCGATGAGGCGATTTCCTCTTTGGATGCACATACGCAGGTGCAGGTTATGGATCTGCTTATAGATTTAAAGGAGAAACTGAATCTGACATATGTATTTATTACGCATGATTTGACGTCGGTTACCTATCTGTGCGATGAGGTGCTGTTTTTATACCGCGGGCATATCACAGAATGCTGTCCGGTCCGGGAACTTGGAAAGACAACGGATGAATATGCGCGCAGGCTGCTGCAGGCGATCGTTTAGATGGAATTGAGTAAAATGAGCAGAAAAGTTCTCAGAACAGGAAATAGAACATGAAAATATATGAAACGAAGGTGGAGGCAGGCACGAAGCAGTGGCTGGAAATTCCGGTGGATGAGGAATGCAGCCTGAAAGCGGCGGCTTTTTGTGGTTCAAGACCGGGAAAACGGTTGATTGTTACAGCGGGGGTACATGGCTGTGAGTACATAGGAATTCTGGCAGTTTCCCGTCTGATTCAGGAACTGGATCCGAGGCAGATGGAGGGAGAGGCGGTATTTCTTCCGATTGCCAATGAAGGTGGATTTTATAAGGAAATCAAGCAGCTGGTACCGGAGGATGGTATCAATTTAAATCGGGCATTTCCGGGAACGGAGATGGGAAGCCGGTCAGCGAAGATAGCAGCAGCTGTGGAAACGTATCTGTATCCAGGTGCGGATTTCCTTGTGGATCTCCATAGTGGAGATATTCACGAGATGGTAGTTCCGTTTGCTTTTTTTCCGATTGCAGCAGGCGAGACGGTAGAAAAAGAGGCGGCTGCAGCGGCAAGAGCAATGTCTTTGTCGTGGAGAGTGGCATCAACGGCAAAAAATGGTCTGTACAGCTGGGCAGCGCAGAAAGGAATCCCGGCTCTTCTACTAGAACGGGGCGGACTGGGGCGTTGGACAGAAAGGGAAGTGGATGCATATCGGATAAATCTGTATGAACTGTTGGTTCACCTGGATATTTTGCCAGAAAGTATTCTGGAATCAGTCAAAGGAATGAATTTAAAAGATTCAGAAAGCTCCCCGGAATCAGAGGTGCTTCCGTCCGGGAAAATAGAGCAAAAGGAGATTCGGACCATGCGCTATCTGGAGGCACCGGGAAATGGATTCTGGTATCCGGCTATCCGGGAAGGAAGCTGCCTGAAAAAAGGAGATTTACTGGGAGAAATCCGGCGGCTTGACGGCAGCCTGATGTATCGTTATGAATCAGAGCTTGACGGTATGGTCTTTTACTATACCTTGTCACTGGGGGTAAGTGAGGGAGAACCGCTGGTAGCATATGGCGAATGCTAAGAAAAAAGCATCTTTGGATGAAAGGATCCAAAGGTGCTTTTTGCATAGGAAAAGACGGTCAATAAAAAAATATCTGTCAAAAAAAGGGGATTATATGGTATGATAAATAGCAGAAAATAGATTTTTGAGGATAAATATAGAAATAGAGGAATATATATGAGACGAATTAAGCTAGTGGTTTCCTATGACGGAACCGCCTACTGCGGGTGGCAGCTTCAACCCAACGGAGTGACCATTGAGGAGGTGCTGAACCAGGCGCTTTCTTCTCTTTTAAAAGAGGATATTCAGGTCATCGGGGCGAGCCGGACGGATTCGGGTGTCCATGCGATGGGAAATGTGGCAGTTTTCGATACCGAGAGCCGGATTCCGGGGGATAAGATCTGCTTTGCACTCAACCAGCGCCTGCCGGACGATGTGCGGATCCAGGCGTCGGAGGAGGTGCCGCTTACCTTCCATCCACGCAAGGCAAACTGCGTGAAAACCTATGAATACAAGATTTTGAACCGCAAGATCGATATGCCGCTGCAGCGCTTATACAGTCATTTCTGCTATTTCAATCTGGATTTAGAGAAAATGCAGAAGGCGGCATCCTATCTCATCGGCGAGCACGATTTCAAGAGTTTCTGTACGGTGCGGACCCAGGCGGAGGAGACAGTGCGGACGATCTACAGCCTGACCGTGACGAAGGCGGACGACCTGATTACGATCCGCATCAGCGGCAGCGGTTTCCTCTACAATATGGTCCGCATCATCGCCGGGACGCTGGTTAAGATCGGTATGGGCGTTTACCCGCCGGAGAAGATGGAGGAGATTCTGGAGGAGAAAAACCGGGCGGCAGCAGGTCCTACGATCCCGGCGCGCGGGCTGACGCTCGTAAGTCTGGAGTACGAAAAAGAGCTGGCACCGTACCTGGAGGGCGAAAATAAGCACTGGCACTATGTGCTGGATCAGAGAAATGTCCCGGAGAAAGGGCTTGCCTACCTCACGATCGAGCGCTGTGAGCCGGAAGAGCTTGACGGTGTGCTCCGTCGCGTGATCCATCAGGCATACCGAAATGGTGCGAAACAGGTATTTGTGCGGGATACGTTTGGAGAAGAGGGGAGCATCTACGGATATTACCGGCTGAGACGGCAGCCGGAGGCGGAAGAAGGCTGGCTGGAAGCCATCTACGAGGGTGAACATCAGTAAGTATGAGTAGAACATTTGATTATCTGGTCTGTTTCAGCGTCTATTCGCTGATTATCCTGATCATAGGAAAATCATCGTTCGGTGAGAGCGATTCGATTGGAAAATTTTTTATCGGAGAACGGAAATGCGGGTTCTGGCGGCTGTTTTGCACCTTCGTCGGAACCTGGGTGTCCGCTGCGACCATTCTGGGATATACGGGCAATGTTTTTGAAAATGGAACCTCAGTGATCGCCGTGACAGTTATCCCGTGGTTCATCGGCGCGGGGCTCTTGTATCTTATCAGCGGGCGTATCTATGACTGCGACCTGCTCACGATCCCGCAGTTCATCGGGGATCGCTACCATTCCCGCCTTCTGCGGACCTGCTGTGCCCTGCTGCTCTCGAGCGGTTACGTTTTTTATCTGGTGATCCAGATCAAGGGATTTGGAATCGCGGCGGCGACGCTCTTAAATATTGATTATAAAGTTGCAATTTTTCTGGTTTATCTGTTTATTCTGTATTCTACCTTTGGAGGATTCAATTCGGTTACCAAGACGGACGGCGGCAACCTCATCATGCTCACGATCAGCATAGTGGTTGTTTATTTTGTCGTGGTCGGAGGAATAGAGGGAAGCGGATTTCTGACAAACGCGGAGGTGTTCAGCCGAAATGCGGCAGGCAGCGGGACGGACAGTTTTGGAAATCTGATGAAGGATTACAGCCTTGCCATGTACCTCACGATGTTTTTTGGCTGGGGTATGGGGCTGGCAACGAATCCTCAGTATCTGATCCGGATTGTGGCGGCAAAGAGCCGTGAGACGGCGCGGAAAGTCCTGATCTGTTCGCTGGTGTTCTTGACATTTTTTTATTTCTGCCTGACCCAGATCGGTCTGGGACTTCGGATTCTGTTTCCTTATCTGCACTCTTACTTCGGTTCAGACGATATTTTTGTCTACGCGATTAATTATTTGATCCGCTCGCGGTTCAGCGGATTTTTCCTGATCAGCGTGATCGGCGCGTGCATGTCGACGGCGAATTCGCAGCTGCTTCTGATTGGCTCGATGATGTCCTACGATGTGGTGGCGCAGTATGGAAAATGGAAGAAAACAGAGGACCACATCCTGGGGCTGACGCAGCTCTTTATCTTTCTTGGCGGAACACTGGCGCTTCTGCTCTCCTTAAATCCACCGTCCAACAGCCTGTTTTTCGGCGCGGATATCTGGGGATTGTTTTCAGCAATTCTGACACCGCTTCTCTACGGTACGCTTTATTATAAGCGGGCGACGAGGACGGGCGCATGGGCGGCATTTGTGACAGGGGTAGCCGGGACGGTGCTGCTTCAGCCGCGTGAGCTGCCGGTTTACTGGGGATTTCCGGTGACGCTGTGTTCGACCCTGGTTTTTGTCCTTGTCCCGGTGCTGGAGAGTATATGGAAAAAACGTGCTTGCTAAAGGCGGGCATTTGGAAACATGAAGGTGGCAGACAACAGCGAGAAGGAGGCGAAAACGAGCGATGAATAAATGGCTGAAACGTCTTTCAAATTGGTTTTTACAAATTGAAAATGAGGTCATGGTTCCATTTGTGCTGGTCGGAATCCTGGTAATCGGCAGTTTCAGTATGATTTCCTATTATAATGGCTACACGATGCAGAAAAACAGTGAGCTTGAGCTGGCTGATACGCTGTTTGAGAATGTAAACCGCGATTTGCACTTCCTGGAAAAGCGTCTGCCGGAGGAGGAGATCGCGGAAAAATACCGGAATTTTGAGCGCGGGCGGATCCGGATTCTGAACCGTGACGGTGAGGAGATCACGGTCGGAAGCCGTTGGAAAAATACATCGGTGCTGGCAGTCAGCGAGGGGGAAAATCCATTTGGCTGGCGGCTGGAGTACCGGATAAATGAGAGAATATTCGGGAACCGCATCTTAGAGCAGCAGAGCTATCTGGTAGTTGGCGCGATCGCGGCGCTGATTCTCATCTGCCAGGCAAGTATTTTCATTTCCCACAGTATCACGCGCCCCATCCGCCGGATGAGCCATACCTGTAAAGAAATCGAGGAAAACAAGGGCAGTTATCAGAAATACCGGTTTGAGGCGGTCAGCCGCCACGACGAGATCGGGCAGCTGGCGGTTACCTTTGAGGGACTGCTCAAAAACATGGATAATTACACGAAAATGGAATATACCAGCCGGATGGCAGCGACGCTGGCGCATGAGATCAAGAACCCGATCGCGGGCATCCGCTCCGGGATTCAGCTTTTAAAGGGCAGGGCAGTCAAGGACGGAGATAAGATGCTCTGTGACAGCATGATCCATGAGATCGACCGCGTTACGGCGCTGATCATGAATCTTCTGACTTTGTCAATCCGGCGTGAATCACTGAAAACGGAGGTTTCTGTGACCGGTGTTTTAAAGGAGATCGGAATGATCTATGCGAAAGGACCGGACAGCCGCCGCGCATCGCTTTTGGTGGAGGCAGAAGAGGGACTGAGGGCGAGTCTCAATGAAAATGAGTTCCGTCAGATCATCCACAACCTGATCAGCAACAGCCTGAGGGCGCTGGTACCGGACCGCGAGGGACAGATCAAGCTCATGGCAGCCGCGCAGGAGAAAGAAGTGCTTGTGACGGTGCGGGACAACGGAAAAGGCATGACGGAGGAAGAAGTTTCCAAGGCGCTGGAACCATTTTATACAAAGAGCATCAACGGAACCGGGCTTGGGCTCTCAATCGTGAGCCGCCTGGTGGAGTCAAATGGAGGAACGATGGAGATCGTGAGCAAGCCGGGGGTAGGGACAGACGTGGTTTTAAGATTTCCGGGGAAAATGGTATAGTATGACCATTTAATGAGGTATTTCACGAATTTAGTATTTAAGGTATAATGTTATGAAACAGGGAGGAGGATGCACATGGATCGAATTTTGATTGTGGACGATGAATTTCTGATTCGCTATACACTGGAGGAAGGACTGAAAGACAGGGGATATGACGCCTATTCAGCCGCAACCGTCGAGGAAGGGCTGGAGTTTGTCAGGAAATATCATCCGGGGGTGCTCCTTCTCGACAATCTCCTCGAAAACAGTGTCGGGATGGATGAGATTGTCAATTTCAAAAATGCAGATGAGGAACTGCAGGTCATCATGATGACGGCGTACGGTTCCGTCTCCCAGGCGGTTGAGGCGACGAAGCGCGGCGCATATGATTATATTTTAAAGCCGTTTGATGTGGATGAGATCGATATGCTGATCAAACGGTGTCTGGAGCAGAAGCGCAACCGGGATTCACTCGTCTTCCTGAAAGGCGATGTGCCGCAGTTTTTAGGTGTCAGTGAGGCAGCTGCCCGGATCCGGCACCTTATTCAGGTGCTTGGGGAAAATTTGTCGGTCAATGTACTCCTGCGCGGGGAGACGGGAACGGGCAAGGAAGTTGTGGCGCGGCAGATTCATGCGAACAGCGCCCGCAAGGATAACCTGATGGTACGCATTAACTGCGGTGCGATTCCGGAAAACCTGATGGAGAGCGAGCTCTTTGGCTACGAGCGCGGCGCGTTTGCGGGGGCGCTCAAGACGAAAAAGGGCTTGATTGAGCTGGCGGACGGCGGTACGGTCTTTTTGGACGAGATCGGCGAATTGCCGATGGCGATGCAGACGAAACTTCTGACCTTCCTGGATGACCGGAAATTTAAGCGGATCGGCGCGCTGGAGGACACGGCGGTCGATGTTCGGATCATTGCGGCGACGAACAGAAATCTCGAGGAGGCGATCAAGGCGGGGCAATTCCGGGAGGATCTGTTCTACCGGCTGAATGTCATGCAGATCGAGATTCCGCCGCTTCGTGACCGGCGCGAGGATATCCCGGTGCTCTGTGACTATTACCTTGACTATTATAATAAAGCCTTTGCCCGCAATATTGAAAAAGTGGATCCGGATTTCATGCGGGAGCTGCTCTTGTACGACTGGAAGGGCAATGTCAGGGAGCTTAAAAATATTTTTGAGCGTTGTTTTCTCTTCAGCCAGGGAAATATCCTGGAAAAACACGTGGAGCTGGCGCCGGTCGAGCGGGAGGAAAGGCCGGAGAGCGGGGACTGCATCTATCTGAAAGATCTGAAAAAAGGACCGATCGACCTCGAGCAGGAGGTCGCGGCGCTGGAGAAACGATATATGTCGGAGGCGTTGAAACTTTCCGGCAATAACCTGACGCGGGCGGCGGCGCTGCTCGGTGTCACCCGGTTCTCAATGAAACGGAAGATGGAGCGGGAAGACGGGGAGAAGTAGAAAAAGCAGAAAAACTGTATCAGGAGGAAGGACGAAAACGGTTGTCTGGTAAACCGGGTGCAGGAATGAATGGTAAAAAGGTGCAAAAAATCACATCGTGCAAAAACGCACGCCTAAAACGTGCGTTTTTGCACGATTTTTGCATATAAATTAAATTATTTTAAAAAATATTAAAATTATGATTGAAAAATACATAAAAGTCAGATAAAATATCATTAGAAGCAAAAAAACAAGGGGAACATACAAAAAACATCTCATCTTAAAAATAGTTTCCGATGGTTGTTGAAAACAGACAGAAGAAACGCTAAGCCGCAAAAATGAGATGTGTGAGCTAAGAAAGGGAGGAATGAACCATGTTTTATGTCGATTTAAACAGTGATTTAGGTGAGAGCTTCGGTAACTATACGATTGGTATGGATGAAGAAATTCTTCAGTACGTGTCTTCCGCCAACGTAGCCTGTGGATGGCATGCAGGTGATCCGATGGTTATGGATAAGACCATCGCATTGGCAAAGAAATACGGAACCGCAGTAGGAGCACATCCGGGATTTCCGGATCTGATGGGCTTCGGTCGAAGAAACATGGTGGTAACTCCGGAAGAAGCGAAAGCATATCTGAAATACCAGCTCGGCGCATTGAGCGCATTTACTAAGAGCCAAGGCGTAAAAATCCAGCACGTAAAACCGCACGGTGCATTCTACAACATGGCAGCTGTTGATGAGAAGCTGGCGAGAGCGATGTGTGAAGCAGTCTATGAAGTAGATAAAGATATCATCTTCATGGGTCTGGCAGGATCCCAGATGATCAAGGCGGCTGAGGAGGTTGGTTTACAGGCAGCGAGCGAGGTGTTCGCAGACCGTGCATACAACGATGACGGAACCCTGGTTTCCAGAAAACTTCCGGGAGCAGTCATCAAAGATAAAGACCTGGCAATCAAACGTGTCGTAAGAATGGTAAAAGAAGGAAAAGTTGAGAGCATCAACGGAAACGACATTTCCATCAAGGCAGATTCCATCTGTGTACACGGAGACAACCCAAAAGCGCTGGAGTTCGTAAAGAACATTCGTGAGACCCTGGTAGCCGAGGGAGTGGAGATTAAAAATCTGTTCCGCTAATACATATGTAAGGAGAAGAGAAATATGGGAGAAAAGAAAAAAAGTAATGCGAACACGACAGCCCTGATTGGCGCCGCGTTCCTGATGGCAACGTCCGCGATCGGACCTGGTTTCCTGACGCAGACCGCAACCTTTACCGGTCAGTACGGCTCTATTTTCGCACTGGCAATCATCTGTACCATTCTTCTGGATGTTACAACCCAGTTAAATATCTGGTCCATCATCGGTGTGTCCGGTATGCGTGGACAAGATATCGCAAATAAAGTTGTTCCGGGACTCGGATATTTCATCGCGTTCCTTGTGTCTCTCGGCGGTCTGGTATTCAATATCGGTAACGTCGGCGGCGCCGCAACCGGTTTTAACATCGTATTCGGTTTTCCGCTGAAAGTCGGAACCGTTGTAGCCGGTGTCATCGGTATTCTGATCTTCTTATCCAAGGATGCGAAAAACTTCATGGATAAGCTGACCAAATACTTAGGAAGCATCATGATTGTTACCGTACTTTATGTAGCATTCCGTTCCAAACCTCCGGTTGTTGAGGCAATCGGCAGTGTTGGACATCTGAACGAATTCCCGAACCTGGTATTCCCGATTATTACCTTGCTTGGCGGAAGCTGCGGCGGTTACATCACATTCTCCGGTGCACATCGTCTTCTGGATGCAGGTTTCTCCGGAACCAAGGATCTTCCGCATGTTCGCCGCTCCGTATTAATGGGCATCAGCGTATCGGGAGTTATGAGAATTTTACTGTTCCTCGCAGTTTTAGGCGTTGTTACAGCAACTCCGGAAGTAGTTGGAAGCGAAGCATGGGTAGCAAGCCCGCCAGCAGCAGCTTTTAAGGCAGGCGCAGGCATCATCGGTTACAAGATCTTCGGTCTGGTTATCCTGTTTGCAGCTATCACCTCCATCATCGGTGCAGCGTATACATCCGTATCCTTCTTAAAGACCCTGCATCCGTTCATCATGGAGAATGAGAAATGGTTCGTTATCGGCTTCATCGCTGTATCGACCGTTATCATGACATTACTTGGACAGCCGGCAACTCTTCTGGTTCTGGCAGGTTCCGTAAACGGACTGATTCTTCCGATTACACTGCTTGTCATTCTTCTGGCAAGCCGCAGGAAAGATATCGTCGGTGAAAATTACAAACATCCGACCGTACTCATCGTACTTGGTGTATGCGTTGTTCTTCTGACCGGTTACTCCGGAATCAAGGCTCTGCCGAAGATTCTTACCATCTTTGGTTAATGAATGAAAAAATGCAAAAAATGTGGTAAAATAATAAAAAACGATTAAACGGACAGGCGCCCGGCGGACTGGCTGGATGAGCACGCAGATGGCTGGCTTATGGCAGCAGGTCTGCCGGGCGTTTCCCTGTAACTGGCTTGTTGGGTCGGAAGCAGTTTTTAGGTTTTTCGAAGAAAAGCAGAACAGGCAGGCGGGGGCTTCGTTTATCTGACAGGAGGTATATATGAGCGAGGTAAGATACCTTGTAGCGGGCGACAGCGCTGTGTGCGTTGAGTTTGGCAATGAAATCAGCCCGGAGATCAACAAGAAAATCCGCGCATTCAAGATTGCGGTTGAAAAAAGCGATATACCGGGAATTGTGGAGACGGTTCCGACATACCGCTCCTTATTAGTACATTATCATCCGGAAGTGATCGGATTCAAGGCACTCACAGAAAAATTTGATAAATTGATGGGTTCCTTATCCAGCATTCCGATCCCGCCGCCAACTGTTATCGAAATTCCGGTTCTCTACGGCGGAGAGATGGGTCCGGATATTGAAAATGTTGCGGAGCACAATCACAAGACCGTGGAAGAGGTCATCAAGATTCATACATCTGAAGAATATCTAATCTACATGATTGGATTCATCGCTGGATTCCCATATCTGGGCGGCATGAGCAAAGAGATCGCAACCCCGCGTCTGAAGAGCCCGAGAGTGAAGATTGAGGGCGGCTCCGTTGGTATTGCCGGTGAGCAGACCGGTATCTACCCGGTAGCATCTCCGGGAGGCTGGCAGTTAATTGGACGGACTCCGTTAAAACTCTATGATGCAGACCGCGAGAAACCAGTGCTTCTGGAAGCGGGACAGTATATCAAGTTTGCTGCAGTAACCGAGGAAGAGTATAAAAAGATCGAAAAAGAAGTCGAAGATGGAACCTACAAATACGTTGTGTACGATAAGGAGGTATAAAGATGGGCATTAAGTTTGCAAGCGGCGGATTCCTCACAACCGTACAGGACATGGGACGCACCGGCTATCAGGAGTCCGGTATGTCTGTATCAGGCGTTATGGATCAGCGTTCCGCAGCGATCGCGAATATTTTGGTGGGAAATGATGAAAACGAGGCGGTTCTGGAAGTAACCCTGATGGGACCGATGATGGAATTTACAGAAGACAATATTATCGCAGTAACCGGCGGCAATCTGGTTCCGAAGGTAAATGGAAAAGATCTTCCGATGTATCAGGCAGTTTTAGTACATAAGGGCGATTCCATGAACTTTGCCGGTATGACAAGTGGAAGCCGCGCGTACATTGCAGTGGCAGGCGGGCTGGATATCCCGGTACAGATGGGCAGCAAATCCACTAACTTAAAGCTGAAAGTAGGCGGTTATCAGGGAAGAAAGATCGGCGGCGGAGACGAGATTGGTTTTGCTGCTCCGAAGACGACCCTTCCAAATATGAGAAAGAGAAAAGTGACGCCGGAGGACTTCTCCCAGACTGAGAAAACCATCCGCGTTGTCATGGGACCGCAGGATGACTGCTTTACCGAGAAAGGTGTAGAGACGTTCTTAAGTAGCACATATGCATTTACGAATGAGTCCGACCGTATGGGCTGCCGTCTTGAGGGCGAGGTCATCGAGCATAAAAATGGTGGCGATATTATTACAGACGGTATCGCCTTTGGTGCGATTCAGGTGCCGTCCCACGGACAACCGATTATCATGATGGCGGATCATCAGACCACCGGCGGTTATACGAAGATTGCTGGTGTTATCTCTGTGGATCTTCCGCTGGTTGCACAGTCCAGACCGGGTTATAAAGTACATTTCCAGAAAGTAACGGTTGAGGAAGCACAGAAGCTCTACATTGAGCAGGTGGAAAAACTCAAGGCACTCAAAGAAGAATTGGCAAAAGTACCGGAATCGTGCGGAGAACTCGATGCGGTGATTCAGGTAGCGGTTGGATGTGAATCGAAGAGATACTGGAATCCGATTGGAACCTACCGGGTTGTGATCGATGGAACTGAATATATGGTTGAATTAGAGGAAGAGACTGAAAGATTCAGATAAACCTCAGATGTATTGAAAGATATGGAGGGAACGTATATGGCAGATTATAGCAAAATGACACCACCGGAAGTATGGAAACTGATTCGGACTGGCGAGATTACCCGCCCGACGGCTGGCATGTGTGCCGGATATGCACAGGCAAATTTGGTTATCCTGCCGAAGAAGTACGCGGATGATTTTAAAGAATTTGCAAGAAAGAACCCGAAACCGTGTCCAATCCTGGAAGTCGTAGAGGGCACACCGGATATCCACGATATGGGCGAGGGCGCGAGCATCGTGACGGACATCCCGAAATATTTCATTTACCGAGACGGTGTGAAAGTCGATGAGGTAACAGATGTTTCTTCTTATTGGAAAGAAGATTCGGTTGCATTCCTGATTGGCTGTAGCTTCTCCTTTGAGGAGGCGCTTATGAAAGCCGGCATTGAAGTGCGCCATATCGCGCAGGGCTGCAATGTTTCCATGTACAAGACCAACATCCAGTGTGAGAGCGCCGGCGTGTTCAAGGGACCGATGGTTGTCAGCATGCGTCCCATGACCCCAGAAAACGCACAGAAAGCCAAAGAGATCACAGACCGTTATCCAAACGTACACGGCGGTCCGGTCCAGATCGGCGATCCGGCAGCGATCGGTATTAAGGATATTTCCAAACCAGACTATGGCGATCCAGTCGAGATCCGCGAGGGTGAGATCCCGGTATTCTGGGCTTGCGGCGTTACCCCTCAGGCAGCGATTGAAAATGCAAAACTTCCGTTAGTCATTACCCATGCACCGGGACATATGTTCATTACCAATGTCCTGAATACGGAGCTGAATGATTATCTGGAAGCGAAGAAGCAGAAATAGGCAGAATCGGTTCTGCCATTGCAGGAACGGTTTTATCGAAAAATAAGGTTTGACGGAGATTTCCCAGTCTCCTTCAAATAAATTCTCTTGAGAAAAGAGAAAAAGTTCATTACCAACCTAAAAAGCGGCGAAAAGGGAAGATGGAATCTGAGAGGAGGAAGTCTTCCTTTTTCATGTGTATCCCATGCGTATATCAGATGCATGGAATGAAACGAACTTATCTTGTAAATCCGGGGAAAAAACCTTGTATTTTCAAGGAAAAACCGCTTGACACGTCCGGAAGCGTGTAATATAATAAGTCAGTATGACATGAGTCAGGAAGATGTCGGCACCAAAGCCCCGGAGCAGGCATTTCATGATATAGTTAATCTCAATTATATGAAGTAAAACAGGAGGTCAACCAATGAAGAGTTTTATGGCTAGTCCAGCAACAATCGAAAGAAAATGGTATGTAGTTGACGCTACAGGATATACATTAGGTCGTCTTGCATCTGAGGTAGCAAAGGTATTAAGAGGCAAGAACAAACCGATCTTCACACCGCACATGGATTGCGGCGATTATGTAATCGTAGTAAACGCAGAGAAGATCAAAGTAACCGGTAAGAAGATGGATCAGAAAATCTACTACAATCACTCTGATTATGTAGGTGGCATGAGAGAGACGACCCTTCGTGAAATGATGGCTAAGAAGCCGGAGAAGGTTATCGAGTTAGCAGTTAAAGGTATGCTTCCAAAGGGACCTTTAGGAAGAAGCATGATTACAAAACTTCATGTATACGCAGGTCCGGAGCACGAGCAGGCAGCTCAGAAGCCGGAAGTTTTAGAAATCAAGTTTTAATTAAAGGCACTGGAAGGAGGAAACTATAATGGCTAACAAATTTTACGGAACAGGCAGAAGAAAAAAATCTATCGCTAGAGTATACCTTGTACCGGGAACCGGCAAGATTACTATCAATAAAAGAGACATCGACGAGTACTTTGGTCTTGAGACCCTGAAAGTGGTTGTTCGTCAGCCGCTCGTAGCAACCGAGACAGTTGATAAGTTCGATGTACTTGTAAATGTACGTGGCGGCGGCTTCACAGGTCAGGCTGGCGCTGTAAGACACGGCATCTCCCGTGCACTTCTTCAGGCAGACGCTGATTACCGTCCGGTACTGAAGAAAGCAGGCTTCTTAACTCGTGACCCGAGAATGAAAGAGCGTAAGAAGTACGGTCTCAAAGCAGCTCGTCGCGCTCCGCAGTTCAGCAAGCGATAATCTACAGCTTAATAATGCTAAAAAAGCCCGGAAATACGCCATTTTCCGGGCTTTTTCTATGCCTGAAATCATCTGATTCCGATGGTGAAATTTGAGGAAATTTGACTTCAAATTAACCCATTTTGATGGGTTTACCATGGGTTTACGGCCTATTTTTGAGCCTAATGGGTGGGAAAATGGGTTTACAGAAGGCCATTTTGGAGGGGAAATTAGCCCCATATCCTTGACAGATTTTCGGCAAACATCTGGCTGAAACGGAATGAAAAACAGTGTCAGGTTCGTTTGGCGAGTTCTGACGAATTCTGCAAAAAAATAATATCAGGTATCCTGTTACATAGAGCCTTGGCTCATTCTTTGAAAACGAGAATGGGTCGAGGCTCTATTTTTTTCGCCCGAAATCCGGCGAGACAAATTTGAGCAGGAGGTAACAGGTATGACGGATTTTAATCAGAAGACCCATGACACCGATGTGGGCAGTCATGGCGGACAGTCGAGGCAGATGATGGAGGTGTTTGAGAACCAGGAGTTTGGTTCGATCCGGTTGTTACAGGAGGCAGGCAAGACCTTCTTCTGTGCAAGCGACGTGGCGAAAGCGTTGGGATATGTGAATCCCTACGCCGCAGTGAAACGCCATTGTAGAGGCCCCCTAATGAAACGCGAGGTGGTCGTTCAGAAGGTGAATCAGTATGGAGATGCTGGAGAGCAGGTCGTTGAAATCTCCTTTATCACGGAAGGTGATGTTTACCGGCTGATCGTTCACAGCAAGCTGCCATCGGCAGAACGGTTTGAACACTGGGTGTTTGATGAAGTTCTCCCGTCCATCCGAAAGCATGGTGTGTATATGAGCGATTCTATTTTGGATCAGGTGATTTAGCATCCGGAGGTCATCTACACTCTGGCGCAGGAGCTTGTAGCCGAGAGAGAGCAGCTTGAGGGTATCCGCAAACAGCTGGATGCGGCGCAGCCCAAGGCAAACTACTTCGACACCTTTGTAAATTCTGAGGATTGCACCTGTATCCGGAATTTCTGTAAGGAAATCGGAATCCCGGAGAAGACGGCAGTAGCTCTCTTACTGGATCATCGCTATCTGTACCGCAGTCCAAGCGGCTGGCTGATGCCTTTTGCAGACAAATCTGCAAGGGGCTATTTTATTGTCCGGGATTGCTACGGCAGAAGCGGAAAACTGGTGCAGCAGACGAGAGTGACCTGCAAGGGAAAGAATCATCTCTTCAAGTTGTTTAAGAAATGGGGTGTGATCGAATGACGCTTTTTACAGAGGGACGCCTTCAGGCGTTTGAACGCATGATGCAGGATACCGGCAAATACCATCGACGGGAGGACAGCGAAGATCGTCCGCGCAAATGTCCGAAGAAAAAAACGGAGCCTGCGAAAAAGGATGGTGAGCACCATGCCGGTATTCAGGGTTGAGAAAAACAGCAATTACACAACGATGTGCAATTACCACTTGCGGGATCAGGGTCTCAGCCTGAAAGGAAAAGGACTTCTCTCTATGCTGCTTAGTTTACCGGACACATGGAACTATTCGGTACGGGGATTATCTTCGATTACACCGGATGGCGTAGATGGGGTGCTTACAGCTCTGAAAGAACTGGAACGTCTTGGATATCTGGAAAGGAACCAGCAGCGTGAGAGTAACGGTCGGATGGGCAGAGCGGAGTATGTGATCTATGAGATGCCAAGGAAAAAGCCGTGTACGGAAAAGCCGTATACGGTAAATCCGGATACGGACACACCGGTTACGGAAAATCCCGCGCAATTAAGTACTAATAGAACAAGTACTGAAACAATCAATAAAAGAGAGAAGAAGGAAATCCAGCACCGGTATGGCTCATACGAAAATGTCCTTCTCTCTGACACGGAATACGGCAAGCTCCGGCAGGAGTTCCCAGGAGATTATCAGATGCGGGTGGAACGGCTCTCTGAGTATCCGCTTTGAGCTTTCTTTTATGAATATGGCTACGGATGCCTCGAATTTTGAGAAGATGGTGCGCATCCCGTACCAGAAGGATCATTTCAATCCGGTGCGCACGGAGTACAGCACCATGCTGCGCCGCCAGCTTGCCCAGGGCAACAACGGCCTGACCAAGACGAAGTACCTGACGTTTGGCATTGAAGCAGAATCCATGAAACAGGCAAAGCCGAGGCTCAATCACATTGAGATCGACCTGATGAACAACTTCAAACGCTTGGGTGTCCGGGCAAAATTGCTGAACGGTAAGGAACGGCTTCATCTGATGCACGATATGTTCCACATGGGTGACCATGACCGATTCAATTTCGATTGGAAGTGGCTGCCGGAGAGCGGGCTGTCGGTAAAGGACTTTATTGCCCCGACCGGGTTTGCCTTTCCGAAGAACCGTGTTTTTCAGATGGGTGGGATGTATGGTTCCATGTCCTATCTCCAGATTACGGCTTCCGACCTGTCGGATCAGCTGCTGAAGGACTTTCTGGATATGGAATCCAGCCAGATTGTGACCATGCACATTCAGTCGGTAGACCAGAACAAAGCAATCAAATCCATCAAGCACACCATTACGGAGCTGGATCGTTCCAAGATTGAGGAACAGAAGAAAGCTGTCCGTTCCGGATACGATATGGACATCATTCCGTCAGATTTGGCAACTTACGGCAGGGACGCAAAGGCACTGCTGAAGGAATTGCAGAGCCAGAATGAGCGTATGTTCCTGCTGACCTTTCTGGTGATGAATACCGGCGAGACGGAGCAGGAGCTGGAAACCAATGTGTTTCAAGCTTCCAGTATCGCGCAGAAGTACAACTGCAACCTGCGCCGTCTGGACTTTTCTGGGTACTCCCGGTTCCGGTAAATCCTTCTCTGCCAAGCGAGAAATCGCCAATGCGTTTCTGGTGACGGATGACGATGTAATTGTGTGCGATCCGGAAGCCGAGTACACGGCACTGGTGAAGAAATTTGAGGGGCAGGTCATTAAAATCAGCCCTTCCAGCGCGCAGTATATCAACCCGATGGACATCAATGCGAACTATTCGGAAGAGGATACCCTGCGAAGTTCTGTCAAATGTAGATAATCTGACAATACGAACATGGCTCACACGTAGTCTTCGACACCGAATATCAGCCAGCACACATATGAGGACGGAAAATGTAGCAGCTTTTGAAAAATTGCTTTTTCTGCTCAAAGTGCTATAATTGGAATATACCGAATACAAAGGGAGGAAAGCTCCCATGCCAAGACCGCCACGGTGCCGTCGAATTTGTGGCGTACCACAGGTCGATACATTCTGTCCTAACGGGTGCGAGAATACCGAGCCGATCCTGCTGACGCTGGACGAATACGAGGTCATTCGGCTGGTTGACTTGGAGCAGCAAACCCACGAGCAGTGTGCCGCTCAAATGGAGATTTCCCGCTCTACCGTGCAGGAGATTTACGAAAGCGCACGGAGCAAGATCGTAGCGTGTCTTGTCCACGGGAAACCGCTGCACATCACCGGGGGAAACTACCGCATCTGCGGAGGACAGGAGGCAGCTCACTGCGGCCGTTGCTGCCGGATGCAGAGAGCCAACATGGAAAAATCAGGCAAAACTTGCAAAGGAGATTCCATTATGAAAATTGCAGTTACCTATGACAACGGTCAGATCTTTCAGCATTTCGGTCACACCGAGCAGTTCAAGCTTTATGAATCTGTGGACGGCAAAATCGTCCATGCGGAAGTCGTTGATACCAACGGCAGCGGTCACGGCGCACTGGCAGGATTCCTGATGCAGAACGGCGTGGACACTTTGATTTGCGGAGGCATCGGCGGCGGTGCGCAGGCAGCACTCGCCGAAGCGGGCATCAAGCTCTACGGCGATGTCAGCGGGGACGCTGACGCGGCGGTGAGCGCATTGCTCAACGGAAGTTTGGGCTACGATCCCAATGTTCACTGTGACCACCATGACCATGAACACGGCGAGGCTGGTCACTCCTACGGTGACCACGGCTGCGGCAAGCATAGCTGCCATTGATATGGAACGCACACTGACACAACTTCCGTTCTGGTCATCCTTGACCGAACGCGAAATGGACACACTACGCCGAAGTGCCTTTGTCCGTCATTATAAAAAGGGTGCGTTCGTTCACAGCAGCGACAATGAATGTCTCGGAATGCTGTTTATTCTTTCCGGCGAGATCCGCACCTATCTTCTCTCTGATGAGGGGCGGGAGGTAACGCTGTTCCGCCTGTATCCGGGCGAACTATGCGTGCTTTCCGCCTCCTGCGTGATCAGTCAGATCACCTTTGATACACAAATGACTGCCGGAATGGATACGGACATTCTGATTATCTCTACAAATGTCATTGCTGCACTCAAGGAGAAAAATCTCCATGTCCGCTGTTTTCTCTATGAACTGGCAACGAAACGGTTTTCTGATGTGATGTGGGCGATGCAGCAGATTATGTTCAAGGGATTGGATCAGCGGCTGGCAGAATTTCTCTTTGCCGAAGCGGAACGTACCGGCTCCGACACGATACGCATGACCCATGAGCAGATCGCCCAGCACATCAGCTCGGCACGGGAGGCAGTGGCACGGATGCTCAAAAGCTTCTCGGAGGACGGGCTGGTGGAGCTGAAGCGTGGTGCAATCACGCTGCGGGATAAGAACAGACTAAATCGTCTAAAATAAAAAGAAATGTGACTTCGTTACAGAAGAAAATCATAGATTTGCTACAATAAAAGCAGAAAAACAGGAAGGAGTATCCGCCATGAAAGAAACGAAATACGCAGGAACTCAAACCGAAAAAAACCTGATGGCTGCCTTTGCCGGTGAGTCCGAGGCGCGCAACAAATACACCTATTTTGCATCCAAGGCCAAGAAGGAAGGCTACGAGCAGATCGCGGCGCTGTTCCTCAAAACCGCTGATAATGAGAAGGAACACGCCAAGCTGTGGTTCAAAGAGCTGAACGGCATTGGCGACACCGCCGAAAACCTTCTCTCCGCCGCTGAGGGCGAGAACTACGAGTGGACGGATATGTACGACGGCTTTGCCAAAACCGCCGACGAGGAGGGTTTCCATGAGCTGGCCCAGCGTTTCCGCCTGGTAGCCGCCATTGAAAAGCATCATGAGGAGCGCTACCGTGCCCTGCTGCACAATGTGGAGATGGCGGAGGTCTTCGCCAAGAGTGAGGTCAAGGTATGGGAGTGCCGCAACTGCGGGCATATCGTGATCGGTGAGAAAGCACCGGAGGTCTGCCCGACCTGCAACCATCCCCAGAGCTACTTTGAAATTCACGCAGAAAACTATTAAAGAGAAAAGGAGAACGAATCATGGAGCAGAAGTTTTACATTTGCAAGCATTGCGGCAACATCATTGCCAAGGTCAAGGACACGGGCGTTCCCGTCATCTGTTGCGGTGAGCCGATGAGCGAGATCATCCCCGGTACCACCGACGCCGCCGTGGAGAAGCACGTCCCTGTCTGGACTGTGGAAAACGGCATCGTTCATGTCAAGGTCGGCTCCGTAGAGCATCCCATGCTGCCGGAGCACTACATCGAGTGGGTGTCCCTCCACACCAATCAGGGCAACCAGCGCAAGGAACTGCACCCGGGCGAGAAGCCGGAGGTTTGCTTTGCGCTCTGCGAGGGCGACGAAGTCGAGGCGGTCTACGCCTACTGCAACCTCCACAGTCTGTGGAAAGCGTGATCGTTCCGCGCATGGTATCTTAGAACCAACATAGAGAACTGAATGTCATGTATTGCAGGCAGGAGGCAAACAAGTCATGAAAGCACATAAATATTGGTCAATCGGAGCGGTAATTACCATGTTTGGAACTTTTTGCACTGGATATAAAGGCTCAAAAACAACGCATAAGTACCTTGCGCTTAGTTCCTTGATCTGCATGGTTATGGCAGTATATACGGGTCATAAAATGATTTCAGGGAATAAGAAAACAAAGAGAGTAAAACAAGCGGAAGCTGTGGATATTCTTTGAGTAAGATAGGAATCGTTATTGTTTCTGATGACGATAAAGTCGGGCTAATGTTGTGTGCGAAATAAAAAACAAGAAAGAAGAATTTCATTATGAAATATGTATGCGATGTGTGTGGTTGGGAATACGACGAAGAAAATGGCTATCCGGAAGGCGGCATTGCACCGGGTACAAAATGGGAAGATATTCCGGATGATTTTGAATGCCCCTTATGTTTTGTTGGCAAAGACCAGTTTTCTGTGGCTGAGTAAGGAAGCACAACAAAACCTATAAACAAAGAGCCGTGAAGCAGTATGTAAGATACCGCTTCACGGCTCTTTCTCACTTATATAAAAATTTGCCGTAACGTAACCTCGTCACAGAAAAATGCTTTGTACTGCGGTATGATAAAGCCACAATCAATCAACAAGAAAGAGGTGGCGAACATGAAAATCAAGCTCAATTCCGATCAGGAGATTGTCAGCACCATCAGAGAAGGACTCAAGCGCACCGGCGGGTACTGCCCCTGCCGCAGGGAGAGCACAGAGGCGACCAAATGTATGTGCCAGGAGTTTAAGGATCAAATTGCAGATCCGGGCTTCGAGGGATTCTGCCACTGTATGCTCTATTACAAATCCTTGCAGGATTAAGGGAGGAACGCTATGCTGTCAAAGAAACTGGCCGCCATAGATAAGACGCGGTGCGTCGCCTGCGGCGTGTGTGAAAATACCTGTCCACTGGGGGCCGTCAAGGTGCGCCGCGGCTGCTACGCCGCTGTGGAGGCGGAACGATGCGTAGGCTGCGGCAAGTGCGCAAAGCTCTGTCCCGTCGGCTGCATTGAGGTGAAAGTGAGGGCTGACGCATGAAAGTAAAGCATTGGTACGATTACCTGTGGGTATATGCAATCATCTATTTTGCACTGGGCTTTTTCAATATCCTGTTCGCGTGGCTGGGCATGATCGATTTTCTTCTGCCGCTGTTCTTAGCCATCTTTGGTGGGAACAAATACTTTTGCAACCACCTCTGCGGACGGGGTCAACTGTTCAGCAAGCTGGGGACAGACCTTAAATGCTCCCGCTGCAAGCCCACGCCCCGCTGGATGTCCTCCAAGTGGTTCCGTTATGGCTTTTTGATCTTTTTCCTGACGATGTTCGGCAACATGGTGTTTCAGACATATCTGGTCGCTGCGGGTACTTCGTCCCTGCGGGAGGCCATTAAGCTGTTCTGGACCTTCCGTGTGCCGTGGGGCTGGGCCTACACTGCCGGAACGGTGACAGACTGGGTAGCCCAATTCAGCTTCGGCTTTTACAGCCTCATGCTGACCTCGCTGCTCATCGGCCTCATCGTCATGGTGCTCTACAAGCCCCGTACATGGTGTGCCTTCTGCCCCATGGGAACCATGACGCAGGGGATTTGCAAGCTGAAAAACAAAGAATAAACAAAGATAACAGAAAGGAGCCTTACTCATGGCTGAACTGAAAATTACTGCTGCGAATTTTGAAAATGAGGTACTGCGTTCCGACAAGCCCATTTTGCTGGACTTCTACGCCGACTGGTGCGGACCGTGCAAAATGCTCTCTCCCATACTGCATGAGCTTGCCGAAGAAAAAAGCGGCGCGCTCAAGGTGGGAAAGGTCAATGTGGACGAGCAGATGGAGCTGGCAATGCGTTTTCAGGTGTCCAGTATCCCGATGCTGGTCGTATTCAAGGATGGAAAGGCCGTTGCCAAATCGGTGGGCTATCGGCCTAAGTCGGAGATTGCCGCAATGGTGGAGGGCGCAAGATGAAAGTTGTAATCGTAGGCGGTGTGGCGGGCGGTGCTTCTGCCGCCGCCCGCATCCGCCGTTTGGATGAACACGCGCAGATCATCATGATCGAGCGCAGCGGCTATGTGTCCTATGCCAACTGCGGTCTGCCGTATTATGTGGGCGGTGTGATCAAGGAGCAGGAAGAATTGACGCTGCAAACTCCGGAGAGCTTTTGGGATCGCTTTCGCATTGATGTGCGAGTACGGCAGGAAGTAACTGCGATCAATCCCGCAGAGAAAACCGTCACCGTCCACGCACTGGACAGCGGGAAGGTCTACACGGAAACCTATGACAAACTGCTTCTTGCCCCCGGCGCAAAGCCGACGATTCCTGCGCTTTCCGGTGTGGACAGCGAGCGGGTCTTTACCCTGCGCACCGTGGAAGACACCCTCCGCATTCGACGCTTTGTAGAGGATCAGAAGCCGAAAACCGCTGTTTTGGCTGGCGGCGGCTTTATCGGTCTGGAAATGGCGGAAAACCTTGTGGAGATGGGCGTTTCGGTTACCATCGTCCAGCGTCTGAAGCAGCTATTAGCGCCGCTGGATGCGGATATGGCCAGCTTTGTCCATGCGGAAATGCGCAGACACGGTGTGGCTCTGCGGTTGGATGAAACCGTCACCGGATTCCGACAGGACGGAGATTCCGTGCTGACGCTGCTGGAGGAAAGTGAGCCGCTGCGCTCCGACATGGTGCTGCTGGCCATCGGCGTCACGCCGGACACCCATCTGGCAAAAGAGGCCGGACTTGAGCTGGGCATCCGGGGCAGCATCGCTGTCAACGAGCGGATGGAAACCTCCGTGCCGGATATCTACGCTGTGGGCGATGCCGTAGAGGTCACCCATTTCGTGACCGGCCAAAAAGCATTGATCTCGCTGGCGGGGCCTGCCAACAAGCAGGGACGCATTGCCGCTGACAATATCTGCGGCGGAAACAGCCGCTTTCACGGCTCTCAGGGCTCGTCTGTTCTGAAACTGTTTGGCTTGACAGCGGCCTCCACGGGGATCAATGAGAAGGCAGCGCAGGCAGCAGGGATCGCTTACGACAAAGTCGTATTATTCCCGGCATCCCACGCTATCTATTATCCCGGCGCACAGTCTATGGCAATGAAGGTGATGTATGAAAAAGAAAGCCTGCGGCTGCTGGGTGCGCAGATCGTTGGCGGCGAGGGCGTGGACAAGCGCATTGATGTACTGGCAACGGCCATTCGCGCAAAAATGACAGCCTTGGAACTGACGGAGCTTGACCTTTCCTATGCGCCGCCCTATTCCTCTGCCAAAGACCCGGTCAATATGGCCGGTTTTATGATCGAGGATTTGGAGAGCGGGAAGGTACGGCAGTTCCATTGGAATGAGGTTGAGGACTTGCCTTGCGATGGCAATGCGACACTGCTGGATGTCCGTACAGAAGGCGAATATCGGCGTGGGCACTTGAATGGATTCCGCAATATTCCACTGGACGATCTGCGGGAGCATTTGGACGAGTTAGACCGGGGTAAGCCTGTTTATGTGAATTGCCAGACAGGGCTTCGCAGTTATCTGGCCTGCCGACTTTTGACGCAGTACGGTTTCACCTGTTCCCATCTCTCCGGCGGATACAGTTTTTATCAGGTCGTAATACAAGAGCGGCAGACAGCGCGGAGCGCCTATCCCTGCGGAATGGAGAAGCTATGAGTGAGAATTTATTTGGCTTGACGGTTGCGGCAGATAAAGGCTTAGATGATTTGCAGTGCCAGCGCCTTTTAAGCGAAAATCGCAGGTATCAGGAAGTCATGCTGCAATACCGATGTGCGCTGAAAGCACTGGAAAGCAGGTTGGAAATTCTAAACGAAGAGTTTTCATTGCAGCATGATCGCAATCCGATAGAAAGTATAAAAAGCCGCTTGAAGTCGCCGTCCAGCATTATGAATAAGATGCAGAAACGCGGACTTCCTCTGGATTTTCCGACCATGCAGACAAATATCATGGATATTGCCGGTGTGCGGGTGATCTGCTCTTTCGAGGAGGATGTGTTCTTTTTGGCAAAGTGCTTAAAAAAATAGTCTGACATTGAAATCATCACAGAGAAAGATTATATTTCACACCCTAAGCCAAATGGCTATCGCAGTCTGCACCTGACGCTCCGGCTGCCGGTATTCTTTGCGGAAAAAGTGATCCATGTGCCGGTGGAGATACAACTCCGTACAATCGCTATGGACTTCTGGGCAAGTCTTGAGCATACCATCCGCTATAAGAAAAACTTGCCGATAAATGCTGAAGTCGAAACTGAACTGAAAGAGTGCGCCGATTCCAGCAGAGAATGGGACGGTAAGATGGAACATTTACTGCATATCATAACATAATGTGTCGAATATAAAATGAAAAGCACGCACTTTGGTGCTTGCCTTGGACTTGCCAGGGACCGCCTTATCCGCCTTGGGTGGGCGACCCCTGCGAGCCCCAACCAATTTCTCCGCTTTCTGGTTTTCAGGCATAGTCTTTTCTGCTTTCGGCGGACTGCCACGGCACAGCTTTTTCGGCTTCTATATTGTAAGGAACATGGCTTTTCGCTGAATGGAAAGCGAAGCTGACCCGGGCTGGAGCGGTCTGTGTTAAAACGATATATTTTTTTGGAAATTATCTTGATAAAATTTATCAAGATTGATATAATGGCATTAACAAGCAAGCGAAAAGAGGATGTGGAGCATGATCATCACCAAAGAGACGGACTACGCACTGCGCATTTTGCGGGTGCTGCTGGACGGGGAGAAGCATTCGGTGGCCGAGATGTCGGAAACGGAATTGATCCCCAATCAGTTTGCCTACCAGATTCTGCGCAAGCTCTCCGCCGGCAATTTGGTGCGGGTGAGCCGCGGCGCCCTCGGCGGCTGCGCGCTGTCCTGCGATCTGGACGCGACCTCCCTCTACGATCTCATGGGGGTCGTGGGGGAGCGGGGCATCCTGTGCGCCTGCATGGAGCCGGGATATGAATGCCGCTGGCAGGACAAGCATGGGCGGTGCGCCATCCACTGTCAGCTGGCGGCCTTGCAGCAAAAGCAGGACGAGGCGTTCCGTGCCGTGAGCCTGCGCAGGCTGCTGACCGGCGGATCCGATCCCCAAGATACAAGCAAGCTGTAAAATTTTAAGAGGAGGTACCCATATGCTGTTTCAAACCACGGCGGCGCACGAAGAGCTGCGCGCGAAGATCCGGAGTTTTGCGGAGGAGGAGATCAAGCCCCTCGCATTTTTAATGGATCAGAACAATGAGTTTCCCGAGGAGGCTGTCAAGAAGCTGGGTAAGCTGGGCTGGATGGGCATTCCCTACCCCAAGGAGTACGGCGGTGCCGGTCTTGATGCCCTGAGCTACGCCATCGCGGTGGAGGAGCTGGCCCGTGTGGACGGCGGCGCGGGCGTAATCCTCTCCGCCCACGTCTCCCTCGGCTCATGGCCCATTTTCGCCTATGGCACCGAGGAGCAGAAGAAGAAATATCTGGTTCCGCTGGCCAAGGGCGAGAAGATCGGCGCCTTCGGCCTCACGGAGTCCAACGCCGGATCCGACGCCGGCGGCACGGAGACCACGGCGCTGGATAAGGGGGACTACTACCTCCTCAACGGCGGCAAGATCTTCATTACCAACGCCCCTAAGGCGGACACCTATGTGGTTTTCGCCGTCACCACGCCGGACATCGGCACCCGGGGCATCTCCGCTTTCATCGTGGAGAAGGGCTGGAAGGGCTTTGAGTTCGGCGACCACTATGACAAGATGGGCATTCGCTCCTCCTCCACGGCGGAGCTGATCTTCAACGACGTGAAGGTTCCCAAGGAAAACCTATTGGGCAAGGAGGGCGAGGGCTTCAAGATTGCCATGTCCACGCTGGACGGCGGACGCATCGGCATCGCCGCGCAGGCGCTGGGCATCGCCCAAGGCGCGTTTGAGCACGCGTTGAGCTATTCCAAGGAGCGCGTCCAGTTCGGCAAGCCCATCGCGGCCCAGCAGAGCATCGCCTTCAAGCTGGCGGATATGGCCACCAAGCTGCGCTGCGCCCGGTTCCTCATCTACTCCGCGGCGGAGCTGAAGGAGCAGCACGCGCCTTACGGCATGGAGTCCGCCATGGCGAAGATGTACGCCTCGGACATCGCGCTGGAGGTCACCAACGATGCCTTGCAGATCCACGGCGGCAGTGGCTTCCTCAAGGGCATGGAGGTGGAACGGGCCTACCGCGACGCCAAGATCACCACCATCTACGAGGGCACTAACGAGATCCAGCGGGTGGTCATCGCCTCTCATCTGGTGGGCAGGCTGGGCAAGAGCTCCGGCGGCGAGAGCCGTTCGGCGGCCAAGAAACCCGCGCCCATCACCGGCATTCGCAAAAAGACCATCTTCCGGGAAGGGGATGCTGCCCAGCAGGTGGCCGACCTTGTAGCGGCGCTGAAGAAGGATGGTCACGACTTCTCCGTGGGCATCCCTATGGATACGCCCATCCCGCAGGCGGAGCGGGTGGTCTCCGCGGGCAAGGGCATCGGGGAGAAAAAGAACATGAAACTGGTAGAGTCGCTGGCCAAGGCTGCCGGCGCGGCCATCGGTTCTTCCCGCCCTGTGGCGGAGACTCTCAAATATCTGCCGCTGAACCGCTATGTGGGTATGTCCGGTCAGAAGTTCACCGGCAATCTGTACATCGCCTGTGGCATCTCCGGCGCATCCCAGCACCTTAAGGGCATCAAGGACGCCTCCACCATCGTGGCCATCAATAAGAACGGTAACGCGCCTATCTTCAAGAACTGCGACTACGGCATCGTGGGCGATGTGGAGGAGATCCTGCCCCTGCTCACTGCTGCGCTGGATAGCGGCGAAAAGCTGCCCGCGCCGCCTATGGTAAAGATGAAGCGGCCCACACCGCCGAAGCCCGCCCCCATCGGCGACCGCTACGTCTGCAGCGGCTGCGGCTACGAGTATGTGCCGGAGTTGGGCGACGAGGACGGCGAGATCGCGCCGGGTACGCTCTTTGAGCAGCTTCCCGCCGAGTGGGTGTGCCCGGAGTGCGCGGAGACGAAGGATCAATTTGTAAAGGCTTGAGCCGTGAAGGAGGTAAGATAAGATGTATTGCGTGCGTAAAGTAACAAACGACCTCTACTGGGTGGGCGCCAACGACCATCGCCTGGCCCTGTTTGAAAACTGCTTTCCCATTCCCCGGGGCGTAAGCTACAACGCTTACTGCCTGCTGGATGAAAAGACGGTGCTCTTTGACACGGTGGACTGGTCTGCCTGCCGCCAGCTTTTGGAAAATCTGGCGTATGTGCTGGATGGCCGCGAGCTGGACTACCTGCTGGTCAACCATCTGGAGCCGGATCACGCCGCCTGCATCGAGGAGATCCTGCTGCGCCATCCTAAGGTGAAGCTGATCTCCAACGAGAAGGCATTCATGCTCATGCGGCAGTTCGGCTTCCATGTGGACGGACATGAGTGCATCGAGGTGAAGGAGGGCGACACCTTCTCCTTTGGCAAGCACACCGTCACCTTTGTGGGCGCGCCTATGGTTCACTGGCCGGAGGCCATGGTGACCCTCGACGTCACCGACGGCGTCCTCTTTTCCGCCGACGCCTTCGGCACCTTCGGCGCGCTGGACGGTAAGCTGTTCGCCGACGAGGTGGACTTCGAGCGGGACTGGCTGGACGACGCCCGCCGCTATCTCACCAACATCGTGGGCAAGTACGGCCCTCACATCCAGCTCCTGCTGAAAAAGGCCGGCGGCGTTTTGGATCAGATCCAGTACATCTGCCCGCTCCACGGCCCCGTGTGGCGCAAGGATCTGGGCTGGTTCATCGAAAAGTACGACACATGGAGCCGCTATGCCCCTGAGACCCAGGGCGTGCTCATCGTCTACGCCTCCATGTACGGCAACACGGAGAACGCGGCGCAGGCGCTGGCGGCGTCGCTCTGCGATAAGGGCATGAGCAAGGTGGCGATGTACGATGTGTCCTCCACTCATGTCTCCCAGCTGATTTCCGAGGCGTTTAAGTACAGTCACATTGTCCTGGCCTCTGTGACCTACAATCTCGGCATCTACCCCGCCATGCATGACTTCCTCATGGATATGAAGGCACTGAATCTGCAAAACCGCACCTTTGCCATCATTGAAAACGGCTCATGGGCGGTGAAGTCCGGTGACCTCATGCAGAAATTTGTCAACGATGAGCTTAAGAACATGACGGTGCTCAACGAGCGGCTCAGCCTCGCCTCGTCCATGGGCACGGACAAGCGCACTGAGCTGGAAGCACTGGCGGACGCCATTCTGGAATCTATGAAGTAACTGGCAGGAAAGCCAAAACCAAGACAACAGACAACAAACAGCCCCGCCGTGTCGGCTGCAGAAAAACCGGCTTTCAAAAATAGAGCGGGCAAGCGTGATACTGCGCTTGCCCGCTCTTTGCCCAAAAGGACATGAAAAGTGACCGGAGAAGATGAGAGGATCGAAATGGAGATCAGAAAACGAAACGGGAAGTCTGTTCCTTTTCAACAGGAGAAAATTTTCAACGCCATGAAAAAAGCGTTTGATGGACAGGGAAGGGAGATTGGGGGCGGAGAACTGGAGGAGATCCTCGCCGCCGTTCTCAACAATCTCTCCGTCACAGTACCGCTCACCGTGGAACGTGTGCAGGACGAGGTGGAGCGGACGCTCATGGAGCGCGGACACTATGAGGTGGCCAAGGCGTACATCCTCTATCGCGAAAAGCGGTCTGCGCTGCGCCGCGTCCGGCATACCATCGCGCAGACGGTGGGGGATAACTCGCTTGACGAGGTGCTGCGCCGTATCCAGATGGATTTTACCGAGGAAATCTACTCCCTCGCGGCGCTTCAAATGAAGTTTGAGAGCTTCTGTCGCCCGGGCATGACGGAGGATGAGAGGGCTGAGGCACTGACCAAGGCAGCGGTAGAGCTGACTACGGCAGAGGCACCCAAGTGGGAGTTCATCGCGGCGCGGCTTCTGAACCACTCCTTTCGCTGTCGCAACGCACAGGAATGGGAGGGGCGCGGCGTCGGCGACCTCTATGGCAGGCTTCGCTATCTGACGGATAAGGGACTCTACGGTGACTATATTCTTGCCCACTATACCCACGAGGAGATCGCTATGGCGGAGGACTTTCTCTGCCCGGAACGGGACGAGTTGTTCACCTACTCCGGCCTTGACCTGCTGCTCAAACGCTATGTGATCCAGTCACGCAGCCGCGTGCCGCTGGAAACACCGCAGGAGATGTTTTTGGGTATCGCGCTGCATCTTGCTATGAACGAAGGCTCTGACCGCATGGGGTGGGTAAAACGCTTTTACGATATGCTCAGCCGTATGGAGGTCACGATGGCGACACCTACCATGTCCAACGCACGAAAGCCCTACCATCAGCTTTCAAGCTGCTTTGTGGACACTGTGCCGGACAGTCTGGACGGCATCTACCGCTCGCTGGACAACTTCGCAAAGGTCTCTAAATTTGGCGGTGGAATGGGGATGTACTTCGGTAAGGTGCGCGCTGCAGGCAGCACCATCCGCGGCTTTCAAGGGGCGGCGGGCGGTGTTATCCGCTGGATCCGGTTGGTCAACGACACCGCCGTGGCGGTGGATCAGTTGGGGATGCGGCAGGGCGCTGCGGCGGTTTACTTAGACGCATGGCACCGGGATCTGCCTGAATTCCTTCAACTGCGCACCAACAACGGCGACGACCGCATGAAGGCGCATGATGTGTTTCCCGCCGTGTGCTATCCGGATCTCTTCTGGCGACTGGCGGAGGAGAACATAGACGCGCCGTGGCATCTCATGTGTCCGCATGAGATCCTCACGGTCAAGGGCTACGCACTGGAGGATTACTGGGGTACGGAATGGGAGAAGCGGTATCTGGACTGCGTCAATGACCCGCGCATCGAAAAGCGCAGCGTCACCGTCAAGGACATCGTGCGGCTGGTGCTTCGCTCGGCAGTGGAGACCGGCACGCCCTTCGCCTTCAACCGCGACAGCGTAAATCGTATGAACCCAAACGGCCACACGGGAATGATCTATTGCTCCAATCTCTGCACGGAGATCGCACAGAACATGGCGCCCATCGAGCATATCAGCACTGAGGTGCACACGGAGAACGGCGACACAGTGGTGGTGACGGCCACACTCCCCGGTGAGTTTGTGGTCTGCAACCTGGCGAGTCTGTCTCTCGGTAATCTGGCGGTGGAGGACGAGGCCTATATGGAACGCACGGTGGAAACGGCCATCCGCGCACTGGATAATGTGATCGACCTCAACTTCTACCCGTTGGAATACGCGCGGCTTACCAATCAGAAGTACCGCAGCATCGGCCTGGGCGTCAGCGGCTACCACCACATGCTGGCAAAGCGCGGCATCCGATGGGAGAGCGATGAGCACCTTGCCTTCACCGATGCGGTATTCGAGCATATCAACTACGCCGCCGTCAAGGCGGACACAGCACTGGCACGGGAAAAGGGCCGCTATGCGCTCTTTGAGGGCAGCGACTGGCAGACAGGCGCGTATTTTGAAAAGCGAGGTTATACCTCAGAAAAGTGGCGGGCGCTTGCGGAAACGGTGGCGGTGCAGGGAATGCGCAACGCCTATCTGCTGGCTGTCGCACCCACTTCCAGCACATCCATCCTCTCCGGCACGTCGGCGGGCATCGATCCAATTATGAAGAAATTCTTTTTAGAGGAAAAAAAGGGCAGCATGCTGCCCCGCGTTGCTCCGGAGCTTTCTATGGATACATGGTGGTACTATAAGGCGGCGCATCTGATCGACCAAAGCTGGTCGGTACGCGCCGCGGGCTTTCGCCAGAGACATATTGACCAGGCGCAGAGCATGAATCTCTATATCACCAACGACTATTCCATGCGTCAGGTGCTCAGACTGTATTTGGAGGCGTGGAGGGCCGGCGTCAAGACCATTTATTATGTCCGCAGCAAGGCCCTTGAGGTCGAGGCCTGTGAAAGCTGCTCGTCATAAGGAGGATAGCATGATGGAACTGAAGAAAAAGCCCCTCTTTAACCCGGAGGGCGACCTTGATGTGCGCCTGCGGCGCATGATCGGCGGCAATACCACCAACCTCAACGACTTCAACAATATGAAGTACGCTTGGGTCAGCGACTGGTACCGGCAGGCCATGAACAACTTTTGGATCCCTGAGGAGATCAATCTCTCGCAGGATGTGAAGGACTATCCCCGCCTGCTGTCAGCCGAGCGCAGCGCCTACGATAAAATTCTGAGTTTTCTTGTCTTTTTGGATTCCATTCAGACAGCGAACCTGCCTAATATCGGCGCCTACATTACAGCCAACGAGGTCAATCTCTGCCTGTCCATTCAGGCGTTTCAGGAGTGTGTCCACTCACAGAGCTACAGCTATATGCTCGACACCATCTGTTCCCCCGTGGAGCGCAATGACATCCTCTACCAATGGAAAACGGACGAGCATCTGCTGCGCCGCAACACCTTCATTGGGGACTGCTACAACGAGTTTCAGGAGCGGAAGGACGCTCCCACGCTGCTGCGCGTGATGATGGCGAACTATATTTTGGAGGGCATCTATTTTTATAGCGGCTTTATGTTCTTCTACAATCTCTCCCGAAACGGGAAGATGCCCGGCTCGGCGCAGGAGATCCGCTATATAAACCGCGACGAGAACACGCACTTGTGGCTGTTCCGCAATATCATCACGGAGCTGCAAAAGGAGCAGCCGGAGTTGTTCACCGCCGAGAGCGTACAAGCGCTGCGCGAGATGATGCGTGAGGGCGTGGAGCAGGAGATCGCATGGGGGCATTATGTGATCGGCGACGACATCCCGGGGTTGAACCGGCAGATGATTAGCGATTACATCCGCTATCTCGGGAATCTTCGCTGGACGAGCCTTGGCTATCCGGCATTGTATCCGGGCTTTGAGAGCGAACCGGAGAGCATGGAATGGGTCAGCCAGTACGCTGACGCCAATATGGTCAAGACCGATTTCTTTGAGGCACGCAGTACCGCCTACGCCAAGAGCACCGCACTGATAGACGATTTATAAGAAAACCAAAGACATCAGAATAGGAGGTATTTTTTATATGGATATCCGAACGGTAACAGATGCCATCCGCTATGTAGGGGTGGATGATAACACATTGGCACTCTTTGAAAACCAGTACCCCGTCCAGCCTATGGGAGTGAGCTACAACTCCTATGTCATTCTGGACGAGAAAATCGCCGTGATGGACAGCGTGGACGCACGGGCGGCGGAGGAATGGCTTTCCAATGTAGCGCAGGTGTTGGGGGGGCGCAACCCCGATTATCTTGTGGTCACACACATGGAGCCGGATCATTCCGGCAGCCTCATGCGGATAGCGCAAGAGTACCCGGAGATGAAGATCGTGGGAAACGCGAAAACATTTACCCTGATCAAGCAGTTCTTTGGCACGGGTGCATTGTCGGAAGACCGTATGCTGGAGGTTGGCGAGGGCAGCACGATCTCTCTGGGCTCACACCGGCTGCGCTTCCTGCTGGCACCGATGGTACACTGGCCGGAGGTGATGACGGCGTATGAGGAAACGGAAAAAATCCTGTTCTCGGCGGATGCCTTCGGACGCTTTGGCTCACTGGAACGGACTGCCCGTGCCCCCTGGGTGCCGCAGGCCCGACGGTATTATTACAATATTATCGGGAAATATGGCGCACAGGTGCAGGCTCTGCTGAAAAAGACCTCCGCGCTGGAGATCCAAACGATCTGCCCGCTCCATGGTCCCGTGCTTACAGAAGGGCTGGAGGAGTGTCTGCGGCTCTATGATCTCTGGTCACAATGGGAACCAGAAGAATCGGAGAGCATACTGATTGCCCACGCATCCATCCATGGAAATACTGCCCATGCGGCGAAGACCCTCAAGGGTAAATTAGAGAAAAAAGGCGTGCAGGTCAGCATATGTGATCTCACTGTGACAGATCTTTCCTACGCTGTTGCCAGTGCGTTCTACTGCGGGAAACTGGTGTTGGCCTGCTCCACTTATGACGGAGGACTGTTCCCGCCCATGAAGGCCTTTTTGGATCATTTACAGACAAAGGGATTCCGAAACCGCCGGATCGGCCTCATGGAAAACGGCTCATGGGCCCCTGCTGCCGCGCGGCTGATGCGCGCCGAGTTGGAAAAGATGAAGGAACTCCGACTGTGTGAAACGGAGGTATCGCTGCGCGGCGCACTGAACCAAACCAGCGAAGCGCAGATGGACGCTCTTGTGGCGGAGCTCTGCGCGGAATAAGCTGCAACAAACCGCAGCTATTCTCGTACAGATGATGGTCTTACTCATCTGCTTTATGTCCCAAGGGCAGAGTACCGTCATCTCAGGTTGAGGTCACGATGTGGTGTGGGGCGAGAACGGAGTCTTGAGAATACCCAAACAAAAGAAAGGAGCTGACAGATATGGCAGCTATGAATATGAATCAGGAGCAGTTTGAGCAGGCGACCCGGGGCGAAAAGCCCGTTTTGGTGGATTTCTGGGCGCCCTGGTGCGGCTATTGCCGGAGGATCGGCCCTGCGTATGAGAAGATTGGAGAGGAATACGCGGACAGCCTCGTTGTCAGCAAGATCAATATTGACGAGGAGCCGCGGCTGGCGGGGGCCGAGGGGATCGAGGTCATCCCAACTCTGGTGCTGTACCGGAACGGAAAGGCCGTGGATTCCATCACCGCGCCCGGCTCAAAGGCAGAGATCGACCGCTTCATTCAGGAAGCCTTGGCGAAATAACGGAGGATTCAGATATGAACAACAATCATGTTTATGATATGCTCGTGGTGGGCGGCGGCCCGGGCGGCTACACCGCCGCCCTGTACGCGGCCCGGGCGGGGCTGGACACCGTCGTGCTGGAAAAGCTGTCTGCTGGCGGGCAGATGGCCCTGACCGAGCAGATCGACAACTACCCCGGCTTTGAGAACGGGATCGACGGCTTCTCTCTGGCGGAGAAGATGCAAAAGCAGGCGGAGCGTTTTGGGGCACGCAGCGAATACGCGGAAGTTCTCCGCATGGATCTGACGGCGGTTCCCAAGCTCGTGGAGACCAGCGAGGGGATCTTCCGGGGGAAAACCGTGGTGCTGGCCACCGGCGCAGACCCCAGAACGCTGGGCGTTGCCGGAGAGACGGAGCTGTTGGGCCGGGGCGTGGCCTACTGCGCCGCCTGCGATGGGATGTTTTACAAGGACAAAACGGTGGTCGTGGTGGGCGGCGGCAATTCCGCCGCGGCAGATGCCCTCCTTCTCAGCCGCGTGGCGAAAAAGGTGATCCTCGTCCACCGCAGAGACACCCTGCGGGCCACCAAGATCTATCACGAGCCACTGGAACAGACCGAAAATGTGGAATTCCGCTGGAACAGCACCGTTTCCGCGCTGCTTTCCGGGGACAGGCTGACCGGCGTACGCCTGCGGGACACCGTCACCGGTGAGGAAAGCGTGGTGGACTGCGACGGCGTATTTGTCAGCGTGGGCCGACAGCCCGCCACGGCGCTGGCGGTGGGTCAACTGGCGCTGGACGGCGGCGGCTATATCGTGGCCGGAGAGACCACGGAAACCAGTATTCCCGGCGTTTACGCCGTGGGCGACGTGCGGACGAAGCCCCTCCGTCAGGTGGTCACCGCCGTGGCGGACGGCGCGGTGGCAGTCCACATGGCGGAGAAATATATCGCGGAAAACCGATAAGGAAGGTAGATTGAAAAAGCCATGTTTAAGGTCAGGCCGGATACGACCGCAGTGGGGATGCCGACATATCTGCAAGGAAAACTGCCAGAGTGATGGCAGATAAGATCACCCATGTAAGATCGGGAGATATGTTGTCTCTCCATATCCAGTCCACGCAACAGTGAGCAACTGAACACAAAACACAGCCACAGATGTACTCTGCGGCTGTGCTTTTATGCATAGTACTTACGGAAAGGATTCGATGAGCAGATTTCTGTGATACGGATTTTGGATTCTCGCAGAGAGGAATTTCGATTGAGTAAAGCATATGAGCAGAAAATTGACGTGGTAAATGTCATTACTGCTCCAGAAATTGAAATGCTGATTATTCATGCAGAAGGAGCATATGATCAGTTTAAGCGTTCTGGAAAAAAACAAGCGAATTTTGTAAAAGAAATCTTCGGATGCATGATGTGAAGTCGTATGAGATAGAATCGTCTTCGATGCCTCGTTGGGAAACCAACGAGGTATTTTTTTTGCCCCAATCCGACTGCATAGGACACTGAAAAAATCAAAACAAACCATATGTAGTCCTGCAAGGACAACCAAAGTGCGCCTACGAGGCCAACGCGAAACCGGAGGATTCTTGTTAAACTTACTTTGTAAGGACGAAAGTCCGGATGTCCCTTGAAAACTGAATACTCATTCTTCAGGTACATTCCTGTTTGGTCGAGCCATCGACTGCACGCCATGAAGCCCATCGGGGCGATAGCGGTTTCGCAGAAGCAAATGCCGGATTGCAACCGGCGGCGGTGCTAAAGCCAGACAGGGACAATGATACTTCCGTAATTCGCGGTCCGGCCATAAGGAAGGCGGGATGGTTAAATTCCAATGGAGCAGTGAAGCACACTGCCGCCTGTGAGAAATCCTACATCTCTGGGGTGATAAGAAAAAGTACAGAGAAACCATATTTTCAGAAAGCACTGCTGGGTGCTGTATCAGCATGATACCTGGCAGGCTTGTTCTTCCAGTTTTGGTAATGGCACAACCCGTCTAAGTGTATCTGATACGGATATTCTTAAACGAATTTCCATAATACCCTTGGCATATTTCCGCAGCTCTTTCTGAAAACCTACAGTGCTAAAGATGTAACTAATAAACCTTAAATCAGCATCTTCTGTTTCCTTGAAAACATAATAGACAGGGCTAACACATCCGAAATAATGGGATATGCCAACTGATCCGATTATGACATTCATACTGTTTCTCTTGATGATGTTGTCAAAATCGAATTTGGACAGAACATCCTGGACATTGGGAGAGAACCCAGCCAGATAGTCCCGGAAGTTGGCTTCGATGTTATCCGGGTCAGCCAGCAGCTTTTCAAATGTGAACTTGCTGGTATTGTAGAACTGATAACCGGAAGCCTTGGTCAGAAAGCCATCAATGACGGCCAGCTTCTTGACCTTTTCATACTGTGCCAAGACTGCTTCGTGGGTGGGAAGCAGACAGTCGTGGAAACGTTTAACCACGGTCATAGGAAGGATTACAAGTCTGTACTCATGGGGCTTAAAGGGGCCACGGAGCATATCTGCCACATTCCAGATCATCGTTGCTTTTTCTGCAATATTTACTCCTACCGCTTGGATTTTATCGTTAGACATCGTGTGTACCTCGATTCGTATTTTCTTTATGCACTGGCCTGGGTGCCTTCAAGTGGCTCCAGACCAATTATGAAGTCGGTAAGCAAAATAGCATTCAGAGAAGCTTTTTTGCTCGGATAGCTGTGATACCAGCTGTGAGAAACGCCATGCCGGTTCGGCACACCATCAACCACATCATCAACCTTATTGCACTGAGAAACAATGAAGGTATTAAAATAATCGCTGAAGATCTTGTCGTAGTCGTTTGCCTCGATCAGATCTTCCAGTTCTTTTTTAGTGATCGCCATCCTTTGCCGGTGACGATCCTGCATGGTAGCATTGTTTGCCTTTATGTAGATTAAGCCCTCCCACATAGTTGCCAAGCTGGAAATACACAGGGCATATTCACCACGGAGATGTGCTTCAAGAGCCTGTCCCAGAATTCGTTTGATATGTGGTTCTAAATCAGATTCTCTCCATATTCGCTTGATGAATTTGATTTCATTCTTGTCGTAATAGTCGAGAATGACCTTGTCGATACGCTTTTCTCGTCGCTTACTTGCACCTCGGCTTGTTGCCAGGATGTCCGATATTTCCGCTGTCATGGTAATATCCGTTGCCCAGCCAGCGTAGGGGAACCATTTGCATTCATACATAGCCGTCAAGTACGCTTGATTGAACTTCTTGTATCTCCCAAGAATATCCGGTTCCAGTGCAAGATTCTCCAACACAGAGCGCATTGGAGAGATGTCAATGCTCTGAAGCCAATCCATCACAGGCGAATGAATTGTCGCTGTAAGTGCAGACCCAAAGGAGCTTATAATTCCATGAACAGAATCCGCAAGTAGTTTTACCGCACTATTATTGAAAGACTGGAGCATCGCCGTCATCCCTAAATTGGCTTGTTCAAGCAGCGGATTCTTGAAAGTATAGTTGGGGACATTAGCGACTATTGCAAGTTCTCCTAAAGTCTGGATGGTACTACTGTGTTGTAGGGCATCTATTGCAGTACCTACGCTGGTAGCCAACTTCATAGCTTTACTCTGTTCAGCAATCGCTTTCATAGCTGGCGAAGGTTCTGAAATTGCATCCAACGCAAGCGTCGGAATCTCAAAATTGGGGATGTGTGCAGTAGCACCTTCTGCGATTCGCTTGAGTTTTTCCTCTTGCTCCAGAATGGGCGCTAAACTATCTGCTATTTTTTTGCTGGCTTCCATACTTTCCAGCAACTGATCAGAAATAGGGTTATGTTCAAAATCTTTGATCGGGTGCTTATTTCGTTCATACATCAGGATAGTTGCGGGTACAACATCTATTTGCTCTGCAAGCTGTCTGGTAGTCAGAGACTTTCTCTGTCTGTAATACCTCAGATTGTCACCGGGCAGATTACTTGTGGGCTTTTCCTTAAAAGGTATCGTGACCTGGGGCAAAAGCCTTCCTTGGTAAAATTGACACAACGATGTGTGATTGAAAATACCATTGCAAAGACGAATTATCATATTCATCTGGTATTTAGTGAACGGAAAATGTTGGAACAACCCGAAGTAAAGGTTGCTACCCGAAATATGTTTTATGATGAGCAGGGAAAGCATAGACGCACAAAGAAAGAGGTTTTAGACGAGAATGAGTGATATACAAGCATGTGCAAGGGAGATTGTGAATAAAGAAATGATTTATCAATAAGGAAGATGATATGGTGGAAAGCAAGTCTGAAAATGGCTTGCTTTTTACTTTAAAATGATGTTAAGTGATGATAAAGAAAATTGAATTTCCCAAAGAAATTAAAAATAATCGGATTTTATGTTTTACATAAATTTAACACACTTTTGCTTTTTTCGAATTGATTATGTTAGGTCTTTTTGTTATACTGTACTACAATACTATTTGAGAGGAGGAATATTTAACATGGACGAAAGTGATAATGATTCTGAAGCGAACCAATTCAATAGAATTTTTATTTATATATCGCAAGGCATGGACTATGTATTCGGAACATAGACCATGTCTTTTGTTGCTTTTAAGTAAGTGTGATATTTAGATAATTTTATTGTAGAAAGGTTTTATTTATGAGTACATCAATTTTTATTCTTTTAGTAGTGCAGATTATTTTAATTATATTAAACGCGATTTTTGCGAGTGCAGAGATCGCTGTTTTATCAATGAATGAAACAAAGCTAGAACGAATGGCAGAACAAGGTAATGGTCGGGCAAAGAGATTAGTACGATTAACGCAAGAGCCGGCACGATTTCTTGCGACAATTCAGGTTGCAATCACATTGTCGGGATTTTTAGGAAGTGCTTTTGCAGCAGATAATTTCTCAGAACCTTTAGTTGATTGGGTTGTTGGGATGGGTGTGAATATTCCACGTTCTACTTTAGATACCATAGCTGTTATATTGATTACATTGATTTTATCATATTTCACGTTGGTTTTTGGCGAATTAGTTCCAAAGAGAATCGCAATGAAAAAATCTGAAGAACTGGCAATGGGGATTTCAGGATTGGTTACGGGAATCTCTATCCTATTTAAGCCAATCGTTTCATTTCTTTCAATATCAACAAATATTGTCTTGAGGATTTGTGGTATTGATCCAAATGAAGCGGAAGATCAAGTAGGTGAAGAAGAAATACGTATGCTTGTTGATGCGGGAAGTGAAAAAGGAACAATAGATCATCAAGAAAAAGAGTTTATTCAAAATGTTTTTGAATTTAATGATATTATGGCTGGTACGATTGCTACACATCGAACAGATGTGACAATATTATGGATGTCTGATGATGTGAAGGAGTGGGATGAAACGATCCACAATACACGACATACCCTTTATCCCGTCTGTGGAGATTCGATAGATCATGTTATTGGTATTTTAAATGCAAAAGACTATTTTAGATTAAAAGAAAAAAGTAAGGATATGGTTATAGATTCTGCAATTTCTGCACCATACTTTGTTATGGAAACTACAAAAGCAGATGTGCTTTTTAAAAATATGAAACAATCGAAGCAATCTATGGCGATTGTATTAGATGAGCATGGTGGAGTGGTTGGAATAGTAACTCTTTTTGATTTATTAGAAGAAATTGTTGGCGATTTAAACGATATTGAACCAATATCGTCGGAAGAAGAAACTGTTATTATAAGAATAAGCGATAACAAGTGGGAAGTGAAAGGAAATATACGATTAAGTGATATTGAAGACGCTATAGGTGTTACATTTACAGCAGAAGATTGTGACACATTTACTGGATTTGTATTTCAAAAATTTGGTATGGTACCAAAGGATGGGGATACAAAAATAGAATTAGAAATAGAAAATATGCATATAATCATTGACAAAATAAAAGAACATCAAGTTGAACATGCAATTATAGAAATTTTAGAATAAAATTTTGAAATGCATTTGAAAATTATTTTAGAAACAAGGGGATATATCAGAAGAGTACATATACATTTTCAAATACAACAGGGATAGAATGATGTTGCGATAAAAAAGAGGGAGACACACATTTGTTTAATCCATGAAGTCCAATTTTGCCGTTGACGGACGAACACATGCAGAGTACCGCAAGACCAAATCGGAAATGCAGTATTGGCTTGTGGCGCAGAAGATTATGCAGGAAAACCTGAAAGAGGACGAGCAGAAAAAGAGCAGCTGCATGAGCAGGAAGTGCGGCAGGAAGAAGAAAATAGACAAAGCAGTCGATGATGGAATGTCCGGTGCAGTGTGGGTGTAATGCTCATGCTGCACCGGGCTTTTTTCTTTGAAAATGATTTTTTATAATGTTGATCTTTGACTGCTCTTAACTCAAATATTGTATCTTAACTCAAAAAAAGTTATAATACAGAAAAAGAGTTAAGAATGCAGGTGATGACATGGAATATCTCGATAAAGTTCTTGGAGTCAAGGTTACCTATGAGGACGTAGAGTTTAAGCACGGAGTGACTGTCTTGGATGCGGCATATTTGATTCCATTTAAGGCAAAAGCATGGATGGATTTGACAGATCGTAAGGCCGCAGGAGAACATGTTGATAGCAAAAATATTAAGAAACATAACAGTATTTTGCGAACTCATTCCTCGAACAGATACAGAAGATATCCATAACCCTCTGCTTTCATCTTTGCGTAAGGCACAAAGCGCAGAGCCGCACTGTTGATACAGTAGCGCACGCCATTGGGGACTCCGGATCGCCAGTGAACACATGACCAAGGTGAGAATCTCCGGCACGGCTTCTGACCTCTGTACGGCGCATGCCGTGGCTCAGGTCCTCCAGTTCCACCACGGCAGGCTCTTCAATGGGCTTTGTGAAAGCCGCTCAGCAGCAGTACCGCGGTGAGCAGAAGCGGCAATACTCTCCGATACATGGTGTATCCCTCCTTTCGGAGAAGATAAATTCGTTTGTCAGCCCATATCGGCGGCAAGAGCCTGGTCGATGAGCTTTTGCAGCGTCTCCGCCTGCTTCTTTTCCGTGATGGCGCCTACGATGGGTTCACCCACGATATTGCCGCTGCGGTCGACCACATAGGTGGTGGGATAGGCAAAGATGTTGGTGGTAAACTTTCCCGCCTCACCGTCGGAGTCAAAATACACATTCTGATAGGTGGCGCCCTTCTTGGCAAGCACATCCTTCGCCTCGGAAATTGCCGTTTCGTCGCCGTCCAGCGTGAAGGTGTTGACGCCGATGAGGGAGCCGCCCTTCTCCGCCAGTTCCTTGTTCAGCGCATCCAGCTCGGAAAGCTCGCCTACGCAGGGATTGCAGGTGGTGAACCAGAAATTCACCACGGTGACGGCGTTGGCGGAGAACAGCTCGTCGCTCTTCACCGTGTTGCCATCCAGGTCCTTGCCCTCAAAGACGGGGAATTTCTGCATGCTGCCGTCATCAGGCGGCGTGGTCATGTCGCTGCCCGCGGGCACGCTCATAGCGCCATCCGTAGATTGCTGTGCCGCCTCGGGGTACTTTTTCTCTATCATGGTCAGCTTGTTTTCAATCTCGCGGATCTTCTCTGCCGCCTCCTTGAGCAGCTTCAGCTCATCCTCCGTAAACTGATCTTTGGAACTTTCGATGGTGTCCAACAAGAACTCACCATAGTTTTTGCCGTCCTCCTGCATGGTCATGCCCTTGTCGGCCGCTATGAAAACTTTTTCCCAAAGCGCTGTGTTCTCCGAGAGAATGGCATTTTCCTGCGCCATCAGCTCCTTGTGCATGGCGACCGCTTCCTCGGCATTCTTCGGTTCGCTACTCATTCCGTCCATTTTGTCTCCGCCCTTTGTGGCGCAGGCTGCCAGAGAGAGCACCATCAGTGCAGTAAGCAGCAGAGCCAGAATTCTGCCGGCAGTATTCGTCTTATTCATCTTCATTCGTTTTATTCCTCCCTGTTAGTGTTGTTTGTCTGTAGTGTTTCCGCTGCTTTTGCCTTATCTTTACCGTCTCCGAAGCCGTAGCGGAAGTACACGGCTTTCGTCGGACAGGCGCGGATGCACATTCCGCAGCGGATGCACTCGGTATGGTTGGGCGTTTTCGTCACATCCACATCCATCTTGCAGGCTCTGGCGCATTTCCCGCAGGAAACGCACTTATTCTTATCCACCTTCATCTGGAAGAGGGACACCCGGTTGAACAGCGCGTAGAACGCGCCCAGCGGGCAGAGCCACTTGCAGAACGGTCGGTAGAACAGTACGCTCAGCGCAATCACCGACAGCAGGATGCTGAATTTCCATGTAAACAGCTTGCCCAGCGCCGCCCGGATGCCGGAATTGGCAAGGGACAGCGGGATGGCTCCCTCCAGCACGCCTTGGGGGCAGAGGTATTTGCAGAAGAACGGGTCTCCCATGCCAACATCGTTCACAAGGAATGCCGGTAGCAGGAAAACCATCACCAGCAGGACAGCGTATTTCAGGTATGTCAGCGGCTTCAGCCTCTTTGTGGAAAGCTTTTTAGTGGGGATTTTGTGCAGCAGCTCCTGAAACCAGCCGAAGGGGCATAGAAAGCCGCAGATAAAGCGCCCCAGCAGTACGCCCAGCAGAATGAGGAAGCCTATGATATAGTAGGAGAAGCTGAACTTGGAAGACCCCACCACCGCCTGAAACGCCCCAATGGGGCAGGCCCCGGACGCCGACGGACAGGAGTAGCAGTTCAGCCCCGGCACGCAGACGGTCTTCCCCGCCCCCTGATACAGTCCGCCCTTGAGAAAGTTCGGCAGATGTAGGTTGGTCAGCAGCGTCGCCCCCGCCTGAATCCAGCCCCGGAAGCGGGACATGGTCTGTGAAACGCCTGAAAACTTTTTACCCAATGCCCACACACTCCAGACATAATTTGATTGCTTTGCTCAGCACTGTCGCCGCCTCGCCCCGCCAGACACCGAAGCACAGCATGGCGGCTCCGGCCATCAGCAGCACGATCTGCGCCGCTGCCTTTTTCTCGCAGCTCATTTTTCATCACCCTTTCCGATTTTCTGTCCCCATCATAGCGCGGGAGAGTTAAAGTCTCTGTTAAGAACGAAAACTTAACACAAACCTTATCTGTTTTTGCTATAATGAAAGCAACACAAAAACGAAGAAATAAAAAGGAGGGCTCTCATGCACCTTTTAGTAATTGAAGATGAACGCGCCCTGTGCGAGACCATCGTCCGCAGCCTGCGGCGGCTGGCCTACAGCGTGGACTACTGCTATGACGGGGAAAAAGCGCTGGCGCTTCTGGGCGTGGAACGATACGATCTGGTGCTTCTTGATCTGAATCTGCCGAAAAAGGACGGCATGACGGTGCTGCGCACCCTGCGGCAGACCGACCGGGAGACGCGGGTGCTGATCCTCTCCGCCCGCAGCGAAGTGGAGGACAAGGTGCAGGGGCTGGACGCCGGGGCGAACGACTATCTGGCGAAGCCCTTCCACCTCGCCGAGCTGGAGGCCCGCATCCGCAGCCTGACATTGCGGCAGTTTACTCAGCAGGATGTGCTGCTAAGCTGCGGAGGCCTGACCTTTGACACCCGCTCCCGTACCGCCACCGTCAACGGGCAGACGCTGACGCTCACCCGGAAGGAAACAGGAATCCTGGAATACCTGATGGTGCATCAAGGAAGGCCAGTAAGTCAGGAGGAGCTGATGGATCACGTTTGGGACAATAGCGTGGACAGCTTCAGCAATTCCATTCGCGTCCACATCTCCGCCCTGCGCAAAAAACTCCGCGCCGTGCTGGGCTATGACCCCATCCGCAACCGCATCGGCGAGGGCTATCTGATGGGAGGTGAGGAGGAATGAAGCGGCTTTCCCTGCAGTGGCGCATCACGCTGATGTCCGTCCTGCTCATCGGTGTTACCTGCGTGGCCATGAATCTGCTGCTGTGCTCCTCCGGTGTGTATTATATGGACACCATTGCGGACAACTTACAAGGCGGCGGCACGGTTATCCTGAATGATGGCGGAGCGGCGAGCTTTGACCCACAGCTCATGGCCCCTGACGAGGATCTGACGATCATTGTCGATGGGGTGCAGGGGCGCTTCCGCACCACCAACTGGTACATCACGGCGGCGATAACGCTGCTCAGCGGCATCCTCGCCTATTTCGTCAGCGGACGCGCTCTCAAGCCCCTGCGCAGCTTTACCTCGCAGGTGGAGCAGGTGCAGCTGAACAATCTTGCCGATATGAGGATCGATGAAGATGCTATTTCGGAGTTCCGGCAGCTGAGCCGCTCGTTCAACCAGATGCTGGAGCGGCTGAACAACGCCTTTTCTGCCCAGCGGCAGTTCACCGGCAACGCCGCCCACGAGCTGCGCACGCCACTGGCACTAATGCAGGCGCAGTTGGAGCTGTTTTCCGCGGAGCATCCTGATGTGCGACCGGAGACGGCGGAGTTCCTCACGCTTTTGCGTGAGCAGACGGAACGGCTGATACAGATGACCAGGACACTGCTGGAGATGAGCAATCTGCAGCAGGTGGCGCGGAACGAGCGGATCCAGCTCGCTCCCATGATCGAGGAGATCTTCACAGATCTTGCGCCGCTCTCAGATAAGCTCGGCGTCACGCTGACGGCGGAGGGCGACGGCATTATGACCGGCAGCGATGCACTGATTTACCGGCTGATCTTCAACCTGACGGAGAATGCTGTCAAGTACAACCGGCCGGGCGGATCGGTACGGGTTTCTGTCACTCAGGAGTGGGAAAAGCTCCTGCTCCGCGTCTCCGACACCGGCTGCGGCATCCCGGAGGTGTATCAGCGCAGTATCTTCCAGCCCTTCTTCCGGGTGGACAAGTCTCGCAGCCGGGAATACGGTGGCGCAGGACTGGGTCTCTCACTGGTATGGGAGATCGCCGACCTCCACGGCGGCTCCGTTTGGGTGGAGAAAAGTTCGGAGAAGGGCACTACCATTGCGGTGGGGTTGCCAACGCAACAATCAACGAAGCCCTAAAACCCTTTTATTCGTTTTTCGCTGCTTCGCTTGCCGCCCTGCGGCGTCCCTCTCCGTATTTTCACGCTCCAATTCCGCCGCACGGAGCTTGCTGTGGACAGACTTATAATCAGAAATTTCCTGTTTCAAACTGTCAATCTCAGCCCTGAGTTTTGCAATTAGCTTGTTTGCCGCATCCACCGCCTTTTGCAGTTTGGATTCCTTTTTCTCTGCTGTAACGTACTTCTTTGCCAGAGTGGAAAGTCGGTCAAAGTCCTCACGCTCCACGGCAACCATGCTCGTCCAGCGCGGGCTTGGAATCCCACTTTTTGCTCATGCTGACCTGTTGTATTTAAATAACCCTATTAACACAATTTTATTAGGAGCAGTATAACTGCTGACGGCGTAGAATCTTGGTGGCTAACTTGGTGGATACCTTGATGAGTGTCATCCTCTAAGTTATCATGGGTTTTGAAGAAGCATTTTATGAGAAAAAGAATCTGGATCCAAAGATGCGGGCATTGCTTAATTCACTGGCGAAAACAGATCATACCTTGGCAAATAAAATAGAAGCTCCACATGCGATTTAAAAAAAATCCTGTTCAATATATGAATATGAGCAGGATTTTTCTATTTACAACAATATTTTTTACAATATTTCCTTCGATTATCCGGAAAATTTTTCACTGTAATGACTTTTCATATCCTCCCAGTCCATGAACAATACATAAAATACTTTGCCATATTGCTGGCTCTCAACAATTCTCCCATGGTCAAGCACAGACAGATACGATCCATCCGCTCTTCGTAAATGAAAGTGGATATAGTCATTTCCATTGCCATTATCAATCTGTTTCCAAATGCTTGCTTCTATCTTCTTCTTCTCATCTTCCCGTATCAGGTTGCTGAAACTTTTCTTTGTAAGTCTGAATAGTTCATCCATATCTTTATATCCGGCCATATGAAGAAACTCCTGATTTGCATAAAAGAGTTCATCATCTTCTTTGTCTGCTCTGTATATGATAAATGCTCCTGGAAGGTGCTCGGAGATATCCCTAAATGCAAATCCCAGTTGTTTACGAACCCTTAATTCAAGTCCTTCCCTATAAGCCATGCAGCCATTTTTTCCATGAAGTTTTATTTCGTAAAGGGCTGCATCTGCACAGCGCATAAGCTGTGAACGGTTAGACGCAAATGTCGGATATTCCGAATATCCAAGAGAAATATAAAATGGATATTCTTTTCCCTTATATGAAAATGTCTTTGGAGCCATAGTGAATTGCTGTAGCTTCTCTTTTACATCCTCGTAGGAATAATTTTTTAAAAGAATACAGAACTCATCTCCACCATTTCTTCCTAGTAACGCATCAGACGGGAAAAAAGCTTTCATACTGTCTGCCAGACTCCTTAATGCTTTGTCTCCGTAAACATGTCCATAGATATCATTAATAAATTTAAAATCATCAATATCAAGAAGTACAGCCACAAATTTCGCTTTCGGATTTTTATTAATCATCTTTTCTGCCAGTTCATCGAATCCATAGCGATTGTAAATACCTGTAAGAGAATCTGTGTGTGCCAGTATTTGAAATTTGTTTTTATTTTCTTTTGATACCAGCCACATCCGGGTAAGAGTTACCAAAAGCATGGTAATCGCAATAAAGAAAACACTGATTACTGCTATTAATGTATTGTTTCCCCAGCCATTTTCAGGCATTACTTCAAACTTCCAGTTCTCCGTTCCTATCGTAAAGTCATAGGAAACCGGATTCGTTAATTGACGATCTGACTGATAAACAACTTTATAATTATCACTCCATGGATTATCCGTTTTTGAAAGACTATATTCATATCCAAATTTCGAAAGTGCACTTGTCGCATCTGAAAAAATATCCGGAACACGAAGGATAACAATGGTAAATCCCCAAAAATATTCCTGCCCGTTTTCATCTTTCAGATAAATAGGATTGCGGACAGCAATTCCATATCCACCCTGTTTCAATTCAAAAGGTCCCTGTGTAACGATTGTATGATGATCTCTTGCATATATGGAAATTTCACCACGTTCTTTATCATGAATCAGATCAATCTTACCTGCCTCATTTCCATCGGCCGGATAAATATCCGTTACAATACCAGCCGGAGCAAGCTGTATGCTTTCAACAGAATCCGACATAATATTTTTTGCAATTGTGTCAAATTGATTGATTTCTCCAGTTCCGCTGATCAAAAGCTGTTTCAGAACATCTGTAATCTCTATTCCATTTATAATCTCATTCTCTATACGTTCTCCATAGGTTGTTGCATTTAATTGTGCTGTTGTGCGTCTCTGCTCTTTTTCATGAGTATCTGTGTTGTATACGACTAAACTAACAAGGCATATGCCCATTAAAAAAACGAGAAGAGGCACAAGTGTCTTTTTTTTCACCTGATTCACCTCGTTTTATCTCAGTCGAGAAGACTCCCACCTCTTCAGGTGGTGAGTAATAGCAAATTTGTCTCAGTGGGAGTTGGGTTTCTGACTGATGTTTTTATAATTAAGCATTATATCACGGAAGTAAAAAAATGGAATAAATCTTGCCAAAAAAGTTATAGAACGTTTTTCCAGTGTACTGATAACGTTTTCCTTGCGTACAATGGAAAAAAGAAGCAGTGCTCCTAAACAAATAAAAAAAGTACAGTTTGATTGTTGGATTGCTTGTTTTTATGGCATCTTTTCTTTTGGAATTCAACATGGCGGTTACGTTTATTTATGGACAGCCGACTGAACAAGAATGGCGGAACGCTTATTTTCACTACGCATTATCCGGAACTGCTGGATGAATATGACCGAAATGACGGAATTTGTATTGTAAGAAACCGTAATGGCATTACAGCAGAAAATTTGAGCCATATATTGAAACGTAATGATATTAAAAAGAGTGATGCCTATCAGAGCGGTTTCCTTGAGGGAACAACGCCAGCATATGAAGCGTATATGCGCTTGAAGAAAAGCCTGGCTGCTTCAATCAATTAAGGAGGCAGCAGAATGGAATTAGCAAAATATAAGGCGTGTATATGTGAAGGATCTGCCGAAGAAGCTATTATCGACATACTGGTTGATAATGATCTTCTGATTTTCAAAAGAGAAGAAATGTTGGAAGAATGTGTTATCCGTTGCAGAAGTGCTAAACGATTTGAGGAGCGATACTTACGGAAAGGATTTGATGAGCAGATTTCTGTGATACGGATTTTGGATTCTCGCAGAGAGGAATTTCGATTGAGTAAAGCATATGATCAGTTTAAGCGTTCTGGAAAAAAACAAGCGAATTTTGTAAAACAAATCTTCGGATGCATGATGTGAAGTCGTATGATTTTGTGAAGCAGTATTTCAGTAACCCACAGCTCTTGGTGAAAGCCATAAAAGAGTATCGCAGAACAGCAAATATCCCCAAAGGAGAATACAGCTTGTCTGATTTGCTGAGATGAGCTTTGCTTTTTTAATACATTGGCCGTGACTCAAATGGTCACCAGGAGATAAACGGTTACCAGTTTACAGAAAACAGAATAGAATCGTCTTCGATGCCTCGTTGGGAAACCAACGGGGTATTTTTTTGCCCCAATCCGACTGCATAGGACACTAAAAAAGTCAAAACGAACCGTAGGTAGTCCTGCAAGGACAACCAAAGCGCGCCTACGAGGCCAACGCGAAAACGGATGTTCCTTGAAAACTGAATAGCTTATATGCTACCCATATTCGTAGGAGAATATTTCATCATTCTTTATCGTTTAAATATTGAATATACTCGTTTCCCCATATTTCCAACTCCTTCAGTACTTTCCTGAATTTTTCTCCAATATCACTTAATTTGTATTCTACTTTTGGTGGAATCTGCTGATATTCTATGCGTTCAATCAAGCCTTCTTCTTCCAACTTTTTCAGCTGTCTTGATAGCGTTGTATGTGTCATTTCTTCTGGCATTTTTCTTTGTAATTCATTAAACCGGATGGGGCCATCTGTTAACAAATACATAATATACATAGACCATTTACCTGTTAAAACTTTTTGCGAAGTCACATACGGGCAAAGCCCAAATAGATTTTTCTTTTCCATATATACGTTCCTTTCTGATACCAGTATCGTAAAATATCGTACTTGTTTGTTTTCTCCTATGATATATAATTATACGCATAAAAAATAAAAATACAATTTGTTTTCAGGAGGATTTTGAAATGAATGACGTAGTAAAATATTTGCAGGAATGCGGAACTTTTTATCTTGCCACGGTAGAAGGAGACCAGCCACATGTACGCCCATTTGGTGCTGTATGTGAATTTGAAGGAAAACTTTATATTGTAACGAATAATAAAAAAGATGTTTACAACCAGATGAAAGTAAATGGAAAAGTTGAAATGTGTGGAATGAACAAAGGTACTTGGATTCGTGTGAAAGGTGCAGTAAAAGAAGATACTCGCCGTGAAGCTCGTGTAGCCATGATGGAAGCAAATAAAAATGCTCTCCAGTCTATGTATACGGTTGATGACAATTTGATGACGGTATTCGTTTTTGAAAGTGTCATCGCAACTATTTATTCATTCACAGAAGAACCGAAGGTTATCAATCTGTAAAATTTTGAGTAATGTACATTACGGTTTGTCAGACTGGAAATTCCCCGGCTGATGTTTGGCGCTGTGGGCGGCGGCACACATTCTTTATTATCCGGAAGAGTGGTATACGCTGCACATAGACGCACCTGAGGGAGGGACGAAAATGGAAACTGAAAAAGTATATGCTATGCCATTTGCAAAAATATATCCCATGCTAGTGGATGAGCTGGCTAAGGGCAAAGTGATGGAGAAGATCAAGCGGACAAACAAATGAGGGAGGGGAAAGCAGCCTATTACACACCGACAGAGAATGTGGTATAATCCTTGAGGAAACATTGTATGGAAAGGACAAACACGATGAACGCTCTGGATATTATGAAACGCCCTGCCGCCTACGTAAGCGGCTATGAAAACACCCCCACGGAGGAACAGAACCGTGCAAAGCAACTGTGCTGGGAGTACAACCGCACTGCTCCCAACGAACAGGAAAAGCGGCGTAGCATCCTGCAGACCCTGCTGGGCACCTGCTCTCCCATGACCGGCATTCAACCGGATTTCCACTGTGACTATGGCTTCAACATCCATACCCACGGCTTGGCGGTCATCAACTATAACTGTGTCATTCTGGATACCTCTCCGGTAAACATCGGAGCAGGTGCCTTTATTGCCCCCGGCGTATGCCTTGCCTGCTCCGGTCATGCCATCGACCCGGAGCAGCGCAGCCACGGCATTGGAACCTCAGCACCTATTACGCTGGAGGAAAACGTCTGGATCGGTGCAAATTCCACCGTCTGCGGCGGCGTTACCATCGGGGCAGGCTCGGTTATCGGGGCGGGAAGCGTCGTCACCCATGACATTCCCGCCGGTGTCATCGCAGTAGGGGTGCCCTGCAAGGTGATCCGCCCCATTACCGAAAAAGATAAGTTCAAGCCGGAGGATATTCTGTTCTGAGAAATTCAGATCAGAAACGCTGAAAAAACATACGCACAAGCTCTCCGGGGACATTTTTGTTTTTCGCCATGCTTTTCTGCGGGGAGAAGGCATGGTATACTGGGAATGACAATTCGGGATTTTTCATTACAGTGTTTTGCTAAAGGAATCCAATGGAGCTATACCCTGGATTTTCCTGTATTCTCTGGGTGACATTTTGACGATAGACTGAAAAGCGCTTGAAAACTTTCCCTGAGTTTGGTAGCCTACCTGGGAAGCAATATCCGCGATAGTGTCATTTGTTTCCCGTAATAATTTCATAGCCTGACGCACTCGAAATTCCTTCATATAGGTGGCGATAGGCTGACCGTAGACTGCCTTGAATATCTCTTTTAGAGTGGAGGTATTTATCAAATACTGTTTGGAAAGTTCTGCAATCGTAAATCGTTGATCCAAGTGCTCTGTCAACTGTTGATGAATTTCTTTTATCAATTCGGTTTGCTGGGAGAAGTATTGAGTCAATTCTTTATGCTCCGATTTCATGTTGCTCAAATAAATCAAAATTTCCAGCACCTTCAATTTCAAGAGGGAAATTCGAACGGACACAGGAGCAGAAAAGAGTGGGGCAAAAATATGCTCTAAATCGGAACAAGACGGGATTGCGGATGGCTTTCCGGAGCAAAATCGATTCTGTAACTGGTCTGCTTCCACACCGGCATTCTTTAAAACTTCCGGGCAAATGGAAGAGAGCTGTTTCAGATCCACGGAAATGGAAATTCCCTCTGAATATCCTAGGGGAAACATCATGGCGGAATCCGCGCAGCAGGCCATACTGTGTGCTGTCACATCACCTGTACCTAAATAGACGGCAGTACCGCCGTGCATATTCCAACCCACGCGACCACTGCGACAATAGTAAATTTCTAAAACAGAATCCGAAGCATCATGCCGAAACCTGACCTCTGAAGCAAGAAAAACATTGAAGGATACCTCTATTCCAGGAAAAGTTTCATATGCCTCCATACACCCTTTTCCAGCGGTAACCGCTCGAAACTGTTCTCCAAAGAGTGTAGTACCCGTTCCACCAGCCCGGCAATGCTTCAAGGCGAGGGTGCCGTTTGGGATCTTTTGAAGTTTTTGAGCGATAACTTTGGATTCTTCTTTTTTCATGGCGTTCCTTTTTGTTTTTCTACTTGCGACGGACAGGCGATTTTTACAAGCCACTCAATCATGTGATGGAAATTTCGGGCCTGCTCGGTATCAGCCGCTTTATAATAGACCTCTTTCCCGTCCCGGCGGCTAACGATCAGACCCGCTGATTTCAACTGCTTGAGATGGTGAGAAACTGCAGGACTGCTCATATTTACCATGGCTGAAAGATTGATAACACATTCCTCACAGTGGCAAAGCAGCCAAAAAATGCGAATACGGCTGCCATCTCCCAGCTGCTTGAAAATATCAGCTACGGTTTGAAAGTTTTCTACGCTGGGCATATATTCCAGTTCATGCTCGATAGTTTGTCCGTGGTCGTGGGGTAAGTGGTTCTGAATCATTTAGCACTCCTCCTTGAAGTCTATCTTATCATAGACCGGAGAGAAAAGAAACTTTACTTTTGAGATGTTTCTGGTTCAGGGCCAGCGTCATGGGTGTAATCCAAGATACGGACACCATCGCCTACCTCTTTCTGCACCAGCTCCCGCATACGCTTAGCAAAAGGACAGGGGTAACCAATGGGAGTCCCTTTGCTGATGCAAGAAGCAAAAGCAATGGTGTCAGCGCCCTGTTCTACCAGAGAACGGGCCCGCAGCACCGCTTTTTTTCCGGGGCAGCCACCGCAGTTGATGAAGCCCACTAACTGAATATCATCCTCTCCCATAAAAGCGCCTTTTCTCTCTCGGATTGTCCGAAAATCCCGGCTTCCGGGGCAGTAATCCTCTGTCTGCATACAACGAATAATGCCAAGTTTCATATTAGTTTCCTCCTTAATTTAGGGCCTGCCATTCAGATTTGGCCGGTCCATTGTCTATTATTATGTAACCAGATTTTCCAACAGCTGGATGGAAATGTCCTCGTAGTAGCGATCCTCTTTAATCATTCACAAAATACGGGTTATAGGCCTCTCCGGTTCTCAGTATAGCTCCGCAAGGAGGTTCTGTATTTCCCGTTCAGAAGAATTTTTGTCCCAAATGGAAGAGTTTCTGAAAATCAATCCATCATAAACGCTGCAAGAGCGTCCCTTCTAACTTCATGTGATATTGTTCCAGTACATCTTTCAGTGTAATTTCTTGCATTCTTTGTTCCGCTGTTTTTTGAATGTCCAAGTAAAAATCCCGCAGCACCAGTTGGATATTTACACCCACGCCACAAGCGGGGTTGGTGTGGATGTCCTGATGGAGCAGGGGCTTGTTGCCCTCTACGGCCCGATAGGCATCCAGCAGAGTGATTTTCTCCGGCTCACGAGCCAGAGCGGGTCGGGGATGTCCCTTCACGCTGACCAGCAGTCCTCCCTTCCGCAAGGAGGACATGAGCTGGCGCACATAGGCAGGATTCGTCTGAATGCTCTCTGCCAGCTTGTTACTGGTTAGGTCGCAGTCTGGGTACAGAGCGATAAAAGTCAGAATGTGAACAGCATCGCTAAGGCGGGTTGGATATTTCATGGACGGATCTCCTTTTTTGCTTTGATGTTATTTTTATTATAACAGCATATTGACAGCGATGCAAGAGGATGCTAAGATGATTTGAAGTAAGAATAAAAATAACACCCACTCGAAAGGAATGGTGAAAATGAACTTCTATGATGATCTGGTCATGCAGACCCAGATGAATTATTCCAGACACTATCATATCTATGCTTCCGGCAGTACGCCTTATCAGCTGACTGACAAAAAGCCGCTGCCGTATAGCGAACAGATTAATCGGTTGGTACAGGAGGTAAAGGAAGCTGACTGTGTGGTAGTGGGCGGGGCCTCCGGCCTGTCCGCTGCCGGTGGCGGAGATTTTTACTATGAGGACAGCGACTCCTACCGCAAATACTTCCGACCTTTTGCCGAGAAGTACCACTTCAAAGGTGCTTTTGCAGGGATGATGCACCCATGGAAGACAAGGGAAGAGTATTGGGGGTATCTCGCCACCTTCCTTCACACCACCCAGACCGCACCTGTGCGTCATCCCTATCTGGATCTGGACGCTTTGCTGAAAGGCAAGGACTTCTTCATCCTCACCACTAACCAGGATACCCAGTTTGTCAAACTCTACCCGGAGGAGAAGGTGGCGGAGATTCAGGGGGATCACCGCTTCTTTCAGTGTGCCGCCTGCTGTACCGATGACACCTGGGATGCGGTAAAGCCGGTGGCTGATATGGTAGCTGCTATGGGGGAGGGCACGAAGATTCCTACGGATCTCATTCCCCGGTGCCCCCACTGCGGCGGTGAGGCATTCCCATGGGTGCGAGGATATGGGAATTTCCTGCAAGGAAAGAAATATGAAGAACAGTACGAAAAAATTTCGCGCTACGTATTGGAACACAAAGACAGCAAAATTCTGTTCCTGGAGCTGGGCGTTGGCCGAATGACTCCCATGTTTATTCAGGAGCCTTTCTGGAACCTGACCCTCAGTTTTCCCCATGCCCGGTATATTGCTGTCAACAACAAGTATGACTTCCTGCCCAAACAGTTGGAGGACAAGGGCATGACCATTGTGGCCGACATTGCTCAAGTGCTACGGGATGCACGGGATACCATGGACAGCGGAGATAACGATCGATGAGGGTTGCAAACCAAGCAACGCTTCAGGAACTTGCCGAGCGTATTGATCAAGCAGATGCTGTTGTGATCGGAGGCGGCTCCGGCCTGTCAAGCGCGGCTGGATACGACCACTACCATTGGTCCCCGGCACTTTCGGAGGCATTGGCTCCCTTTCGCGAACAGTATGGCTTCACCTCCCCGCTGGCTGGATTCTACCATTGCTTTTCCAGCTATGGAGAGCAGTGGGGATATTACAGTCAATATATCCGCTTCATGTGGGAAGCCCCTACTGGGCAGCCCTATCTGGACCTGCAGGCACTTGTTGCGGACAAACCTGCTTTTGTTCTGACCACCAATGTGGATCAGCAGTTTTTTCGAGTATTTCCTCAGAAACAAATTTGCGCCTTTCAGGGAGACTTTAGCTACTGCCAATGCAGTCAGCCTTGCCGGGATGATATTGGGGAAAACCGCGAACTGGTGAAGGAACTGACTGGTTGCTTGGTAGGTGTTCGCCTGCCGGAGGAGGCTGTTCCCCGTTGCCTGGATTGCGGGCGAGTGCTGGTGCCCTGGGTACGAGATGATACCTTTCTGGAGGGAACCTTCTGGCAGGATAGTCTGCATCGCTACCATAGATTCCTGCGACACTGGATAATGGATCAGTCCGACAAAAAAGTCCTGCTGTTGGAACTTGGCGTGGGTGAGATGACACCCAGTATCATCAAACTACCCTTCTGGGAACTTACTGCCAAAAACGAAAACGTCTTTTATGCATGTCTTAATCGAGAGGTATCTCATAGTCCGGAGCATCTGCGGGGACGCAGCCTGTATCTGCAAGGAGATTTGGCGGAAACTCTGGCTGCTCTCCGGCAGGCGCGATCCATCGCAGCAACCATAAAATAGAAAGGAGCGAACGAATATGATTGATTGGAAACCCAGTGCCGAAAAATTCAGAGAAGCGGACGCTATCCTGATCGGGACCAGTAACGGCCTGTCCATCACCGAAGGACTGCATTTGTTTGCAGACAATGCAGCCTTTGATGAATTGTTTGGAGATTTCAAACAAAAATACGGCTTACATTGTATTTTGCAGGGAATGATGGCCGGATGGCCCAGCGAGGAGAAAAAATGGGCCTTCTGGGCCCGGCTCATCCATCATTACTGCGGGCAATACCAGCCTACGCCGGTGATGAACGATTTGAAGGCCATTGTGGGAGAGAAAGATTACTTTGTCGTCACATCAAACGGAGAAGGTCACTTTGAACGGTGTGGTTTCGATCCGACGAAAATCTATGAGATTGAGGGCAACTGGTTTACGATGCAGTGTGCCCGCCCCTGCCACGACACCCTCTATTCAAGTTTAGAGTTGGTCGAAAAATTATCGGCTGCCGAACAGGGCGGCCATGTGCCTACAGAATTGGTGCCGCGTTGTCCCAAGTGCGGAGGTCCCATGGACATCCACATGGGCGCGGGTCAGAGAATGATTTCGGATACCGCAGCGCAGGCACGGTTCCAAAACTTTCTGAAAACCTACCACGGAAAGAAACTGGTGGTTCTGGAGCTGGGCATTGGCTGGCGCAATCAGCTGATCAAGGCTCCGATGATGCGCCTGGTGGCCAGTGAGCCAAACGCCACTTATGTGACCATCAATCTGGGTGAGATCTACATTGCGGACAATATCAAAGAGAAGTCCTTCGGACTGGACGGGCGGCTGGATGAGCTGCTGCCTGCACTCCGGGAGGCGTGCGAGGCATGAAGTTTGTGGGGACCGTAATCATCTATGCCTATTTGCAGGCGGTGGGAGTTATCAACTCTCATGAATCAATTTGCTTTCTGAATCCTTTGCAGCAGTAGAAAATGCAGAAAATAAAACGCCGGGAAGTTGACTCAAATTGTCAATGCCTTTCGGCTTTTTACCGGGTACTGGAATGTGCCGATAAAAGCTGCATTTTGCCCAAACAGAAGAACCCTTTTCCCGAATAGCAGGATATGGGTTCAAAGCGTTGACGAGGACGGTTTTCCTGCGTATGATGAAGATACAATTAAACGATGATTTAATTGTTCTGGCAACAGGAACAAATTAAGAGAGGAGATTTTCAAAATGAAAAAGACTTACAAAATCGATGTGGATTGCGCTAACTGCGCCAACCTGATGGAAGATGCCGCCCGCAAGACCAGCGGCGTACAGAGCGCTACGGTGAACTTTATGACCCTCAAGATGAACGTGGAGTTTGAGGAGGGTCAGGACCCCAAGGCTGTTATGCAGGAGGTTCGCAAGGCCTGCAAGAAGGTGGAACCCGATTGCGAGATCTTCCTGTAAGCCAGCAAAACGAAATGCCCTGTCGAGCGGCAGCTTGCAGGGCGTTCTTTCTCTTAGACAAATAAACGAATAAGCAATCGTGAAAGGGGTAAAACGAAATGCAGGAGTATATCATCAACGGTCTGCTGATTGTGGTGGCTCTGCTGGCCGTGATCCTTCAGATCATCGGCACGCGGCCCTCCGCCGGTATGACCAAGAAACAAAAAGTGATGTTGTGGCGGATTCTAACTGCTACGGTTCTACTGTTAATTTTGCAGGTCCTGGGCGCAGGCGCATTTGAAGTGTTTGGTGCGGTAGGCCGCTGGGTACGTCTGGCTGTGTTCCTGGTGGATTATCTGGTTATTGGCTACGACATTCTGAGAAAAGCCGAAAAAGGTATCCGTAACGGTCAGGTGTTCGATGAGCACTTTCTGATGGCGGTGGCTACGCTGGGGGCTCTGGCACTGGCTGTATATGAAAACGGTGACTATCTGGAGGCCATCGCAGTGATGCTGTTCTACCAGGTGGGCGAATGGTTCCAGTCCTACGCTGTGGGCAAGAGCCGCCGGAACATCAGTGATCTGATGGACATCCGTCCTGATTATGCCAATATCGAACGGGAGGGAAAACTAGAACAGGTAGACCCGGACGAAGTGGGTATCGGCACCATTATTGTGGTACAGCCCGGTGAGAAAGTTCCTATTGACGGTACCGTGGTGCAGGGAAAATCCACTTTGAACACTGCCGCTCTCACTGGTGAAAGTTTGCCCCGTGAGGTCAAGACTGGCGATGAGATCATCTCCGGCTGTATCAACATGACAGGTTTGCTCCATATCCAGACCACCAAAGAATTTGGTGAGTCCACTGTCTCCAAGATTCTGGATCTGGTGGAGAACGCCTCCTCCCGGAAGTCCAAGTCGGAGGACTTCATTTCCCGCTTTGCCAAGATCTACACTCCTGCGGTGTGCTATGCCGCGCTGGCGCTGGCTGTATTGCCGCCGCTGGTACGGATGTTTGCCATGGGGCTGGATGCAGGCTGGGAGACCTGGATCTATCGTGCGCTGACCTTCCTCGTTGCCAGTTGCCCCTGCGCTTTGGTCATTTCCATTCCTTTGTCCTTCTTTGCAGGAATTGGCGGAGCCAGTAAGGCGGGCGTTCTGGTGAAGGGGTCCAACTATCTGGAGACCCTGTCACAGGCTAAGATCGTGGTCTTTGACAAGACCGGCACACTGACTCAGGGCGTATTTGAGGTGAATGCGATCCATCACAATGAGATGGATGAGCACAAGCTGGTGGAATACGCCGCTCTGGCAGAGAGCGCTTCCAGCCATCCCATCAGCAAGAGCTTACAGAAAGCCTACGGTATGGAAATCGATCGTAGCCGTGTAACCAATATTCAGGAGCTAAGCGGCAACGGTGTCATCGCTACGGTGGACGGTCATCAGGTGGCAGCTGGTAACGACAAGCTCATGAATCGTCTGGGGGTCCAGGCTATTCCGTGCCACAGCGTAGGCACCATTATTCACATGGCGATTGACGGGAAATATGCCGGGCACATTGTTATTTCCGACATCGTGAAGCCTCACTCCAAGGAAGCCATCCAGGCATTAAAGTCGGCTGGGGTTCGCAAGACTGTGATGCTTACTGGTGACGCCAAGAAGGTGGCTGATAGTGTAGCCTCCGCACTGGGGCTGGATGAGGTTTACAGTGAACTGCTTCCTGCCGACAAGGTGGAGAAAGTGGAGCAGTTGATTCAGAACAAGCCGGAGAAAGAAAAACTGGCTTTTGTGGGAGATGGCATCAACGATGCCCCGGTGCTTCGCCGGGCAGACATCGGCATTGCTATGGGCGCTATGGGTTCTGACGCTGCCATTGAAGCTGCGGATGTAGTACTGATGGATGACGATCCAATGCAAATTTCCAAAGCAATCAAAATCTCACGCAAGTGCCTTGGCATCGTCTATCAGAACATCGTGGTGGCCATCGGCGTAAAACTGGTCTGCCTCGTGCTGGTCGCTCTGGGCTTCGCCAATATGTGGCTGGCCGTGTTTGCGGATGTGGGCGTGATGATTATAGCCGTCCTCAACGCTATCCGGGCACTGTTTGTGAAAAATCTTTAAAGTTCAGAAATAAACGAAAACAGAATTCGACACAATCCGAAAAAGTCAATGGAAATCAATAAGAATTGCGGTTTATAATCGCAAAATCTATTGATGCGGTGAATTTGCGGCAGTAGAGACCTTGGCAAGGATATGTAAAACGTATAAAGAAAAATACCCACTGATTCAGATTGAACTTCATACCGCAACAGCAGATACGGTTTATGAGATGATGAAAAAAGGACTTGTAGATAGAATTCAATATAAGCATTAGACATAATAAAATAATGGGTATAAAATAGATGTATAAGAGAAATTCAAATCTTATACATCTATTTTTATACAAGAAATTTGCAAAGAAAGGGGCTTTTTATTATGAGTAAAAAATTAGTGGCATTTTTCAGTGCAAGCGGAACAACAAAAAAAGTAGCAGAGATGATTGCAGAGGAAGCAAAAGCTGATTTATTTGAGATTGAGCCAAAAGTTCCATATACAAAGGCTGATCTTGACTGGATGGATAAAAAATCTCGGAGCAGTGTGGAAATGAGTGATAAGAAATACAGACCGGAGATTATGAAGAAAGAGATAGATATGAGCTCTTATGATGAAATCCTTCTGGGATTCCCTATCTGGTGGTATGTAGCTCCAACAATTATCAATACATTTTTGGAAGCCTATGATTTCAGCGGTAAAAAGATCGTTCTTTTTGCAACATCCGGTGGAAGTGGATTCGGTAATACTGTAAAAGAATTGCAGCCATCCGCACCAGAGGCTGTTATCACAGAAGGCAGTCTGTTAAACCGCGGAACAAAACAGAAAGTCAGTGAGTGGGTAAATTCTTTATAAACAGCAGTGTTATGGAAGTATACAGAATATGGAAAAAATGGTACAGACAGCAGGAAGAAATGCGCTTGGCGAATTTGCGCCGGAGTTTGCACATTTTAACGAAAGGGCATAATTTTTTCATTCGTTCTTGACAAGTAACCATTCGGTAACTATAATGTAGTTACCGAATGGTTACTTTGATAAAGGAGATAATTATGGCAGAGGGTACAAAGGAACGGATTTTGAGAACAGCACTGGAACTGTTTGCGCAGAACGGCTATCTGGGGACATCTATGAATGATATTGCAGGGCAGTTGGGAATTACGAAAGCTGCTTTATATAAGCACTATGCCAGCAAACAGGAAATCTTAGATAAGATCGTGGAGCGAATGAACAAGATGGACTATGAGCGCGCTGAGGCGTATGAAATGCCGGAAACGGAACCAGACGGCTTTGCGGAAGCATATCTGCATACACCAATTCAAAAAATTCGCACATACAGCCTTGCCCAGTTTGACCATTGGACAAAGGAGCCGTTTTCCTCCAATTTCCGTAAAATGCTGACGCTGGAGCAATACCGTGATTCCAAGCTTGCACAGCTTCACCACGACTATCTGGCGGGCGGTCCTCTGGAGTATATGGCGGCCATCTTCCGCAAATTGGCAGATTCTGATGAGGAGGCTATGCAGCTGGCGTTGGAATTCTATGGGCCAATGTATCTTCTATACAGTGTCTACGACGGTGCGGAGGAAAAAGAATCGGTTTCTTCCTTATTGGCGACACACATTGATCGCTTTATTGCCAAGGTTGAGGCTGGTTACAGATCAGAAGCTGCCGGGACAGCTGTTTTAAGCAGGAGGAATAACGGATGAACTATATTCGGATCACCAAAGACAATATTGACAAGGAACATATCTGCTGCGCCATGTCCGGTAAGCAGAGTGTTGTAAAAAAGGAATGGCTGCGGCAGCGCTTTGATGATGGACTTGTTTTCTATCGCAGCGAGGAGCGCGGCAAATGCTTTATCGAATACATTCCAGCTGAAAACGCCTGGGTGCCGATTGCGGCAGATGGTTATCTTTACATTAACTGTCTATGGGTATCCGGCTCTATGAAGGGACACGGATACTCAAATGATCTGCTGGAGGCATGTGTCCGTGATGCCAGGGTGCAGGGAAAGAAAGGTATTTGCATTCTGTGCGCGGAGGGCCGAAAGCGGGAATTCCTCGCTGACCCGAAATTCCTTACCTATAAGGGCTTCCGTGTGTCAGACATATCCGACTGTGGGATCAATCTTATGTATCTTCCCATTGAATTGGGTGCACAACCGCCGCATTTCAAGGAATGTGCGAAACATCCGGTGATTGAAGAAGCAGGTTTTGTTCTTTATTACACCGATCAATGCCCATATACCTATTATTGGGTGCCAAGAGTGCAGGAGGCGGCGAAGGAACATGGTATCCCGTTTAAGGTTATCCATATCACTGATAAAGAAAGCGCACAGAATGTACCTGCACCGGTCACGACTTATGCACTGTTTCGGGACGGTCAGTTTCTGACACAGAGTATCCAGTCAGATAAAAAATTCCTGGCGCTGGCAGGTTTACAAAATTGATTTTACTCCGCTATTTTTGTGTCGCTTTTGAGTCGCAACATAAACGCTCCGCGAGGATGCGAAGCATCGGCACGCTTCTGTTTGTCGAACTTTACGGAGATATTGGTGCGATCACCCCAAAGGGTGTTGCGAAGGATACCCCTGAACGCTTTGCGTTGTTCAGTGCTCCGTTTATTCGCCTCTGGATTTGGGTCCTGACACCGTTGTAATACACAATAAAGCTATCGCGCGATTCACAAGGAGTGAGTATAAAGCCCTGCAAAAGTGCTTTCGGATTTAAAAAAAGGGATTCTGATACTGACAGAAAGGAAAAACATGGAGAAAAAATTGCAAAATCCAACCTCTAACAAAAATGAAACACCCGCACCGCAGGGAGGCAAATGGCCGGACGAGACGATCATTCGCTATATCATCCGTGCTTTTTTGCTGCTTATTGTATTCGCATGGGCGCTGGTAAACCTTGACGCTGTTTTGTGTTTTCTCGGCAAGGTGCTTGCACTGTTCACTCCGTTTCTGATCGGCGGCGCGATTGCTTTTTTGATCAACGTAGTTCTTCGACCAATGGAATGCTGCTGGAACAAGGCGTGCCGCAAAGCTCCTGCAAAGCTGACTCGCCCCGTGTGCCTGACAGCAAGCACCGTGCTTATCCTTGGAATTCTATTTGCTGTGGTATTTATGATGCTCCCCAGCTTGCGGGAATCCGGCGATGAGTTTATCCAAAACATTCCGGTCTATGTGGAGGAAATCGGGCGGTGGTGGGCTGGCGTTGTCCAGTTTGCTGCAAAATATAACATTGTCCTGCCCGAATATGTCATAGACTCTGACCTGTTGATTGAGAAGGTCACCGCCTTGATCAGTGACGAGAAAAGCGGGATTCTCACCGTGACATGGGGCGCGGCAACCTCTGTCCTGTCGGTTTTTGTAGATGTTCTCTTGGGGCTTGTTTTTGCACTTTATTTGCTTGCGAAGAAGGAGGTCGTCGCGGCACATTTGAAAAAACTCATTGAGACAGTCCTTCCGCAAAAGACGGCGCAGCGGCTTCTTAGTATTGCCGCGCTGACCAATCAGACCTTCACAAATTTTGTCAGCGGCCAGCTTACCGAAGCGGTTATCATCGGTGTTCTGTGCTTCTTTGGAATGCTGATTCTTGGGATTCCGTATGCCGGTGCTGTCTCCGCGTTTGTGGCCGTCACTGCGCTGATGCCGATTTTTGGCGCATGGATTGGCGGCGGCTTTGGTGCGTTTTTAATTCTGCTGGCAGAACCTGGCAAGGCTCTGTGGTTCATTCTCTTTCTGATCGTTTTGCAGCAGGTGGAGGGCAATCTGATTTATCCCAAGGTGGTCGGCAAGTCCGTCGGACTTCCTGGACTGCTTGTGCTGATGGCTGTTACGATTGGCGGCGAAGCATTCGGCATCTTAGGGATGCTGTTCAGCGTTCCCGTCTGCGCCGTGCTGTTCAGCCTTTATCTGGAGTTCATGAAGAAAGCAAGTACCCTTTAAGTTGTGGTCTATTCAACAAAGACCACGGCAATTATCGAGCATATTATTTACGATGAGATGGATGACCATTACGGCGCAGAGCCGGAATATCCCTGGAATGACTGGAAAGCTGTGCTGAGGCGCAACGACAATAATAAATGGTATGGTATGGTTCTGAAAGTATCTGCTGATAAGTTGGGGGCGTCGGAAGCAGCCGGCATTGATCTAGGGCTGCCGTTCGAGGAAAAACGAAGGGTTTTCGAGGGAGGCAAGTCAAATGGAAGGCGTTCGACTTGAATTATTCATTAGTTCTTGATAAGTAACCATTCGGTAATCATAGCGTAGTTATCGAATGGTTACTTTAATGAAGAAAATAATTATGGCGGAAGTCACAAAGAAACGGATTTTGAGAACAGCACTGGAACTGTTTGCGCATACGTGCCCAGTAAAGGATAGAGTTGTATCTTAACCTGAGTATAGTTATAATACAATTATGACAGCTGCTTTTCCAGGATTATCAATGACGGAAATGATGTATGACGATGATAGGCAGCAGGGAATTTCCTGGGTATAAAAAAGCTTGCGAAGCTAATGAGAAGGGATGACATCATGGGACATTTTTATTTTGTAAGACACGGACAGACTGTGTGGAATGTGGAGAATAAAATTTGCGGAGCAACAGACAGTCCGTTGACGGAGCATGGACGGCAGCAGGCGGCTGAAACCGGGAAAAATATTGTAGAAAGCGGAATCAAGGCAGATGAAATTCTCTATTCACCCCTTAGCCGTGCAGCAGATACAGCAAAAATTATTTCTGAAATGAGCGGGATTCCCTGCAGGGAAGAACCAAGACTCATAGAGCAGAACTTTGGAAAATGGGAGTCTACGCCGAGAGACGGCAAAGAGTTTAAGACGGCGAAAGAGTCATTTGCCTGCCGATATGAAGGGGGAGAATCCATGCTGCAACTTGCACAGCGTATCTATAATCTGCTGGATGAGATAAAACAGGAGTCTGACCATAAGACATACATTCTGGTGGCACACAATGGAATTTCAAGGATGATTCAGTCTTATTTTACGGATATGACTAATGAAGAATTTGCATCCTTTGGCGTAAAAAACTGCCAGGTGGTGCGGTATGACTTCTAATCTGGAGCGAGGGGGGCAGTAAAGCTTACCGGGAAGCAACGGGAGAGTAAAAATCACGTAACTGTGAAGGTACTGAACAGTTACAAAATCACAAACTTAAGGAGGAGAGATGAATTCAAATAAAAAGGAGGATGCGAGCTACCTGCAGACGGTTGGTCGTGCCCTAACTATTTTAGAAATGTTCAGACAGCAGAATACACTGTCTCTGCCGTCGATTGCCAGGGAGCTGGGGGTGGGAAAAACCATCGCCTATCGATTGGTACATACTTTGACCGAAGAGGGATTCTTAATACAGGATCCTTTTACGAAACAGTACTCTTTGGGAGAGCAGGTGCTGATATTGGGATTTTGTGCGGTGCATAGGCTGGATGTTAAACGAATTGCTCACGATTTTCTTTGGAATTTCCATGAGCGCACCAAGATCAGCACTTATCTTACTATTCCGTGTGGGAATCAGAGTTTGTGTGTGGATCGTGTGGTTTCAGATAATACTGGGCGTTTGAGTTCAGTGTTTGTGGGGGGAGTATACCCGTTGTTTCGTGGGGCAAGCAATCGAGTATTACTGGCATTTGCTTCGCCTCAATTTCAAAGCAACTATCTCAATAGCTTAGAGTTGGCAGAAGAGGAGAAGACTCAGCTGAAGGAGGATTTGAAAGCTGCTCGAGCTCGTGGATATGATATTACTCATAACAGGCTGACAGAGGGACTGTTTGCCGTCGGATTTCCTATCTATAACTCAGCTAACCAGCTAGTGGCTGGTCTGAGTGTAGGGGGAGTATATGATTTGGAACGACCAGACGCTGTGGAGAAATATATTCAGCAGGGGCGTCAACTGGCTGTTGAGATCAATAATCAAATGGGCTCAAACTATTACAGTAGAATATCTGATTGATTTGTTGAGATGCAAAGAAGAATGATAATATGAGAAATTCGGACAGAAGAAATACTCTTTTGTCTGGGTTTCTTTTTTTATTGCTAAAAATATTGATATAAAATTAATCTGTTAGAAAATGATGTAATATATTGACAAGACTCTGACAAGATGCTAATATAAAAACATAATTCCTATCTAAGTAATGCTGTTCCTATAATAGGAACCTCAAACAAATGAACGATAGAAAGGAGCGTGAGAATCATGAAATACAAAGGTGCTGCAATCCAATATGACTGCCATTTTATGGATAAAGAGAAAAACTTGGCTGCTCTGACGAACTTGGTGCGTCAGGCAGCAGCTCAAGGGGCGAAGCTCATTGTCCTGCCAGAAATGTGTGCGACTGGATACTATTTTGATAGCATGGAACAGGCGGCCGAGATGGCAGAGCCCATAGCAAATGGGCAAACGGTACGATTATTGGAGAATTTAGCAAAGGAGTTAGATTGCTATTTGGTTGCAGGACTTCCTGAGTCGGATGGAGAGAGGTTGTACAATTCAGCGGTTCTTATAGGACCGGAGGGGCTGATTGGCCGACATCGGAAAATGCACCATTATGTTCCTGATAGTACATGGGCTAAAACGGGAGATGAACCGGTAAAGGTGTTTAATACTCCTATTGGAAATATAGGCATACAAATTTGTATGGATCTAAGTTATCCGGAAGGACCTAGGTTAAGCAGGCTTATGGGAGCACAGGTTTTGTGTTCGCCTATGAACTGGAACGAGCCATCTATCCCTTCATCTATCTGGCTGACACGTGCTAAGGAAAACGGTATGTATGTGATTGCTTCTAATCGACACGGAAATGAAAAAGGATTCGATTTCTGCGGCGGAAGCGGGATTATTGATCCAGAGGGCAGAGTAGTGGCGTGTCATCCTTATGGAGATGGAATTGCTATGGCTGAGATTGATTTAGAGATGAAGCCGGATCGAAGCGAGATTCCTTTACGCCGCCCGAAGCTCTACCGTGAACTTCAGTTACAGCGTTATCCATGGTATCAGAGCCAGTATTACCAAGCATATGCTACGGAGCCATTGCTTGAGGGAAAGCAATTTTCAACGGCGGTATGCAGCATGAAACCGGAGAATCGGGAAGAAGGGTTTATGGCTGTAAAGCAGGCTATCAGTCAAGCTGGGAAGCAAGGAGAGCGCTTGCTGGTTCTGCCAGAACTGGTGCTTGGAGGTGTACCTGATGACTTGCAGCAAGCACAGTGCGTGGCCATTCGAGAGGATGATCCGGTGTGGAAAGAACTATCTTCTCTAGTCATGGAGAATCATGTGGATGTGATTCTGGGCTTTGTATTAGAAGAAAACGGGAAGCTATGGAATGCAGCAGCATGCTTGTGCGAGGATGGTTCTCGACATTACTATCGGAAGAGTCATCTGACTGAGAGGGAAGCACAGTGGGCGGAAGCAGGAGACCGTGCCGGACTGGTCCTTGATCGACCATATGGCAGAATCGGTGTACTGTTAGGCAACGAAATTTTTATTACGGAAGTGCCTCGATTGCTGGCAAATGGCGGATGCGATATTTTAGCTGTTCCAGCGGTGGAAAATCCGTCGTGCCCTCCTGGTATTCCAGCAGTCCAACAGGAGGTGGAACATTATCATCTTGCTAGGGTAAGGGCTAACGAAAATAATACATACGCGGTCTTTGCTGCTCAAAAAGGAGTGAGCGGCATATTTGGTCCGGATATGTTCCCGGTACCGCGGAATGAGGTGGTGCTCAACGAGAGCGGATTTGCAGATATGACAATGGATACTCGATTTATATTGTCAGATGAAAGTGGATGTCCAGCGATAAACCTGGTTCGAGAAAAGCCAATGCTTGGAACCAGACATACTACATGGTATGACAAGTTGATAGAAGAAACGGATTGTGTGCTTTAAAAGAAGGGAGAGCCATATGAGCGATAAAAAACATGATGTGAATGCTGTGACAACTGAGCCTAACGTGGAAGATCAGGATTATATTTATACTCCGGTTCCTCAGAATAAGCGGTACGGATGGATTAAGATGTTTTTCGTCTGGTTATGTTGGAATGTAGTAGTAGGAGACCTGGCTACAGGTACGGCGTTAGGATCCAGCATGAAGTTTCGGGATGCTCTCATTGCCCTGTCAATCGGTGATATTATATTAGTGGTGGTCATGATTATGACTGTGTATATCGGTTCAAAAACCGGATTGGCAGCAATGTCATTGATTCGGTTTACCGTAGGTCGGGTAGGAACTTATATTTTCTCGGCGATTATCTGTGTGACCTCCGTGGGTTGGTTTGCCACCCAGTTGGGCTTCTTTGGGCAGATTTGGTCTCAGTATCTTCCGATAAGTGTACCGATTCTGGCAGTGCTGGGCGGAATTATGATGGCGTCTACAGCAATTAAGGGATTTAAGGGAATGGAGAAGTTAAGCACATTTGCAGCGATTCCGTTGCTTCTGTTTATTGTTTTGGCACTGGTTAACTGTGTAAGATTGATTGGCGTAGATTCTTTGTTCTCTTATAGCCCTACGGGAAGTCAGATTGGCACCATGGCTACTGGCGTTACCACAGTTATTGGCAGCTGGGCAGCCGGAATGGCTACTGTTCCCGACTGCGGCCGATTTGCAAAGACGGATATCATAAAGATCTCTATCGTTTGGATCGCTGGTCTTTTCTTTGGTCATTTTCTGCTTCCAATTGCTGGTATTGCAGCTGCTCTGCATCTGGAAACATGGGATTTCGGAGTAGTATCTGATTACATCGGCGTATTGGCCACTGGTTCAGGAATCATTGGTGCTGTGCTTATTACTTTAGCTGCATGGACAACTAACCAGCAGAACCTGTACTCCGCATCCAATGCGACATGCAACATTATCGAAGTGAAGAAAAAGAGCACTGTTACCATTGTTCTGGGCGCGATCGGAATTGCTTTAGGTTTCTGTGGTGTGGTGGACTACTTTGTGCCGTATATGACATGGCTTGGTATTGTAATCCCGCCAATGGCTGCAGTTATGGTGGCTGATTATTTGGTACTGCCTTTGTTTGGAGTAAAACATAATTATAATTATAATGACATTTCTTACGAAAACCTTCCACTTATCAAGTGGCCTTCCGTTCTGGCTTGGGGATGTGGTGTAGCAGTTGCTATTTTCTCTCCGGGCATTCAGGCTATTAATGGTATGGTAGCTACGGTTGTGCTGCATGTGGTATTTAATCTGATGGCAAATAAGAAGAATTAAGGTGGAAGCATTTTGATGTAGAATATAGAAAGGAAGAAAGTTATGGAACATATTAGAATGAAATTGACAGAAGAACATGTCCGTTGGGCGGCTCTTGGTGGCTCCATTCTTGGCGGCGGTGGAGGCGGTTCGGCAAAGACCGGAGCTGAGTTCGGAGATCTGGCTGTGCGGTTCAGCCAGCTGGAATTAACCCCGTTGGATCAGATTGATCCGGAAACCGTGGTTGTCACAGCTTCTATGGTAGGGGCTCCTGCCGCACAGGAGAAGTTTGTCTCCCCGGCAGATATGATGCGCTGCGTGGAGCTCTTTACTCAAAGCACGGGTATTCGTCCAGGAGGTATCGTTACTAATGAGAATGGAGGCGGTTCTACGTTCAATGGATGGCTAGAGGCATCCATGCTGGGAATCCCTCTGATAGACGCTCCCTGCAACGGCCGTGCTCATCCTACGGGAGTGATGGGAAGCCTGAATCTTCATCGTGATCCCAATTATATTACTACCATGACCTGTGTGGGCGGACGAAAGGAATTGGGTCGACACGTGGAATGTACAGTTACAGGTTCTATTGATCATTGTTCTAAACTGGTGCGGGCGGCTGCTGTGGAGGCTGGAGGCCTTGTGGCTGTAATCCGGAACCCGGTGAAGGCTTCGTTCCTGCAAAAAAACAGCGCTGTGGGGGGCTTGTCACTGGCTATTGAGACGGGACGCCGTTATTCACAGGGATTAGAAAAGTCGGTAGAAAATGGTGTGCAGGAGGTTTGTGAATTTTTAGGCGGTGAGATATTGGCTCACGGTCCGGTAGAGGAGTATCAGCTGCGCAGTGAAGGCGGCTTTGATGTAGGTATCGTTAAGATTGGTGGATATGAGATGTCTTTCTGGAATGAGTACATGACGGTGGATGGACCAGATGGACAGCGCAAAGGCACATTCCCTGATCTGATTATGACATTTGACAGCCAGACTGGACGGCCAACGCCTACATCTGACTTGAAACAGGGCCAAGAAGTTTATCTCATTCATGTGGGTTATCAGCATCTGAAGTTGGCGGCTCCCATGTTTGACAAGGACTTATTGGCGGGCGTAGAGAAGATCATCAACCGTCCTATTGTGGATTGTGTGTCATTCTGATAAGGAGATAAGGAAATCTATGCGAAAGACCCCGCCGCCAAAATACTGGCAGCGGGGCCTTTGTAGATAGGACGTAACGGTTCAGTAGGTCTGTGCATTTACTGCACTGACCGTACGAAAACATGGGTCAGCAGGCAAAAATCCCATTGCCGTAGGCAATTTTTAATGGATTTTTGCGCGTGACTGTGAAGGTACTGAACAGTTACGATAGGGCAAGTATAAGATGGAGGAAATTAAGATGGTGAAGATGAAAGTTGGAGCAATAACCATTGGGCAGTCACCCAGGACGGATGTGGTACAAGAACTGTTTCCGCTGATGGGTGAGCAGGTGGAACTAATTCAGGCAGGTGCATTAGATGGGCTCACTCGGGAGGATATCCAGGCATTTGCACCAGGACCAGAGGATTATACTTTAATCTCACGACTTCGAGACGGAAGTTCGGTTATGATTGCCGAACGACATATTCTGCCCCAGCTGCAGCAGTGTATCGAACGGTTGGAAGAGCAGGGCGTAAATTTGATTCTGTTTTTGTGCACGGGGGATTTTCCGGCTGTGTTTCATTCTAAAGTGCCATTGATTTTTCCGTGCAAGGTGCTTAATGGGCTTGTGCCAGCCTTGTCTAATCGAGGAAAGATCGCTGTAGTGGTTCCAACACCGCAGCACGTGGATCAGACAGAGAAAAAGTGGAATCAGTATGTAAAGGAGAGTATTATTATTCCGGCTTCTCCCTACGGTAGCCAGGATGATTTGGATGCGGCGGCTAGAGCTGCAGCGAAAATGGATGTGGATCTGGTGGTAATGGACTGCATTGGCTATAATATCGGAATGAAAGAACAATTTCAAAAATTATCTGGAAAACGGGTGATTTTGTCCCGGACACTTGCAGTTCGGGTTATGATGGAACTGCTGTCATAAGAGGGAGGGAAATGCGATGGAACTGGCGGAAATTGGAAAAAATATTTTAACAAACTGCATGAATGTCAAACCGGGGGAGAATGTACTGATAGTGACCGATGATGAGAAGTATGCCATTGGTCAGGCCTTGTATCAGGCGGCTAAACTTTTGAAAGCAGAAGCTATGTTAATGACTATGACTGCTAGAGAGGTGTCTGGTCAGGAACCACCCGCTGTAGTGGCAGCTGCCATGAAAGCGGCGGATGTGGTAATTTGCCCCATGAAAACATCTATTACGCATACACGAGCCAAAATTGAGGCAGCGGAAGCTGGAGCAAGGATTGCTACAATGCCGGGAATCACGGAGGAAATGTTTGCCATGGGTGCTATGACTGCAGATTACAGTCGTGTTATGGCACTTACAGAGCAGGTGACTGATTTATTGACGAATGCCAATACAGCCCGCATAGAGAAAGATGGACATGTTTTAACGCTGGATCTTCGGGGACGGCGTGGAGTATCTAGCCCTGGTGTCTATCGGGAAAAGGGGCAGGCGGGAAATCTTCCTTCCGGAGAGTCCTACATAGCTCCGATAGAGACAGGAGCAAATGGTACGATGGTAATTGATGGATCTATGGTTGGAATCGGTTTATTAGAACAGCCTTTGGAAGTGAAAGTGAAGGACGGGGTTCTTCAAAGCATCCAAGGAAAAGAAGCAGAGAAACTGGAGATTCTCTTGAGAAATAAGAACAATGCCACTCTGTGTGAACTGGGCATTGGAACCAACTATGCGGCCAGACTGATCGGCGTTATTCTGGAGGATGAGAAAGCTTATCAAACGGTCCATATTGCCTTTGGTACTAACGTAGGATTTGGAGGAAATAATCAGGCAGACTGCCATATGGACGGAATTATTAAGAATCCCACATTGTATTTGGATGACAAGCTAGTTATATTAGATGGAGTTTTCCAGATTTAAGGAGATACTCCAATTGCTGCCTGAGTATTTTGCTCATGAAAGTATTTTTAGGAAACCAGGAGAGAAGGAACGTATAATATGAAAACTTATAAAGTTGGTCTGATTCGGGTGCTGACCACAGAGGACGAGGAATTGCTGCAGCTGCATGGAAAGCTGATAGAATCGTATTTCCCTATGTTCCAGGTGGTGTCACGATGTATTCCGGAACAACCGGAGGGAATTCATGACGATGAAACATTCGCTGTAGGTGTACCTAAGGTGGTGAATCTTGCAGTGGAACTGTGGAAGGAAGGCTGTCAGGCTATTATTATCAGCTGTGCCGGTGACCCGGGAGTTCCGGAGGCAAGACAGGCCGTACCGATTCCGGTTATAGGAGCGGGAGCCAGTACTGCAGCGTTGAGTCTGTTTTTTGGCAGTCATCCGGCTGTGTTGGGGATTACTGAAGATGTACCGTCAGGATATCAGCGGATATTCGGTGATCGGATTGTAGACAATGCAAAGGGAGATGGGGTAGAAAATGTCCTGGATTTGATGACAGACGGAGGATATAAAGCCACCATGAAAGCAGCGGCTGCGCAGAAAGAGATGGGGGCCGATGTGATTGCCCTTAGCTGTACAGGAATGTCCAGTATCCGTATTGCTCCCTCCATCGAAAAGACAGTAGGAATTCCGGTTCTGGATCCTGTTTTGTGTGAGGGACTGCTGACATTGTTTGAGCTATTGAGAAGAGAAAATATGGAGGATTAGGAGTTAGAATTAGGAAGCTTCGTCTATACTAAAATATAGGCGGAGCTTTTTTGTGTATAATGATTGTATCTTAAATGGAAGATCGATTATAATATAAATAGACAGAAAAACTGGCGGTTTATATAAATATTATGCTGGGTACACATACATTCCCAGCAGCTGCTGAACACAGTAAAAGGCAATGGAGGCACCGGATAACCATAGCTGCAACTGTGGCGCAGAAAGTGAATGAGTGAAATTATGAAACGAATTAACAATGTTATGCCAATTATTTCTGGACCCTGTTTTGGTTTTGCCGGAATTTTTGTACACGAATTACGGATCGTACTTGCTAAGTTCGTGCTTTCGGGTAAAAAGCAGGAAGTTGTGGAGGAATAGGATCATGTCAAAAGATGAGTATTTGATTACCGATGCGCCGCTGAAAGCGTTGACGGTTTTTGCAATGCCGATGATTCTCGGCAGTTTTTTTCAGCAGGTATACAATATGGCGGACTCCATTATCGTCGGCCAGTTTGTGGGTTCCTCCGCACTGGCGGCGGTTGGCGCCTGTGCAGCGCTGACGAATGTTTTCATTTGTGTGGCACTGGGGGCCGGTGCTGGTGCAGGTGTGCTTGTGAGCCGCTATTTCGGTGCCAAAGAGTATGGAAAAATGAAAACGATTGTGTCTACATCACTGATCAGCTTTTTGCTGCTGAGCATCATCCTTGGTGTCTTTGGCTTTTGTTTTTCCCATGCGATGATGAGCGGATTACAGACTCCTGCCGATATTCTGGAGGAAGCAGTGCTGTACCTGCGGGTCTATTTTGTGGGCTTTCCGTTTTTGTTCATGTACAATATTCTCTCTACCATGTTCACTTCCATCGGTGAATCAAAAATTCCGTTGGGACTGCTGATCTTTTCATCAATCCTGAATATTGTAATGGATCTTTGGATGGTAGCCGGTCTGGGACTTGGCGTGTTCGGTGCGGCGCTTGCAACTTTGATCGCACAGGGCATTTCGGCTGTGTTTTCACTTTTGATTTTCTTTTACCGGATGCGGCGGTATAAGAGTATCTTTGCCTGGTTTGAGGGACAGGAGCTGCGCTCGATGCTTCGGATTGCTGTTCCGTCGGTTCTTCAGCAGTCTACCGTATCCATCGGTATGATGATCGTACAGGCGGTGGTAAATCCTTTTGGCACACAGGCACTCGCCGGATACGCGGCAACGATGCGTGTAGAGAATGTTTTTTCCCTGATTTTTGTGTCCATCGGCAATGCGGTTTCCCCATTTGTTTCCCAGAATCTTGGCGCAAACAAAACCCAGCGCATCAAAAAAGGCTACCACGCAGCATTGGTGCTGGATGTGTGTTTTGCGGCGCTTGCTTTCCTTGTCATTGAAACGCTGCACACGCAGATTTCATCACTGTTCCTTGGAAAAGACGGAACCGCCCTGGCTTATCAGGTGTCTGGGGATTATATGAGATGGCTTGGTTACTTCTTTATCTTTATGGGAATTAAAATGGCGACCGATGGAGTCCTTCGCGGACTCGGAATCATGCAGCCATTCCTCATTGCCAACATGGTAAACCTTGCGATCCGCCTGTCCGTGGCATTGATCGGTGCACCACGTTTTGGCATTGATTTTGTTTGGCTTGCCGTGCCGGCAGGATGGCTTGCCAACTTTTTGGTGTCCTATGCGGCACTGAGAAAATCCTGGCCGGCTGAGAACGTGGAGCCATCCCGATAAATTTGGATGTATGGAAACGAAATACATACTTTTGCCTTGTTTGATTTATGAATATCGATTTTGTTAAAAATAGGTATTTGCTTTAGAGGAAAAAACGAATATAATAACATAAACTGACAGAAGGAGAAATTTGTGATGAAGAGACGGGAAGGTTTTACACTGGTTGAGCTATTGATAGTGGTGGTTATTATTGGAATACTGGTATCAATTTCAATTCCGATTTTTACGGCACAGATGCACAAGGCGAAGGTGGCGGCAGATTGGGCGAATCTCAGGGCATATTATGCGGAAATATAGGCAGATTATATGTCTACCCAGAAGAAGAATCCGAAAGTTAAAGTGATTGAGGATGCAGTGGGCGATTATGACTGGCATTCGGTAACTTTTTTAGATGGGCATACGGCTGAGATGAAGGCTGGAAGCTGTGCAGTTCATTTTGAGAAGGATAAAGGATATTCAATTGCGTATAACTGTAATAAATACCATAAAGAATGTGACTTGGGTTTGGGGGAGAACTACACTAGTCAAGGATAGAGTATTGAGAATACATAAGGAATTTACGCAGAAAGCGTAAATTCTGTGCATCGCGAAGCGTGTTACTGAGAACGCAGTGAACAGTAACAAATTAATAGTAAAGTGGATAACATCTACTTCTAATGCTGGACATCCACCCCAAAGTCAAGTATAATAAACTAGAACAGTTGTACGATTATAATAAACGGGTAATCAGAGCACAAGCGGACATCTGATTTCCCGTTTTTGTGTTGCAATGTATCCGGAAGAAGCTGCCGGCGGCAGGTTCTGTAGGTGAATAGAAAGACAAACAGAAGGAGGTACCCTATCCGATGTCAAGAAAAAATCCGTTCGTCATGCCCATCCTCAAATGGGTAGGCGGCAAACGGCAGCTGCTGGACAGCATCAATCCGCTGATCCCGGAATGTTCGACCTATTATGAGCCGTTTATCGGGGGCGGTGCGGTGCTCTTTGGGAGACAGCCGAACAAGGCGGTGATCAATGACTCCAACGAAGAGCTGATCAATGTATACCGGACGATCAAGGAAGAGCCGGAAGAGCTGATTGCGGCGCTGAGCGCACATAAGGAACAGAACTGCGAGGAGTATTATTATACGGTGCGGGCGTGGGATCGCGACAAGGAGACGTATCAGACGCGGACCAACGTCGAGCGGGCAGCGCGGATCATTTACCTGAACAAGACCTGCTACAACGGCCTGTTCCGCGTCAACAGCTCCGGCGAGTTCAATTCTCCGTGGGGCAGATATAAGAACCCGAATATCACGAACGAGGCGACGATCCATGCGCTGAATACGTATTTAAATAAAGCGAATATTACGATCAAATGCGGCGATTACCGCGAGGCGTTAAAGGGCATCCGGAAGGGCGCGTTCGTCTATTTTGACCCGCCTTATATGCCGATCAGCTCGTCGGCGTCGTTCACGGGCTACACCGCGGGCGGATTCGGGGAGGAAGAGCAGATCGCATTAAAAGAGCAGTGCGACATGTTGAATGCAAAGGGCATCAAGTTCCTGCTTTCCAATTCGTCCTGCGAATTTATCGAGGATTTATATAAAGATTACATCATCGACCACGTGGATGCCAAGCGCGCGATCAACGTGAAACCGGAGAAGCGCGGAGAGATTCAGGAAGTTCTGGTACGCAATTATGAGCTTGATTGATGATAAATGGAGAATTTTATTTGATAAATACCGGATTGAGCGGGAAATTGAGAAACATGGGCGGTTTTACATCACCGCTGACCAGATCCGCGAAGTCAAGGAACCGCGTCTGATGACGAAATTTGACACGCGGGAATCCCTGCCGCGGGTGTTTGGAAAGAAGATTTCGATTCTTCCGGTGTCGCGCGGCGGCTATGTGCTGGGCGAGTTTGACTTGTATCAGGATTTTCCGGAGATTCCGTCCGATATCAAACGGGTGACGAGCGCGAAGATACCCGATTACTTTGAGTCGATCGACCTTCATGACATCCGCTCGGAAGCCAGCGCGATCAACGTTATGAGCATCACGGGGATTCTGGATGATTTTCTGGGCGAGGATCGCATGGTGCAGACGGTTTCGGGGCGGATGGGGTCTGGAAATTTTGAGTTTTATGTCAGCGACTATCAAAAATCAGAGCCGATTGAAAAAAAGCCGCTTATCCAGGTACAGAATTCGCAAGTCGAGATCGACGGTGGATTTGAAAATGAGAATGTATTTACGCTGATCGAGGGAAAAAACGTCGTCCACAGCAATTTTCTGATCCGGCAGCTTTATTATCCGGCGAGACTCTGGGCGGAGAAGATACACAAGCCGATCCGTCCGGTGTTTATGGTGTATTCGAATAATATTTTCCGCCTGCTGGAATATGAATTTACGGACCTGCGCTACTACAATTCGCTGCGGCTGGTGCAGGAGCGAAATTACAGCTTAGAGGAAATCGAGATTACGCTGGATGATTTATACGATGTCTGGGCACGGACAAAGGTCAAGCCGGAACCGGCGGTTACCTTTATCCAGGCGGACAGCTTTTACAAGGTTATTTCACTGGTGGAACGGCTGAACGAGAATCCAATGACGGGCGGGGAGATCGCGCAGCTTTTTGGATTTAAGGAGCGACAGTCGGACTATTATTTCAACGCGTGCCGCTATCTGGGGCTGGCGGAGAAGCAGACGGATGAGGACGGCGTGAAAGTGCATATCACGGCGATGGGAAGACGGCTTTTGAAACTGCCGTATAGGGCGCGCCAGCTCGAATACGTCCGCCTGATTCTGGAACACCCGATTTTCCACGATTTATTTGAAGCTGCCCTTCAGATCGGAGATGTTCCGGACAAGGAGTATGTTGCAAAGAAAATGCGGGAATACCAGGTCTGCGGGGAGAATCTGATCGTGCGGAGGTCAAGTTCAGTGCGGGCATGGCTGTACTGGATTCTGACGCTGGTGAACGAAGGATAGGGAAATGGGAATTATTATATTTATCCGTTATCATGCTAAGGGGGTAATTTCGTCTCAGATGCGGCGGCGTCCGTGCATGTGATGCCTGACCGTTAGAAAAACAGACCATTTGGACAGAGAATAAAATATAGAAAGTTACAGGACAGCATATGGGCAGACAAGAGCAGACAAATCATCTTTTCAGCAATCGCGATCTGCGGATTCTTCTGGTTCCGCTGATCGTAGAGCAGATTTTAAACTCCCTGATGGGTACAGCGGACAGCATTATGGTCAGCAACGTGGGATCGGCGGCGATCTCGGCGGTTTCTTTGGTTGACTCCATCAATATTTTAGTGATACAGGCATTCTATGCGTTGGCGGCAGGCGGCACGATCGTCTGCTCCCAGTACATCGGACAGAAAGATAAGAAAAATGCGGAGGAATCCGCGAGACAGTTATCTTTTGTGGTGGCGTGCATCTCGTCGGCGGTCATGGCAGTCTGCCTTCTGACACGCGGACCGCTGCTGCGGCTGATTTTCGGCAGCGTCGAGGCGGATGTCATGGAGGCAGCGCAGATCTATTTCTTCTACACGGCGCTTTCGTTCCCATTTATCGCCCTCTATGATGCTGGTTCCTCGATCTACCGGGCGCAGGGAAATACAAGGCTTCCGATGACGATCGCGGTCGTCTCTAACGGGTTAAATATCGCCGGAAATGCGGTGCTTATCTGGGGCTTCCATCTTGGAGTTGCCGGTGCGGCGATTGCCACGCTCGGTTCCCGCGTTATCTCGGCAGTGGTGGTGTTTGCCTTTTTGCACAATCCCAGCCAGGAAATTGCGGTGCGTGACTATCTGCATATCCGTCCGGACGGACGCCGGATTATGCGGATTCTCTCATTGGGAATCCCAAACGGTATCGAAAATGCGATGTTCCAGTTTGGAAAGCTTGCGATTCAGTCAACCGTCTCGACCCTCGGGACGATCGCGATCGCAGCCCAGGCGATGACGAATATTCTGGAAAACTTAAACGGCATCGCGGCGATCGGTATCGGAATCGGTATGATGACTGTGGTCGGACAGTGTCTCGGCGCGGGGCGCAAGGATGAGGCGATCTATTATATCAAAAAATTGACGGCAGTGGCGGAGATCGTCATCATCGCAAGCTGTGCGCTCGTGTTTCTGGCGACGAAGCCGGTCACGATTCTGGGCGGCATGGAGCCGGAGAGTGCGAAGATGTGTCTCTACATGGTCGGATGGATCACGGTGGTAAAGCCGATCGTCTGGACGCTCGCATTTATTCCGGCATATGGAATGCGGGCTGCCGGGGATGTGAGGTTTTCGATGATTCTCTCCTGCATCAGTATGTGGGCGTTTCGGGTGACGCTGTGCATTTATCTCTGCCGCGTCCACGGCTTCGGACCGATCGCGGTATGGATCGGCATGTTTACAGACTGGACGATCCGGGGCATCGTATTCACATTCCGCTTTATGGGCCGGAGATGGCTCGCGCATAAAGTTGTGTAAAAAACAGAGGGAGCAAAATGAAAATGGAGTTACAAATACTGGATTGGATTCAGCAGATGCGGACGCCGGTGGGCGATATCTGGATGGTGTTTATTTCGCGGCTTGGAAATGCAGGAATGATTTGGATTCTGTTTACATGCCTGCTGCTTATGATTCCGCGGACGAGAAGATGGGGAGCTGCGCTGGCGGCAGCGCTCTGTCTGGATGCGATCATCTGTAATATCTTACTAAAGCCTATGGTTTGCCGGATCCGTCCGTGCGATGTGAACCAGACAGTTCAGCTGCTCATTGCCCGCCCGGCGGACTATTCCTTCCCGTCGGGACATACGGCGGCTTCGTTTGCTGCGGTCGCGGCTCTGTACTTTGCTGGGGCGAAAAAATGGTGGAAAATCACGCTGCCTCTGGCGATCCTGATGGCGTTTTCAAGAATGTATTTATATGTGCATTACCCGACCGATGTTTTGGGCGGCATGATTGTGGGATGCGCGGCGGGGTATTTTGGAAACCGGCTGGCGGCGCATCTGATACGGTCCTGGAGACAGAAGATGAAAAAACCAGAGGACAGAAAAAATAGATAATTTTATGTAAGAGATGCCAGAAGTTACTGGGCACGTATGCGTGTACAGTAATGCCAGAACACCTGTAATTGCCCCGTTTTTCTCTTGATATCCTTTATTTCCGATGGTATAATCTATAATCGAAATAATTTCTTTTATGATAGAAAAGGGATGATTATGATGGGGTTAGACCAGAATCAGTAATTTTATTCATTGTTAAAAGGTACGGCGTGATCTATCGACTCCAAAGCTTAGGATGATAGGAACTGCGTTTTTTGATGATGAGGTACCTGGAAAGCGACCAGGGGTAATGTGCTCTCGGAATCTTTCTGTGCTTGATTTTGTGAGATGATTTTTTTGTCAGTTGTGCCCAAATTTCTGAGGCGTTGGCGTTGCGTCCGCCTCTGAAATTCGGGTGCGGCTGGCGGAAAATCAGCCACAAAAGCAGGTGCAGAAAAGACTCCGAGAGTACATTATAGAGTGATGGAGGAGAAAGACATGTTAAATTACAAGAAATATAAGAGAGTTCCGGTGGTAGATTACCCGGAGCGTGAGTGGCCGAATAAAGAGATTGAGAAAGCGCCGATCTGGTGCAGCGTTGACCTGCGCGACGGCAACCAGGCACTGGTTGAGCCGATGGTCGTAGAGGAGAAGATCGAGATGTTCAACCTCCTGGTAAAACTTGGATTTAAAGAGATCGAGATTGGCTTCCCGGCAGCTTCCCAGATCGAGTACGATTTCCTGCGCCAGTTAGTAGAACGCAAGCTTATCCCGGACGACGTAGTTGTACAGGTTCTGACCCAGTGCCGCGAGCACCTGATCAAGAGAACCTTCGATGCCATCCAGGGTATTCCGAAGGCGATCGTACATATTTACAATTCGACTTCTACCTTACAGCGTGAGGTTGTATTCCATGCAGAGCGCGAGGAAGTAAAGCAGATCGCGATCGATGGTACCCGCATGGTAAAGAAATATATGAAAGATTACGACGGAAAAGTAATCCTTGAGTACTCTCCGGAGAGCTTTACCGGAACCGAGCTTGATTTTGCACTGGATATCTGCACCGCTGTACAGGAAGAGTGGGGCGCAACCCCGGACAATAAGATCATCATCAACCTTCCGGCAACGGTTGAGATGACGACTCCGAACGTATACGCAGACCAGATCGAGTGGATGAACAAGCATTTTAAGAACCGCGACAGCATTATTTTAAGTATCCATCCGCACAATGACCGTGGTACCGGCATTGCAGCGACCGAGCTGGCTCTCTTGGCAGGTGCAGACCGTGTCGAGGGTACACTGCTTGGAAACGGCGAGCGTACTGGTAATATCGACATATTAAATATCGCTTACAATATGTTCTCGCAGGGTATCAACCCGGAGTTGAATCTGGAAAATGTAAAGGAGATCACCGAGGTTTGCGAGCGCTGCACAAAGATGACCGTTGATCCGAGACATCCGTATGCAGGCAAGCTGGTATTTACCGCATTTTCCGGTTCCCATCAGGATGCGATCAGCAAAGGTATGCAGGCGCTTCAGAAGAGAACCGATGGCATCTGGGAGGTTCCGTACCTGCCGATCGATCCGAGCGATATCGGACGCGAGTACGAGCCGGTTGTCCGCATCAACAGCCAGTCCGGCAAGGGCGGCGTAGCCTTCGTTATGGATTCCTTCTACGGATTCCGTCTTCCGAAGGGAATGCACAAAGAGTTTGCTGACATTATCCAGAAGATTGCAGAAAAGCAGGGTGAGGTAGCTCCGGAGCAGATCATGGACGAGTTCCGTGCAAACTATCTGGACAGAAAAGAGCCGATGCACTTCAAAAAATGCCAGATCACAGACAAGGAGTACGAGGGCGGCGCATTCGCAACCGTTGCAATTCTTACCTTTACCGATCATGACACCGAGCGTACCGTTGAGGGCGTAGGTAACGGACCGATCGATGCGGTACAGAGAGCGATCGAGGAGGCACTTGGCATTGAGATCCGTGTTCTGGACTACAACGAGCATGCACTTCGTTCCGGTTCCGGCGCACAGGCAGCTTCCTACATCCACCTGATGGATGTAAAGAGCGGCCGGGCAACCTACGGTGTCGGCATCAGCTCCAACATTACGAGAGCATCGATCCGCGGTATCTTCAGTGCGGTAAACAGATTGTTCTACTAAGAATTAAAATGAATCAATTCAGGGTGACTGCTTGTGTACGTGTGGACAGTCGCTGGTTTGGGCGGTATGCAGAAATGTGTGCCGCTCTTTTTCTGCCTGCCCATCTTTTTTAAAACAGGTTTCACCGGATACTCCGCATTCCAATATTGACAAGAACAAAATCCCGGTGTTACGATATAGAAAACTGAAAAACTGCATGAAATGACGATATTCGACTGAAAATTTCATGCTTATGAAAAAGAGAAAGGAAGTCCGTGAAAATGATTCTAAGGGCAAAGTATTTAATTACCGGAGATGGAAGAACCTGCTTGCAGGATCAGGCGGTGTATCTGGATAAAGAGGGAAAAATCGGCTGGATAGGAGACGCAGCGGAAGCGGCGGGGCGCTACCCGGAAGAGATGGTAAAGGATTACGGCGAGGCGACGATCCTGCCGGGACTGTTTGATATGCATGTGCATTTTGGCTACTACTACAGCCAGCCGGATCTGGATAATTATGACGATTATATGGTGGCATACTATGCGCTGGAACAGGCGAAACAGTCGCTGCGGCTCGGCATTACGACGGTGCGCGATCTGTCCTGTCCGCCCAATCTGATGAAGCAGCTGCGTCTGGCAGGGCAGAAGGGGTATGTGACGGTCCCGCGAATCATCCATGCGGACGCAGGTATCTGCATGACCGGTGGACACGGACATCAGGATGGGGTCGAGGAGGCGGACAGCCCGTGGGGCGTGCGCGCCGCTATCCGAAGACAGCTGCGTGCGGGAGCTGACTGGGTCAAGATCCTGACGAGCAACCGTGGCGATATCCCGGAATTTACGCAGGAAGAGCTGGATGCAGCGGTCGATGAGGCGCACCGCCAGGGGGTGAAGATCGCGGTTCATTCGGGTACGCAGCCGTCGATTCAGATGTGTATTGACGCGGGATTTGACACGATCGAGCACGGAACCTTTTTAACAGAGGCGCAGGCGCGTCAGATGGCAGAAAAAGGAATCGCGTGGACGCCGACGATCACGGCGTACACGTATTTGTATGAGCAGACGAAGCAGATGATCGAGGCGGGTGTGGACATGGACAACCCGATCGCCGCCAGAGCCGTTCACGATCAGGCATTTTTCAAACCGGCGTTTGAGGCATACCGGGATAATTTTAAAAAGCTCTATGACACAGGGGTTACGGTGCTGGCAGGCAGCGATATGGTGCTTTACAAGGCACCGCCGCTTCCGATTCATCAGGAACTTGGCTATATGGTAGACTATGGAATCACGCCGATGGAGGCGATCCGCACGGCAACCTACAACGCGGCAAGCGTGCTTGGTATTGAGAACGAGACAGGCAGCCTGAAAGAAGGATTGGCTGGCGATTTGCTGATTGTAAAGGGGGATGTCTCAAAGAATATTCGTGCGCTGGATGATGTGCAGGAAGTGTATCTGGCAGGAAAAATAGTGTATACGGCGTAAAAGATATGAAAAAGCTGTCTTTTTCAGAAATGCAGGAGTTTTTGTTTCCTGAGATGGGAAAAACCAAAAAGAAAATAAAAACATCTTGAAATTCTAAAAGAGACAGCTTTTATTATGTTTCTATACCGCGCAGACTATTTAAAATACGACTTCATTCCCATGAACAAACGGATTCGGCGTGTGTACGGTCAGAATCTTAACGACACGGTTTGTGTTGTTGACCCAGTCATGCGGGGTCTGGGAGTGGATCTGGATGCTGTCGCCCGGATTCAGGCAGTATTCGCTGCCGTCCAGATATACGGTCAGGATACCCTCCAGAACGTAGATAAATTCTTCACCGTCGTGCTGATTCATCTCAAGCTGGTTTTCAGAGCTTGTGGTGGCAGACGGCATCAGGTGGAAAATACGCGGAAGACAGGCAAATCCCTGTGCATTTCCATTGACCAGGTACTGTACGATCTGGGGGTTGATCTGGGAACAGTGCATGGCAAAACTCCGGCTGACCGGGGATTTCTCCTGATCGGCGGAGGAGTCAAAGAACGAAGACAGACTAACTCCGAGAATCGTAGCAAGCTTTGCCAGAGAGTCGATTGCGATCGAAGAGAGACCGCGCTCCAACTGGGAAAGAAAGCCGATGGACAGACCGGACTCTTCGCTGAGCTGTTTCAGTGTGTATTTTTTTGCGGTACGGAAGGCTTTCACCTTGGCACCGATGGTAACATTATGATCCATAGATATATCCCCCTTGCGGCATCATTCTTTAATATAATATATCCACTATACAGGATTTTCAGTGGAACGTCAACCAAAGGGGGAGTTTTGGAGGGCAAATTTATTTCAAAATGGAACGTTTTTTTGGAAAAGGCTGAAATGGGCGGCAGATTTGGAGAAGTGAATCGGTGAGAGGATAGAAGGGGCAGGAGAATGGGATAGAGAAAACGGGTGGACAGAAAATAAAAAACAGGGGGAGAAACAGAATGAAGGAAATAGTACGCGCTTCGATCGAGGATTGTTCCCAGATCGAGCGCTTCCGTTTGGTGACCCGTCTGGGAAATGCGATTCTTTCCAACGGCGGGGAGGTATTCCGGGCGGAGCAGGCGATGGAGTATGCGGCGCGGGCGCTGCGTCTTGAAGCATTTAATGCGTATGTGATTGCGAATGGAATTTTTTCAAATGTGGTAATTGACGGGCGGTTTTATTCCAGCCGTATCTGTTATGTGCCGCTGGCACCTACGATTCTATGCCGGGTGGATGCCTTAAATGATCTGTCGAGAAAGATTGCGGCGGGTAAATGCGGTCCTTATGAGATGCGGATGCGCCTTGAGCAGATTGAACACATGAAAGTGCTCGAAAATCGGGGAAAGGTTCTGGCGGCAGGAATTGGAAGCGCTGGATTTTGTTACCTGTTCCAGGGCAGCCTGCGCGATACGGCGGCGGCATTTGTGGCGGGAGTGCTGCTGTATTTGTTCCTTTTATACGCAGCTCCGCGCTTTTCTTCGTCCCGGATGATGCAGACGATCATGACGAGCAGCGTGCTTGCATTGTGCTGTTGTTTGCTGTGCTGGATCGGGCTGGGAGAAAGCCTGGATCATGTCATGATCGGAGCTGTGTTCACGCTGGCGCCGGGTGTGCCGCTGACCAATTCGATCCGGAATTTTTTGGAAAATGATTATTTATCCGGTCTGATCCGTTTTGTAGACGCCTTTTTGACGGCGGGCTGTATTGCAATCGGAGTTGGTGTGGCACTGCGGTTCTGGATGTTTGCGATGGGAGGTATGCTCTGATGGAAATGGCAGGGGAAATTCTGGGGCAGCTTCTGGCGGCCTGTGTCGGAACTGCCGCCTTTTCGGCGCTGTTTGGAGTTCCGAAGAAGTATTGGCTGGACTGTGGTATCTGCGGGGCAGTCGGCTGGGGCGTGTATCTGGCGGTCATGGCAGCTTATCAGACGCCGATCATCGGGACCTTCGCGGCGAGCGCGGTTTTGACGATGCTGTCGCGCTGTCTGGCGATACAGCGGAAAGCGCCGACGATCCTCTTTCTGGTATGCGGCATCTTCCCGCTTGTGCCTGGAGCGGCGATCTACTATACCGCCTACAACTTCTTCATGGGGCAGGAAGCGCTGGCGCTCCAGTATGGCATGGATACAATCAAGATGGCGATCGCAATCGGGCTGGGGATCGGAGCGGCATATTCGCTTCCGGGACATCTGTTTGGATGGAAGCGGGAGATAGAGGTGTGGGAACCTGGGAAAGAAGGTAAAAAGTAGCCGCGGTTTACTTTTCCTTTAAAATATAGTAGAATACCCTCGTACTATTAAGGAAAATATGATCGGCTGCGGCAGGAGTGGGGTATTCTGCGGGCTTGGTGGAGGGGACAGACATCGATATGGACAGTAAATTTTATGAGCCAGAAGTTCTGAAACAGCTGCAGGGAGAGATTTTGTCGATTCTGGATGATTTTATCCGGATCTGTGAAGACTATCATCTGGAATATTTCGGGATAGCCGGAACGGGAATCGGTGCGCTGCGGCACAAGGGATTTATTCCCTGGGACGATGATATCGATATTGCGATGCCGCGGCGAGATTTTGAGCACCTGCTCCGGATCGTGGAAAAGAAGATGAGCGACCGGTATCTGGTTCTCAATGCGGAGCGATATCCCAATTATCCGCTGATGACGACCCGTCTGGTGAAGAAGGGGACGGTGTTTGTCGAGGAGGTTATGAAGGATGTGGACTGTCCGTTCGGTATCTTTCTGGATCTTTATGTGCTTGACAATGTGGCGGACAACCCGGTTCTATACCAGATTCAGTCGTGGACGGCATGGTTCTGGAGTAAGCTGATGATTCTGCGGGCGATTCCGCGCCCGACGCTGCAGCAGCGGGGCATCAAGGCGAAGCTTATCTGGGCGGTCTGCGGGATGGTCTACAAGGCGATGAAGCTGCTCCATATCTCGCCTCAGTGGCTGCGGATGCGCTGTGAGCGGGTCTGCCGCAAATACAATAAATACCGGACACGCCGGATGGCATTTCTGCCGGACACAAGCCCATACTGGAATGTCGTGGACCGGACACGCTGTTATCCGCTCCGGAAGCTGGAATTTGAGGGCAGACGCATGAATTTTCCGGGAAATATCGAGGAAATGCTGACAAATATGTACGGCGATTTCATGCAGCTTCCGCCGGTTGAGAAGCGCAAAACACACACACCGAGCCGGCTGGAATTTTCAAAGGAAGAGATACTGTAGTGATAAAATATTTAGCGAACGCTCTGATTGGTGGAGACGGGCAGATTGAAAAACGAAATATGAGCTGGAATATGATAGGGAGCTTTCTCTATGCGCTGGCGTCCATGGTGCTGACGATCGCGGTCATCCAGATTGTCGGCGAGGATGAGGGCGGTATCTTCTCCTTTGCGTATTCTACATTTGGTCAGCATATGTTTATGGTGGCCTATTTTGGCATCCGTCCGTTCCAGATCACGGATACGAGGCGGCGGTTTACGTTTGGCGAATATCTGCGGCTGCGCCTGATGACCTGTGGTGCGGCGCTGGTGGCTGGGCTTTTTTATGTGACGGTGATCAACCGGGACTATGCCTTTGTCAAGGCGGCGACGGTATTTTTGATGGTAGCGTACAAGGTGATCGATGGTTTCGCGGACGCTTATGAGGCAGAATTTCAGCGTGACGGACGCCTGTATCTGACGGGCAAATCAAATGCATTCCGGACGGTTTTATCAGTCGGTGTCTTTTTGGGCTGTTTGAATGCGACCCATAACCTGGTCGGCTCCTGCCTGGCGGCAGTACTGGCGCAGCTGGTGGGCGTGTGCCTGTTTGATTTTTCGGTAATTGGTCATCTGCCGCAGGTGGACTGGGAGGTCCGCTCCGGACGTGTCGGGCTGTTGTTTAAAGAAAATGTAGTTCTGTTTTTATCGGTTATCCTGGATTTTTATATTTTTTCTGCCGCGAAATATGCGATCGAGGGCAATATGGCGGACAAGTATCAGGCGGTATTCGGTGCGATCTTCATGCCGACCAGCGTCATCAATCTGGTGGCAGGCTTCGTCATCCGCCCGTATATCACGAAACTCTCGGATCAGTGGGAGCGGAATGCGCTCCCGGAATTTGCCGGGACGGTAGGCCGGCTGGCGGCAATCATCGCGGCGCTTACGGCGCTGGCAGTCGGGGGTGCCTGGATTCTCGGAATCCCGGTTCTCTCAATGTTATATCCGAAGATTGCGTATATGCTGCGGGAATGCCGCCTGGCGCTGGCGTTTATCATTCTGGGCGGCGCGTTTAATGCGTATGTGAATCTGTTTTATTATGCACTCATCATTATGCAGGAGCAGAAACGAATTTTTCTGGGTTATGTCGGTGTGACGGCAGCGGCGCTCCTTATTTCTTCGCCCTGTGTACGGGCGGCGGGACTGCTGGGAGGATCGCTTTCGTATCTGCTTTTGATGGCGGCACTGACTGCTTGCTTTGGACTGACGTCGCTTGTGATGTACCGGAGACGGGTACGCGGGATATAGAACTTGTTTAGAATGTACTCTCGGAGTCTTTCTGCACTTGCTTTTGTGGCTGATTTTCCGCCAGCCGCACCCGAATTTCATCAACGTACGCACCGCGTACGCCTCAGAAATTTGGGCACAACTGACAAAAAATCATCTCACAAAATCGAGCACAGAAAGATTTCGAGAGTACATTAGATAGATTTGGAGGAAATGTATGATTAATTTTGCGGTAGGACCGGTTCAGATGGACGAGGAAATCCGGGCGATCGGGGCGGAAGAAGTGCCATATTTCCGCACACCGGAATTTTCTGCAATTATGAAGGAAAATGAGCGCCTGATGAAGCAGTTCACCGGGGCGCCTGAGGATGCACGGGCGGTTTTCCTGACAGGTTCGGGCACGGCGGCGATGGAAGCGGCAGTCATGAACCTTTTTACAGAGCGCGACCGCGTGCTGGTCGTAAACGGCGGCAGTTTTGGCGCGCGGTTTGCGAAAATTTGTGAGATCCATGAAGTTCCTCATGAGGAGATCCAGCTGGAGAGCGGACGGGCGCTTCGGGCAGAAGACCTGGCACCGTATGAGGGAAAAGGATTTACCGGATTTTTAGTCAATGTCCATGAGACTTCCACGGGCGTTCTCTATGATATGGAGCTGATTTCGGACTTTTGCAGACGAAACCAGCTGATTCTGGCGGTTGACGCGGTCAGCTCGTTTCTTGCCGATCCATTTTGGATGGGAAAATGGGGCGTTGATCTGGTGCTGACCGGTTCTCAGAAAGCGCTGGCACTTCCGCCGGGACTCTCGATTCTGGTGCTGGGGGCGCGTGCGATCGCGAGAGTGCAGGAGACGGTGGTCCGCTCGATGTATTTTGATCTGCGCGACTATCTGAAAAATGGCGAGCGGGGGCAGACGCCGTTTACACCAGCGGTCGGAGTGCTTTTACAGCTTCATAAACGGCTGACGATGATCGAGGAAAAAGGGCTTGCGGCAGAACAGGCATGGATCCGCTGTCAGGCGGAGGATTTCCGAAGCAAAATAAAAGCTCTTCCGTTTGAGATCGTTTCCAATTCTCTCTCGGCGGCATTGACGCCACTTCACCCGACGGGCGTGGACAAAGAGGGGAAAACGGTCTCAGCGCATCGGATTTTTGAGATTTTGAAGGATGAATACGGCATCTGGATCTGCCCGAACGGCGGCGCGCTTGCCGACACGGTGTTCCGTGTCGGTCATATCGGCGCATTGACGCCGGAAGACAATGACAGCCTGATTGCGGCATGGAAAGATATGCAAAGGAGGGGACTTCTGTGAAAGTATTGATTCTGGCAGCGGGACGGGGAACCCGGATCTCGCGTTATCTGTCGGGAAAACCAAAATGTACGGTGGATATCGGCGGCGGGCAGTGCCTGATCGAGTACACGATTGACCTGCTTCATTCCCGCGGCATCCAGGATATCGGCATCGTGCTGGGCTATGAGGCGCAGGTGATCCGCGAGGTCTTGGCAGACAAGGGAGTTTCCTTTTTCTACAACCCGTTTTACGATGTGACAAACAGCATCGCGTCTGCATGGTTTGCGAAGGAGTTCCTGACAGGGGACGATCTGCTGATCATGAACGGTGACGTATACCTGGAGGAAAAATTGCTTGACCGGATCCTCGCGCAGGGCAGGAGCCCGGTGATGTTTGCGGACGAGAGCCGCCGGGAGACAGCGGATTATAAGTTCTTCTATGAAGATGGAATTTTGAAAAAATATGGAAAAGAGCTGACCGGGGATGATGTGACGGGCGAGTACATCGGAATCGGACGGTTTTCAGCGGCATTTATGCCGGAATTTATCTGCCGGATGGAGGAGATGATCGACCGCCAGGAGCACGGCGTCTGGTGGGAAAATGTTGTTTACAGCATGACCGGGCAGCAGCCGGTCTATGTCGAGGACGTCAGCGGGCATTTCTGGGCGGAGGTTGATTATATTGAGGATTATGAGCGCATCCTGGAACACAGGGGCGTGGAGAAGATAGTGCGCTAGAGCGCTTGATTTGAAAGACAAAACACGGTTCACGGGTAGGCGCTTTTGGAACCGAAAGTGCCGTAAGAAAACGTGGTGGCAGCAGAAATTTACCGAATTTAAACGGGAAAAATAAGGGAGAAGTACAGATGCAGTTTAACAGGCATTTTATGAATCGAATAGAGAAAAAAGATGTGCTCCGGCTGCTTCTGGCGCTTGTGGCAGTCCTTGTGATGGGCGTTCTGGGCGAGTTTGCCTGCAATCTCCCGGCGCTTCGGGCAAGTGGATGGACGCGGCAGGCGACGCGGACGCTTGCTCTGGACGAGGTGCAGGCGAGTGGATTTGAGCGGTTAGAGACAGAAAAAACAGAGGTGCTGCAGCTTTCGGATGCAAGCGGTTATCTCCACATTCCGCTGGACGGCAGCTATGTCAGCCAGTTTCTCTACCACTATGATTACGATGGTCTGTTAAATGCCACCGTCCGCCTCGGTTACCGCAACATCTACGGCGAGCAGCGGGAGCACGACGCAAAGATGGTCATGGACCGCAACTGCCGGGTGCTGAAATTTTCTTCGGTTCCGGTGAATGGGAAGCTGGACTACGTGGATCTTCTGATTACGCGGGAGGATCTAGACGAAGAAGGGCTTTCCTACATGAATTTTGGCGGGATGCCGCTTGCACTGACCGGGTTTGCGACGGTGGCGCGGGCAGGTATCAACTGGTACCGGCTGGGACTTTTCTGGTGTGCGGCGGCGGTTTTGATCGCACTTCTCTGTTTCCGGAATTTCGTGGCAAAGCGCATCGAGGTTGGATTTCTGCTGATCTCCCTGACGTTTGGAACAATATTTTCACTGTCGCTCCCGGCAAATAAGGTGAGCTGGGATGAGGAAGTGCATTTCGCGCAGGCATTCTGGATGGCAAATTACCGGACGCCGGTGCAGGCGGAACCGGCGCTTTTACAGGAGTTTACGACGGGCGTAGATACCTGGCCGTACAATCAGCCGGAGAGTCGGGACGAGCAGGCGGCGCTCACTTCGTATCTGAATCAGAATGCGGGTTACCGGCACGGTGAACATCTCTGGAGTACGGATCTCAACAAAACGACGATGACCGGATATGTGGGTTCGGCGCTGGCGCTGAAAGCGGGAGGGCTGCTTCATATCCCATTTGGAATCCTGTATAAGCTGGGGAGGCTGGGAAATCTCTATGTCTATGCGGCAGTTTTGTATTTTGCCATCAAAAAGACACCGGTCGGCAAGGCGATCCTGGCATTTCTGGCGCTGATGCCCGAGCCGATGATGCTGGCGGGGGCATATTCCTATGACCCGACCGTCACGGCATTTTTGTGGCTGTCTTTCGCGGGCATTCTGGAAGCGGCGCTTGGCGGGCGGAAAATGGACTGGAAAGCGTATGCGCTTATCGTGCTTACCTTTGTCTGGGGCTGCCGCGTCAAGGCGGTATATGCGCCGCTAATTCTTCTGGGACTGATGATTCCGGCAGAAAAGTTCCGTTCTAAACGGGAAATATACCTGATGAAGGGTGGATTTATCGTGATCTGCGGTCTGATGATGTTATCCTTCATCCTGCCGGTTCTGATCGCGCCGCGCGATATCGGGGATACGAGAGGTGACAGCACCAGCGAGAAAGGGCAGATGGCGTACATTCTGGGACAGCCGCTTGCCTACGCGTGGGTGCTGATCTGCAACCTGTTCCGGACGCTTCCGTCCTATGTGCTGGGCGAAAATTCCCTGGGACTTCTGGGACACACGGGAACGATGTCATTTCCGTGGGCGCTGTACGCCGGTTCGGCGGCCGTTATCCTCACAGCCGGGCAGCCATTTTGTGGAAAACGTCTGTCAAAAAAACAGAAGCTGTGGATATTTATACTCTGCGCGGGAACGGCAGTGCTGGTCTGGACTTCGATGTACATCGCATTTACCAGACCGGGTAATACCTATATCGACGGCGTACAGGGGCGCTATTACCTGCCATTTCTGCCGCTTGTCTGGCTCGTTTTAAACCCGGAGCGGGTGATGGTGCGGATGGAGAATAAAAACTATCATGCGCTGGTGTTAGGGGCGGCGGCGCTGATTCTGGCGGCAACGGTTTATCTGGATATCTGGATGAAGTTCTGCCGGTAAGCATAAGCAAGCTAGAAGAAGGCAAAGGTTACTGTATACGGGTAGGCACTTTTGGAACCGAAAGTGCCGTAAGAAAACGTGGTGGTAGCAGGAATTTGCCGTATTTAAATGCGAAGCCACGGCAAATTCCGTTACTGGGCACGTATGCGTGAACAGTAACAGGCAAAGATGTTTGAAACGTTAAAATCGATCATAAGTCTGGTAAAAATAAATTCAAGCAGGTACCGCTCTTGAAAAACGAGAAGGCAGAAGTGCGGCATGAAAGAGCGAGAGAGAAAGGAAACGAGATGCAGCAGGAAATCATTCATACATTTGCGGTCTGTGCATACAAGGATTCGCCATATCTGGAAGAATGTCTGCGTTCGGTGACGAGCCAGACGGTCAAATCGGAGGTGATCTGCTGTACCTCGACGCCGAGCAGCTATATCCGGGAGCTGGCAGCGCGGTATCAGGTGCCGCTCTATGTGCGGGACGGGGCGAGCAATATCCGTGAGGACTGGATGTTTGCCTATGGAAAGGCGCAGGGGCGTTTCGTCACGATCGCCCATCAGGACGACCGATACCGCAGCGATTATGCCGAAAAGCTTTTAAAGGCATGGAAGAAATATCCGGATCTGCTGCTGTTTGCGAGCGATTATCTCACGATCCGCATGACGGAGAAAGAGGGAAAAATGAAAGCCATTCCGGAGCCATTTAACATGGTCTGGCTGGTAAAAAAGATACTGCGCCTGCCGCTGCGGCTTCGTTTCCTAGCAAACCGCACATGGATCAAGCGGAGCAGTGTCTGGTTTGGCAATTCAATCTGCTGTCCGTCCTGCACGTACAATAAAGAACAGATTGGGGACGATATGTTCCATTCGGAGTATGATTTTGCGCTGGACTGGGACAACCTTTACGAGCTGGCGGGAAAAAAGGGGCGTTTTATCTGTTCGGAAAAACCGTTGATTGCCTACCGTGTCCATGCGGCGGCGACGACGAAAGCCTGCATCGAGGACAACCGGCGCCCGGCGGATGAGATGGCGATGTTCCGGAAAATGTGGCCGGACTGGATGGTAAGGATTCTGATGCATTTTTACAGAAAAGCCTATAAGGAGTACGAAAAATGAGAAAAGCTGATGTGATTATACCCACCTTCAAACCGGGGGATAAGCTGGAAAAACTTCTGCGGAGGTTGTTGGAACAGAGTGTGTCGGTGGGCCGTGTGATCATCATGAATACGGAAGAACAATATTGGGATGCCGGGCGGTTTGAATCCTTATTTGAGGGGGAAGATACGAAGCTGACCGTGTGCCATATCCGCCAGTCGGAATTTGACCATGGAAGAACTCGCCATGAGGGAATTTTGAAATCAGATGCGGATGTCTGCATCTGCATGACCCATGACTGCGTGCCCTATGACCGGGATCTGGTAAAGGAGCTTTTGGAGGCGCTGGATGCGTCGGAACGAGTGGCGGCAGCATATGCGAGACAGCTCCCGGCGGCGGACTGCGGCGTGATTGAACGGTATACGAGGGACTTTAATTATCCGGCGGTGAGCCGCCTGAAAGGGAAAGAGGATGAGGACGAGCTGGGAATCAAGACGTATTTTTGTTCAAATGTCTGCGCGGCGTACCGGCGGGATATTTACCTGAAGCTTGGCGGATTTACGAAGAAAACCATTTTCAACGAGGATATGATTTTTGCCGGACACGCGGTGGAAGCCGGGTACCAGATTGCTTACGCGGCGGATGCGCAGGTCATCCACTCGCACAATTATACGGCAATGCAGCAGCTGCACCGGAATTTCGACCTTGGCGTATCGCAGGCGGATCACCCGGAGGTGTTTGGGCGGCTTCATTCGGAGGGCGAGGGAATCCGTCTGGTAAAAAAAACGGCGAAATGGCTGGTGGAAAACGGTCATGGGCTTCTTCTGCCACAGCTTGTGATGGCGAGCGGAAGTAAATATGCCGGGTACTGGCTGGGAAAGCATTATAAAAAGCTGCCGGAGGGGCTGATTCGAAGCCTGACGATGAATCCGGCATACTGGGAAGGAGAAGCGGGCAATGGAAGATAAGGCGTTATTGTCCAGGGAAGGTGCTTCTGGTACGGAAAAAGCCGAACTTTTGATAGTCATACCGGCATACAATGAAGCCGAAAACATAGAGCGGGTTGTGAACCATCTGACCGCTAATTTCCCACAGTATGATTATGTGGTCGTCAATGACGGATCGCGCGATGAGACGGCGGCGATCTGCCAGAAAAATGGATATAATCTGTTGAACCTTCCGGTCAATCTGGGATTGGCGGGGGCATTTCAGGCGGGACTTAAATATGCCGACAAGTACGGATATCGGTATGCAGTCCAGCTCGACGGAGACGGACAGCACCGCCCGGAGTATCTGGAAGCCATGATGAAAAAAATGGAAGAAGGTTACGATATCGTCATCGGTTCCCGGTTTGTCGGGGAGAAAAAGCCATTTACGATGCGGATGCTTGGAAGCAATCTGATCGAGATGGCGATCCGCTTCACAACTGGTGTCAATATCAAGGATCCGACATCGGGAATGCGGATGTTCAGCAAGCGCATGATCCGGGAATTTGCATCAGGTCTTAACTACGGTCCGGAGCCTGACACCGTTTCCTACCTGATCCGCCAGGGCGCGCGGGTGGCGGAGGTGTCGGTTATCATGGATGAACGGATTCTGGGCGTCAGTTACCTGACGCCGGTCAATGCGATGCGGTATATGCTTAAAATGCTGATTTCAATTCTGTTAATCCAGAATTTCAGAAAGAGGAGGTAGCGCCATGACGCCAACACTCAGAGTTGTCCTGATCGTTGTGTCGATCCTGACAACCTTTATGATTATGCGGAAGATCCGGCAGTCAAAACTCCAGATCGAGGATTCGATTTTCTGGCTGGGATTCTCGTCCATTCTCATTGTGTTCAGTATCTTCCCGAGGCTGCCGGATCTTTTGGCGGAGCTGGCGGGAACCTACACGACTGCCAATTTCATCTATCTGGCTGTTATTTTTCTCCTGATTGTGAAAATGTTCCATATGTCGATCAAACAGTCGCAGCTGGAGACGAAGATCAAGGATCTGGCGCAGAAGATTGCGCTGGATGAAAATGAGCGGGGGAAAGAGGCACAAACATCTGTAAAAAAGGTTGTCAGCCAGAAAAACGAATGATATAGTTAAGGATGGCACAGCCGAAAAGGATGATGCCAGTTACGTATTGAAAAATGAATTGAAATACCTGCATAAGAAGGAGATAGAAAAATGGGAAAGATTAAAGTAACACCATGTGACATCAAGGGACTTTATGTAATCGAACCGACCGTTTTCAAGGACGAGCGCGGTTATTTTATGGAGACATACAACCAGAACGATTTCCATGAGGCGGGACTCGACATGGTATTTGTACAGGACAACCAGTCTATGTCTGTCAAGGGCGTTCTGCGCGGACTTCATTACCAGAAACAGTATCCGCAGGGCAAGCTGGTGCGTGCAGTGCGCGGTACCGTATTTGATGTAGCGGTAGACCTTCGTACCGGTTCTGAAACCTACGGCAAATGGTTTGGCGTGGTTCTTTCCGCGGAAAACAAGAAGCAGTTCTACATTCCGGAAGGATTTGCACACGGCTTCCTGGTACTGTCTGATGAGGCGGAATTTGCATACAAATGTACCGATTTCTATCATCCGGGCGATGAGGGCGGTATGGCATGGAACGATCCGGAGATTGGCGTTGAGTGGCCGATCGAGGAAGGCATGGAGTTGATTATTTCGGAGAAAGACCAGAAATGGGGCGGCTTCCGGGATGCATTCAAATTTTAAGAATGGAGTTAGGATAGAATGCGGGAACTGATTTCCCTGTTTCGGGAACTGATAGGAAAAAGAAAATTGGTCACCGAGCTTGCCAAGGCGGATTTCCGCAAGCGCTTTGTTGGCTCGTATTTTGGAATTGTCTGGATGTTTATCCAGCCGATGGTTACGATCGCGATCTATGCGTTCATCTTCGGTGAACATGGCATGAAAAATGCGCCGCCGGTTCCGGGGGCGACCTATGTCATCTGGCTGACGCCGGGTATCATCCCGTGGTTTTATTTCAGCGAGATTTTAAATACGGGTACAAATTGCCTGCAGGAGTACCATTATCTGGTTAAAAAGGTAGTATTCCAGGTGGAGATGCTTCCGGTTATCAAGCTTATCTCCTGTTTCCTGGTACACGCCTGCTTCCTGATCATTATGGCAGGGCTGTACCTGATTGACGGGCGTATGCCGTCTGCAACCTGGATTCAGGTGTTATACTATTCTTTTGCGGCGTCGATGCTTGGACTGGCGCTTACCTATTTTACCAGCGCCGTGCAGGTATTCTTTAAAGATATGGCACAGATCGTCGGCATCTGTCTCCAGTTCGGCATGTGGCTGACCCCGATCATGTATGACGAGGCAATCTTCACCAGCCGTGCATCCTGGCTGGAGTGGGTATTCAAGCTTAACCCATTCTACTACATCGCCGCAGGCTACCGCGACAGCATGCTTACGGGAAGCTGGTTCTTCGAGCGACCGACGATGACGATTTATTTCTGGGTGGTAACATTTATTTTGATGATAATAGGACTGAAGGTATTCAAAAAACTTCGTCCCCATTTCTCAGACGTACTGTAGAAGGGAAGGGAGCTGCTGTAGATGGTGTTGGCAGCTTTCGGATTATCGGGATGCGAACAACGATAATCTGAGAAGCTGCCAGCGCCGCCTCCGGCAGCTCCCTTCTGCGACAACTTATCAATAGGAGTTTACATAAAATGGTTTTCAGTTCAATCATCTTTCTATGGGTTCTTCTCCCCTGCATCCTGCTCCTCTACTACGTGAGTCCCAAACCGTTCAAAAACGGCATCCTGACCGTATTCAGCTTCTTTTTCTATGCCTGGGGCGAACCGCGGTATGTGGTGCTCATGATTTTTTCGGTTCTGCTCAACTACGGTTTCGGGCGTCTGGTGGAGAAATTCGGGAAAAAGAGATGGCTTTTGGCGCTCTGCGTGGCGCTCAACCTTCTGATCCTCGGCTATTTTAAATATTACAATTTCCTCGCCGAGGTGCTGAATCCGCTGCTTCGCGGGTTTGATATAGCACTTCCGGCGATTCAGGTGACGCTGCCGATCGGAATTTCCTTCTATACCTTCCAGGCGCTTTCCTACGTGGTGGATGTGTACCGGGGCGAAAATCAGGCGCAGAAAAATCCGCTCAACATGATGCTTTATATTTCCTTCTTCCCGCAGCTCATAGCGGGACCCATCGTGAAATACCATGACATCGAGGAGCAGATCGAAAACAGGACCGTCACGCTGGAGGGCTTTTCTTACGGCGTGAAACGTTTTATTTTCGGCCTGGGAAAGAAGGTCATCCTGGCAAATACCTTTGCCGAGGTGGTGGACGCGGTCTACGCGTATCAGGCAGCGGATGTGAGTCAGGCGATGCTCTGGCTGACGGCGCTTCTCTATATGCTGCAGATTTATTTCGATTTTTCCGGTTATTCGGACATGGCGATTGGGCTTGGAAAAATGTTTGGGTTTACATTTATTGAAAACTTCCGGCTGCCGTACACAGCGACTTCGATCCAGGATTTCTGGCGGAAATGGCATATTTCCCTCTCCAGCTGGTTTAAAGAGTATGTGTACATTCCGCTCGGCGGAAACAGGAGGGGCACGGTGCGGACGTATATCAACCTTTGGACGGTCTTTCTGCTGACCGGCATCTGGCACGGGGCGGGCTGGACGTTCATTTTCTGGGGCATTTACCATGGCTTTTTCAACGTTCTGGAGCGCTGTTTCCTGGGAAAATGGCTGAAGCAGGAGAAATTCCGACCATTGGCGCATATCTATGCGGTGTTTGTCGTGCTGATCGGCTGGATTTTCTTCCGCGCGGACACGATCGGGCAGGCATTTTCCTTTATCCGGTATATGTTTGTGCCGCACAGCGCAGTCGTTTTGATGGAACGCTACATGAACCGGAAACTCTGGATGTTTCTGGCGGCGGCGCTGCTGGCATGTGGTCCGGTGCAGTGGTTCTGGATGAAATGGAAAGGGCGCGTGCTGGCGCAGGATGGCTCGGTGACGGTCACAAGCTGGATCGGCTACATGGCGATCCTGTGGTTTTCCATTTTGCTGCTCGTCAACAATACATACAATCCATTTATTTATTTCCGTTTTTAAAGGCGGTGTAGAAAGCATGCTTGCCTGTGCAATGAGAACATAAAAATGAAAGCATGGGCGGCAGGGCGTGAAAGTACAGAAGGATTCATGCAGGGAGAAGAGAACGAGAGATATGAATCGAGAGACAGGGACAAAAATACTTTTGATTGCTTCCTTCGCGGCAACTCTGGCGTTGCCGACGCTTGTCTATCCGGCGGTCAGGAGCCATCTGGATCAGCAGAATTATGAAAACAGGGAATTGGCATCCTTTCCGGAATTGTCGGCTGCCAATTTTGACAATATTCCGACGGAATTTGAAGCGTATTACAACGACCATGTTCCGTTTAAAAATCTGTTTGTCAAGGCGAAGACAAAGCTGGATCTGGAGCTTTTAAATGAGAGCTCGATTTCGGATGTGACGGTCGGAAAAGAAAACTGGCTGTTTTACACGGTTTCGGAGGACGGCGAGGATGCGCTGGCAGATTATCAGCGGACGAATCTCTATACGGAGGATGAGAAAACAGCGCTGGCGGACGCGATTACCTCGATAAACGAGAAAATGAAAGAGCGCGGCATCCGGTTTATGATGTTTGAGGCACCCAACAAGGAAAGTGTCTATGCGGAATATATGCCGGATTCGGTCCGGGTATACGGAAGTGAGTCGCGTCTGGATGCGGCGCTCCCGGAGCTTGCGGCGCAGGGACTTCCGGTGTATGACATGAAGCCGGAGCTTCTGAAAGAGGCGGACACGTATCAGCTTTATTACAAATATGATACGCACTGGAACCAGATCGGCTCTTTTATCGGAAGCCAGCAGATTGCACAGACTTTGCTTGGAACCTCGACACCGCTCAGTGCAGTCTCGATTGAGGCGGCAGGACCGGCGTTCGGAGACCTGGCGCGGATGCTTAACATGGCAGCAGAGTACAGTGACGATACCGAATATATGATTCAGAATTATCTGCCGGAGGTGACGGCTACGACGGTGGATATGAACGAGGACAACAGCTTTGCAGTGTTTGAGTCGGATTCGCCGAATGATAAAACACTTCTGGTGGTAGGCGATTCCTTTAGCCAGAACCTTAAATATTTTATGCCGAAGCTCTACCGGAAAACGGTGTTTGCGACCTTTGACACGTACACGGAGGCGCTTCTGGATGAATACCAGCCGGATGATTTTGTCTATCTGACGGTCGAGCGCAACCAGGAGCTGTTTGAGGATGTGGAGACGGTTGTCTGGCGGGATGAGGTGCCGGAGAAGGACGGGTAAGGTGCCGGATGTCCGGGCGGAAGGGGCTGCAAAGTTTTTTTAAAACTAAATAAAAAGAATCACTCGTAAAGTGCTAGTTCGGGTGATTCTTTTTTTATGCCTCTTGATTCCATATTTTGTTGCGCGAGGGTTATTATAAAAAAATGGAAGAGGATGTAAAGAGGGAAATTTTGAAAAGCGAAGGTAGAAGGCTTGAAAATCAGGGGTGGATAGATTAAAATAAATGGATAATATATTATACAAAACAAATAAAATATAGCATTAATAGATAATATTTTATCCATGATTTAAATGGAAAAAATTAAAATAGAATTTCCCCAAAGTTTGTGTTTATGGGATAATAAAGGAGAAAGGATGGGGCGGATGGAGACAGGAAAGAAACTTCAGGTTATGTATGAAGACAGACTGGTAGGAACTCTTGCATTAACAGCGAATCACAAGGTGGCATTTGAGTATGATGATGCATGGCTGGAAGAGGGATTTTCGATCAGTCCGTTTTCACTGCCTTTGAAAAAGCAGGTGTTTATTCCAAATAAGGATTATTTTGAAGGTTTGTTTGGAGTGTTTGCGGATAGCCTGCCAGATGCGTGGGGGCGCCTGCTTTTGCGGCGTCTTTTGCTGGCGCATAAGCAGCAGCCAGACGATTGGACAGTGTTAGACCGGCTGGCGGTTGTGGGAAGATCTGGGATGGGGGCGTTGACCTATCGTCCGCAACGGGAACTTTCGGTTGAGGAGAAAAATGATAATCTGGACGAACTTGCGGAGGCCTGCCAGAAAATATTAAATACCGAATACTCGGACAAACTGGATGAACTGTACCGGCTGGGCGGTACAAGCGGAGGTGCGCGCCCGAAAATTATGACGCAGATTCAGGGAGAGGACTGGCTGATTAAATTTCCGGCACATATAGATGGAAAAGATGCAGGGAAGATGGAGTATGACTATGCGTGCTGTGCAAAACAGTGCGGAATTGTCATGAGTGAATCGAGATTGTTTCCCTCAAGGCGATGCAAAGGATATTTTGGAACCAGACGATTTGATCGGGAAATAGAAAATGGGATGGTAAAGCGGGTTCATATGCTGACGGCAGCGGCGTTATTAGAACTGGATTTTGAACAGCCAAGTCTGGATTACCATCAATTGATGAAATTAACGAAAATATTGACGAACGGGAAGGCAGAAGATATAGAAAACATGTTCCGCCGTATGTGTTTTAATGTGTTTGCCCACAACCGGGATGATCATTCAAAGAATTTTACTTATATATATCGGGAGGAGGAAGAGCAATGGCGCCTGGGACCAGCGTATGATCTGACGTACAGCAACACATATTATGGGGAACATACGACCAGCGTAGATGGAAATGGACGAAATCCGGGTGAGAAGGAGCTGCTTGCAGTTGGGCTTGCAGCCGGAATGAAAAAAACGAGATGCATGGAAATGATAAAACAGATTCGTACATGTGTGCAGGACATGTTAGGTCATTATCTTTAGAGAGGCAGGAGAGCAATATGGAAGCACTTATCTGGGAAACTGCAGATGAACTGGATCAGAAACTGGCATCACGGCTGCGTAACATCCGGAAACGCCGCGCTATTTCACAGCAGAGACTGGCGGACATGAGTGGGGTGAGTTATGGCTCAATTAAGCGATTTGAGGCGACGGGGCAGATTTCCCTTTTGTCACTCACAAAAATCGCGATGGCACTGGATTTGGCGGAAGAGCTGCGGGGGCTTTTTACGCGGGTTCCGTACAAAAATATTGAGGAGGTAATCCGCGAATCCCGTTAAGCCACCGTTCACGCATTGTGTAGGCAGCGCCCATCCGCGTAGCCCTGCCAGAACCGTTCGCAGGCGACCGCGCGAGACGCCCGAATGAGCCAAGGTACATTCTTTTTTAGGCGGGATGCACAAATCCGAAAATCGCCGCCGGACGTTTTTGTTTATATTTCAAATATGGATGTTTTTGTAACTTTTGTACATAGTAAGGGTGTCAAAATTGGTACTTATTACATATATTAACTTATGTTTATATAATTGCAAATGACTTATAAGTTTATACCACTTCCGGGGATGGTACTTTTTGTTTGACAGTGTTATATTATTGCCATCGAAAGAAACAAGAGATTTTCACAGACGGATATCGTAATAGCATCATAAGAATATTGCAATGGATTTCCGCCTATCATATGAAAAAATATAATTTTATTTGATGGAGGTAATTATCATGATGAAAGCAACAAGAACATTCAATAACGGTTTATATCAGGAGAATTTATATCAGGCATATTACAACACACCAGCAGAAAAGCATGTAGTTTCCGAGTCCTTAGAGCAGGAAGCAATGCCGGTACTGGTACATCGTTTAGCTGCACAGTTAGGTTATACCGAATCTGAGGCAGAAGTAGAAAAAGAGTTTCTGTGCGAAATGTAATGGATAATCTGCTCGCAAGCTTATAACCATCCGGCAGAATTGGATGAGTTACCACCAACCTAAAGCATTTACGACAGAACAAGGCTTCTGAAGCCAGAAAAAGAAAACCGTCTGAGAAAGAATGAAAGATTCTTTTACAGACGGTTTTCTTTTTTTACCGAATCGCGTCTTTCATGGATTTCACGTATTCTGCCACATACGGCACACGGGATATCGCTTTCTTCTTTTACCAGATTTACCATCGCGCCGATATCGGTCGTGATCTCACTCCGGACGCCGGTGACACCTTGATTCATGGAGTGACTCCATGCGCTTTGCGAGATACCTGCATATCTCCGGCAACTAACGGATGCCCTACGTCGCAGAGTACTAGGCTGAAAATATATCCAGCTTTTGGCTGCGCCCTCAGCGGTCCATTTGGCAGCCTGCATCTCGACCCGGTTCTCAGCCTCCCGGACTCTCTGTGCGCGCATATGCTGCTTTGATCTCCGCTTCAACGGTTTTGGTGTGCTTGATTTTTCATCAATATACTACGATGATGTAAAGTGTCAAATATTTTTTGGGAAAAAATTAAATTTTTTTAAAATTATGCGATTCTTTGGAAGTATGTCCCAGCCTTGCCAGCAGCAAAATAGCGAAGAAAGTGATCATTTCCGACGCCAGGAAAGACAGCCAGACACCGTTCAGCCCAAACAGGCGTGCCAGTGTGACAGCGCAGGGGATGATAGCGACGGCCCCGCGCAGCAGAGAACCGGCGATGGCTGGTTTTGGCTGCGCGACGGCGGAAAAATAGGCAACCAGCAGGATGTTGATGCCAGCAAAGAGAAAGCCCAGGAAATACAGCCGGAGCCCGCTGTGGGCGTAATGCAGAAGTTCGGCGTTCTGCTCCTGGTTGAAGATCTGGATCAGTGGATCAGTCATGCTCCAGGTCAGCACCAGAATGAGCGCTTCCACGATCAGGCAGGCGATGATGCCCCAGGTCAGGAACTGGCGGCTCTGCGTGTGATCGCCTTTTCCGTAGCTCTCGCTGATGAGCGGCTGCGTGCCCTGCGCGAGTCCGTTGAACAGGCACATGGCAACGACGGAGAGATTGGCAGTGACGCCGTAAGCGGCGACACCGACATTTCCGGCGAGCCCCAGAAGCAGGAAATTAAAGACGATCGCGATCACGGCGGAGGATATTTCGCCGACAAAGGCGGATACGCCGAGCTGGCAGCAGGCGATCAGGTGGCGCAGGGATGGAGCGCGGAAATGGAATCCGACCTGATTGTGTTTTCCCAGGTAGTGCGTGCTGCAGATGATCATCGTCACTAGCGGGCAGAATGCTGTCGCCAGCGCCGCGCCGGTCAGTCCCAGACTTGCCGGAAACATGAAGACGTAGTCAAACACGATGTTGAACATACTTCCGGCGATGGAGCCGAGCATCGCGATCGCCGGAGCGCTGTCATTGCGCGCAAACGCCGTGAACGCGTAGTTGGACATAAAAAACGGCGAGGCAGCCAGAATAATGCGGAGATACTGCTTTCCGAGCGCGGTCAGCCCCGCGTCTGCGCCGAGAAGCTGCAAGATTTTATCCGGGATGAAAATGCCTGCCAGCACCAGCGGAATGCTGATGAGAATATCCCAGGTTACAGCGGAGAGAAAATAGAAGCTGGCGTTTTTGCCCCGCGCGCGGTCGATTGCATAACGGGTTGCCGATCCGATCCCGATCATGGCTCCAATCGCATAGATCAGCCCGTAAACCGGTAAAATCAGGTTTAAAACCGCCAGACCATCTGCACCGGAGTAGACCGAGATAAAATAGGTGTCTGCGAGAATGTAGACGGAAATTCCCAGCATGCCCGCCATGCTTTGGAAAATGTATTTAAAAAATTTCTGTAACATAAAAAATCTCCCTTGTATGTATTCTCATAAACGGTAACGACCATTGTACCGAAGAATGGAAATAAATACAAGGGAGAATGTGTTTTTTTACAGCTTCTTGGCCCGCTCTTTAATATTCTGATGGAAGTTGATGATGTCATGCTCATACTCCTCATCCATCAGCGGCGAGGTAATCATAAAATCGGCAGTCGCTTTATTGTTGGCGATCGGGATATCGTAAACCTGGGCGATTCGAAGAAGCGCCTTGACATCCGGATCGTGCGGCTGGGCGGTCAGGGGATCGGAGAAGAAGATGATAAAATCAACCTGTCCCTCGACGACTTTTGCACCGATCTGCTGGTCGCCGCCCAGAGGACCGCTGTTATAGCCCTTGACCGGAAGCCCGGTATATTCCGTAATCATGCGGGCGGTTGTGCCGGTTCCGCATAAGAAATGTTTTTTGAGGATCTCTTTGTTCGCCTCACACCAGTCGATGAGTTCACGTTTTTTATTGTCGTGTGCGATGAGTGCAATATTTTTTTGTTTTCGAATTGTCATTGTTAAAAAATCCATAGAATCATCCTCCTTTGCCATGATTTTTGCATAGCATCTGGATATTGTCAAGAAAATACAAAACATTTCACAAAAAAATACGAATGTTTTTCGTGAGTACATAGAAAGAGGTGTGTTTTTCTGCGTACAGGAATTGCAAGAAACATAGAAAACATGCTATACTACGAGAATAGTGGAACAGGAGGAACGAAAAAGATATATGTCTGCTGAAAATACAACAAACACAGGGGCACAAGAGGCGGAGAACGCAGAGAAGTACGCGGTCGAAGTGAAAAATGTGACCAAGATATACAGGCTGTATGATAAACCGATCGATCGGCTGAAAGAATCGCTGAGCGTCAGCCATAAAGAATACCACAAGGATTTCTACGCGTTGAGCGATCTTTCCTTTACGGTTGAAAAAGGTCAGACGGTCGGCATCATCGGTACGAATGGTTCGGGTAAATCGACGATCCTTAAGATCATTACCGGCGTTCTCACGCCGACGACCGGCGAGGTGACGGTGCGCGGCAAAATTTCGGCGCTGCTGGAGCTGGGAGCCGGATTTAACCAGGACTACACCGGTATCGAAAATATCTATATGAACGGTACGATGATGGGATATACCAAAAAAGAGATGGATGCAAAGCTGCCGGAGATTCTCGATTTTGCCGAGATTGGCGATTTCGTCTATCAGCCGGTCAAGACGTACTCGAGCGGTATGTTCGTGCGTCTGGCATTTGCGCTTGCGATCAACGTCGAGCCGGAGATCCTGATCGTTGATGAGGCGCTCTCGGTCGGGGATGTCTTTTTCCAGTCCAAGTGCTACCGCCGCATGGAGGAGATCCGCAAAAACGGCACGACGATCATCATGGTAACCCACGATATGGGAAGTATCATCAAATACTGCGATAAGGTAGTGTTGCTCAATAAGGGAGAATTTATCGCACAGGGTTCGGCGGGCAAGATGGTCGATCTCTACAAAAAGATTCTGGCAGGACAGATGGACGCGCTGCGCGCCGAGCTGGAAGTGATGAACGATTTTTCCGGGGACAAGGTAGTAAAAGCGGAGAAAGCAGGAGCCGGAAGTGCGGAGAATGGTGCATCTGGAAATGAGGCTGGAAATAACGATGCCGGAAATGTAAACGGCTCCGGGGCAGTGGATGGCACCGCAGAAAATGGAGTTGGTTCAGCATCGGACGGCACCGGAAATCCGGCTGGTTTGAACGGAGAAACGGCGAAAAAGCCGGGCTTGATGCGCGACAAGCTGACGATCAACGCAAACCGCGAGGAGTACGGCGACGGCAGGGCGCAGATCTTCGATTTGGGACTGGTGGACGCGCGCGGCAATATTACTAACCTGCTCTTAAAAGGCGAAGAGTTTACCATCCGCGAGCGCATCCGTTTCAATGCACCGATTCAGGCACCGATCTTTACTTATACGATCAAGGATAAGAAGGGAACCGATCTGACCGGCACGAACACCCTGTTTGAGGGAACGGATGTCCATCCGGTCAAGGAGGGCGATATTTACGATGTCGCGTTTACGCAGAAGATGACCCTGCAGGGCGGCGAATACCTGCTGTCCATGAGCTGTACCGGATTTGAGGGCGGCGAGCACGTGGTGTACCACCGTCTCTACGATGTGGCCAATATTACCGTTATTTCCAATAAGAATACGGTCGGTGTCTACGACATGGAGCCGGATGTAGCAATCAGGTTATCGCCAGCCGGAGAGGCGGCAAAGCAGGCGGAGTCGCTCAGTGCGGACGAGGCGGCACAGGAAGATCTGCAGGCATGATAAAAGGAGATTAAGATGAAAAAAATCAATCAGGAGCTGATCGCTCTGTTTGATAAATACGGCAGTGACCGGCGCCGGGCGCTGCGGGAAAATAAGAAGCTTTCCTATCTGTACGCACTGGCAGATCTGCGGGAAAACCTGCTGGACTGGTGTCAATTTGACCCGGAACAGCAGGCGCTGCAGATCGGGGCGGACGCGGGCGCGCTGACAGGGCTGCTTGCCAGACGTTTATCATCGGTAACGGTGCTGGATGTTTCCGAAGAAAATCTGGAGGTAGTACGCCGTCGTTTCAAGACAGAGCCGGAGCTGGCGGCGAAGATCCGCTATGTCTGTGCGGATGTGGAGACGTATGCGAGGGAAGCGGAAAAGCGCGGCGGGACATATGGATATGTAGTGCTGATCGGGAATTTGACGGCGGCAGATAGGGCTGGACGCGCGGCGCAGATGACAGCCGCAAAACAGCTTCTTTCTGCTCATGGAACCTTGATTGCGGCGGCTTCCAACTGGTTTGGCGTGAAATACATGGCAGGCGCAGAGCGGGAGACGGGCGCACTTTCCTGGAACGAAATGAAGCAGCTGCTTCCGGGCGGGGAATTTTACTATCCGATGCCGGATTACCGGACGGCGGGAGAGATTTTTTCAGATGCCTATCTGCCGAAAAAAGGCGATCTGACCGGTGTGTTACCGGTCTATGACTGTCCGCAGTATATGCTGATGGATATGGGGGCGGCGCTCGATGCAGCCTGCGAGGACGGACGGTTCCCGGAATTTGCGAATGCATTTCTGGTTTTTTGGCAGAGACAGGCTGCGCCGGAAGCTGAGAATGCTTCACAGGACGTTATCTATGTGAAATACAATCGCACCCGCGAAGACTGCTTCCAGATCCGGACAGAGATCCGTGAAAAGAATGGAACCCGCGAGGTCTGGAAGACGGCGCTCTATCCGGAGGGAAAGGCGCACATCCAGTCCTTCGAAGAAAAATATCAGGTGCTTGACCGTCAGAATCCGTCCCTGAAACTGGCAAAACCGGAGCTTCAGGACGAGGGAATGACAGCAGTATTTCCGTATTTAGAGGGAAAAACGCGGGCGGAACTTCTGGGAGAAATTCTGACTGCCCAGGGCGCGGATGCGGAGGTTTCGGCGATCCGGGCTGCGATGGATGAGATCTACAGCATCCGCCCGGAGGAACGCAAACCATTTGCGGTGACACCGGAATTTATCAAGGTATTTAATGCGCTGGGCGAGCTGGATTCCTATCGGGATAAAGAGACAGAAAATGGCGGCGGATGGGCTTCTTTAGGGGCAGTTCTTGCGGACGAGAGCTACAGCGCCTCCAACATTGATGCCCTTTTTGAAAATATGCTGGTGACGGCGGACGGAACCTACGCGATCGACTATGAGTGGGTCTTCTTATTCCCGGTTCCGGCTGGTTTTGTGAAATACAGGACACTGGTTTATTTCTACCGCCGTTATAAGAGTCTGTTGGGCGGTCAGGCCGAGCGGGAATTTATCGGACAGTTCCCGGAGTATGTGAAGGCGGATGAGAAGCTGCTTTCGCTTTACGAGGCGATGGAACGCGGCTTCCAGGAGTACGTGCACGGGGAAAACCAGCGCACCTACCAGGAAGATTACATGGTAAAGACGAAGACATTAGCCGATCTTTCCCATGTGGACGGAGAACTTGCAAGGGCAAACGAACGTCTGGATGCGCTCCGGGCAGAAAATTCGGAAAAAGATACGGCGCTCCGCAAAGTGCAGGAGGTACAGCGCCTGACGAATAACCACGTGGCGAATCTGGACGTTATCATTTCTGATCTGCGCCATGAAAATGCAGAGCTTGGCAAGACGCTGACCTACTTAAATGGTCATGAGGCGGTCATTTTCAAGGTGCGCCGCAAGCTCGGACAGGCATTTAACCGGTGCTATCCAAAGGGCACGGTACGCCGCAAGAAGCTCGGCTACTGGAAACGGACGATTCTTCATCCGGGTAAAATGATGAAGATGTACACCACCGAGGAAGGAAAGAACCTTATCAAAGGTGATTTTGAGATCGGTGAGGAGTATCTGACCTACGGAAAAATCCACCTTCCGAAGGAAGAAAATCCGACGGTTTCCATCGTAATTCCGGTATACAACCAGATTCACTATACCTATCTGTGCCTGCAGTCGATTCTGGAGCATACGAAGGATGTGAGTTATGAGGTTATCATCGCAGATGACGTTTCAACCGATGCCACCGAGCATCTGGCGGAGTTTGCCGATAACCTGGTGATCTGCCGCAATCAGACCAATCAGGGATTCTTGCGCAACTGCAACCAGGCGGCCAAGGCGGCGCGCGGCAAATATGTGATGTTTTTAAACAACGATACCCAGGTAACAGAAGGCTGGCTCAGCTCCCTGGTAAATCTCATTGAATCTGACTCCACCATCGGTATGGTAGGGTCTAAGCTGGTATATCCGGATGGACGTTTACAGGAGGCAGGCGGCATTATCTGGAGCGATGGTTCCGGCTGGAATTACGGCCGCCTCGACGATCCGGATAAGGCAGAATATAACTACGTCAAGGATGTGGACTATATTTCCGGCGCAGCGATCCTTTTATCCACCGCACTCTGGAAGCAGATAGGTGGTTTCGACGAGCGGTTTGCCCCGGCGTACTGCGAAGATTCGGATCTGGCATTTGAGGTGCGGAAAGCGGGCTACCGCGTCGTTTACCAGCCAAAATCCAAGGTCATCCATTTCGAAGGCATTTCCAACGGAACGGATGTCAACGGAACCGGTCTGAAACGGTATCAGGTGGAAAACAGCGAGAAGCTCAAAGAAAAATGGAAAGAAGAGTTTAAGAACCAGTGCGTCAACAACGGCAATCCGAATCCATTCCGCGCACGCGAGCGCAGCATGGGCAAAAAGATCATTGTCGTGATCGATCACTATGTGCCGACCTTTGACAAAGACGCTGGTTCCAAGACAACGTTCCAGTACCTGAAAATGTTCCTGAAAAAGGGGTATGTTGTTAAATTTATCGGAGATAATTACCTCCATGAGGAACCGTATACGTCTACGCTGCAGCAGATGGGAATCGAGGTCCTCTACGGACAGGAATACCTGACCGGTATCTGGGACTGGCTGGTGAAAAATGGAAAAGATATCCACGTGGCATATCTGAACCGTCCGCATATCGCGACAAAATATGTGGATTTTATCAAAGAACACACGGATATCAAGATGATTTATTACGGTCACGACCTTCATTTTATGCGTGAGTTCCGCGAGTATGAGCTGACCGGCGATGTGAAGAAGCGTCAGGAATCCGAATATTGGAAATCGATCGAGTTTTCACTCTTCCACAAAGTGGCGGTGTCTTATTATCCGTCCTACGTCGAAGAAGAGGCGATCCACGCCGTTGATGAGACGATTCCGGTCAAGGCGATCACGGCATATGTCTATGAGGAGTTTTTACAGAATCTGAACAAAGACTTCGCCAAACGGGAAGGACTTCTGTTTGTCGGCGGCTTTGCGCATCCGCCGAACGCAGACGCGGTGCTCTGGTTCGCGAAAGAAGTATTCCCGAAGATCCGGGAACAGATCAAGGTCAACTTCTACATCGTAGGTTCCAAAGTAACCGACGAGATCAAAGCATTGGAACAGCCTGGAAACGGCATCATCGTCAAAGGCTTTGTAAGTGAAGAAGAACTGGCAGACCTGTACCGGAACTGCCGGATTGTAGTGGTACCGCTCCGCTACGGCGCAGGTGTTAAGGGCAAGGTGGTAGAAGCCATCTATAACGGTGCCCCCATCGTCACTACCTCCGTCGGCAGCGAGGGAATCCCGGATGTAGAAAAAGTTCTCCTCGTCAAGGATCAGCCGGACGAATTTGCCGAGACAGTCGTAGAGCTCTACAAAGACGAAAAACGCCTGGAAGACCTGGCAGAGAAAACACAGGTTTATATCCGCGAGCATTTCAGTATTGATGCGGCTTGGGATGTGATTAAGGAAGATTTTGAATAAAAGAAAGTAAAAGATAGAAAATTATATATAATAAAGAAAACGATCAGGGGGATGTGCTTCTGATCGTTTTCTTGCGTAAGGATAATTTAAAGTTATCCAAGGAAGGAAAGAGCCAGCTACGCCGGCAGGCTGCAGGCTCTTTCCTGGACTACCGGGTAGAGCATTCTATATTACCGATCGTTCTTCCGCAGCGCTTCCACCCGTCCATACCTCCGATACATCAAAAGCTCAAATACCACCATACAAGCCCATCCAATCGTCGTACCAATCGCTACAGCCTGAATTCCCAGCCGTCCAAACAGCGCATAACTGATCACAATGCGGATCGGAATCTGCACCAGAGTCGCGAACAGGGTGATCATCAGGTGCCCGATTCCCCGGTAATATCCCTGAAAGGTATTGGTGATACCACTGATGAAGTAAAAACTAGCCATCGGCACCAGATAGGACATGCCCTGACGCAGCGCCTCCGTTTCATTCGCCTTCAAGAAAATGCCGAGCAGCGGGTGACGGCAGAACAGCACGACTACCGCTGTCAAAATAATATAAATTTCTGCAATCACCAGCATTTTCCGAAGCCCTTTCGGAATCCGGTCATACTCTTTCGCGCCGAGGTTCTGTGCGGAGAACGTCGTGATAGATGCCGCGAGGCTGTCGCCCGGGGCGAGCACGTAGCTGTCGATGATGGAGACGGCATTAAAAGCGGCAACAGCATCGACACCGAGCGCATTGACGCCGGACTGGACGAGCAGGCGGCCGACGTAGAGAATCGTCTGCTGGACGGCGGAAATGGAGCTGAAATCGATCGTTTTTTTGAGCATCGAGGTTTTCAGTTTCAGATCCCGGATGCCGAGCCGTAAGAGCGGCACTTTCGACCAGATATAGACAAAGAGGGCGAGCGCAGAGACTGCCTGCGAGATGATTGTAGCGATTGCCGCACCGGGAACACCAAGGCGGCAGATGCCAACCAGGAATACATCCAGAAATACATTGACAACGGTTGTCAGGATCAGGACATAGAGCGGCGCTCTGGAATCTCCGATCGCGCGCAGGGCGGCGGAGAAAATATTGTAAAAAAAGGTAAAAATAAGACCCAGCGAGATAATCTGCAAATACAAGGATGCCTGCGCCGATATTTCTTCTGGCGTCTGCGTCAGGCGGATAAACAGGCGGCTTCCGACCAGTGAGATTCCGGAGAGCACGATGGTCAAAAGCAGTCCGGAGAGTACAGAGGTCGCAAATTCATCTTTCAAATGCTGGTAATCTTTTGCTCCAAAGTAGCTTGCCATCAAAATCGATGCGCCGAGTGACAGTCCCACAATCAGAAAAGTCAGGATATTCATGATCGGACCCGCCGCGCCGACCGCCGCCAATGCTTCTTTTCCGTAAAATTGTCCGACAACCACCGAATCGACCGTATGGTAGAGCTGCTGAAATAAATTTCCAAAAACAAGCGGAACCGCGTAGGCAATCAGGTGTCCGGTTATATTTCCTTTTGTCATATCACGTGCCATAAGCATTTCCTCCAAATCCCAATTTATAACCAAGATTGTAGCACGGAACAGAGTGTCTGCCAAATAAAAAAATCTGTCGAATCATGCAAAAAAATCAACAAATTGTTGCAATTTCCGCAAGGAAGCGCTGCGAATCCGATGGGAAAGTGGTAACAGCATAAAACCGCCCTATCTAGTGGAAATCACTAAGGAAATGTGGTAAGATATATAAGTTAAACTGGACTTAATAGCGGTTGACAGATTGACAAAAGTAAAAATTGTATCTTTCAGTATAAAAACAGTAAAAATTGAGTTGGAAATAACAGACAGAAAGGAAGTACAGTATGCAGGCAATCATTCTGGCTGGCGGACTGGGGACGCGGCTTCGCAGTGTGGTAAGCGACCGTCCGAAACCGATGGCGCTGGTTGAAGGTAAGCCGTTTCTGGAGTATGTGCTTCAGGGGCTGAAAAAAAGCGGAATTGATGATATTATTTTTGCCGTCGGTTATAAGGGCGGCATGGTGGAAGAATATTTTGGAGACGGATCGCGGTTTGGCATCCGGGCGCGGTATGCGTATGAGGAAGAGCTGCTCGGCACGGCGGGCGCGATCAAGAATGCCGGGAAATATGTGACGGACGAGCAGTTTTTTGTCCTGAATGGCGATACATTTTATCAGATGGATTTCGGTGATTTGAGCCGGATTCAGCAGGAAAAAAATCTGGAGATGGCGCTGGTTCTGCGCGGTGTGCCGGATATTTCCCGTTATGGGGCGGCGCGCCTGACCGACGGACTGCTGACCGCTTTTAATGAGAAAAACGGCAATACTGGGGCGGGCACGATTAACGGCGGTGTGTACCTGATGAAGCGGGCGCTGCTGGACGAGATTCCGGAGGGAAAAGTTTCGCTGGAAAATGAGTGCATCCCCAGGTGGATGCAGGAGGGAAGACGTCTCGGCGGCATCGTAAATGATGGCTATTTTATTGATATCGGTGTGCCGGAGGATTATTTCCGGTTTCAGGAGGACGTAAGAAAAGGAGACATTACATGGTAATCAGAGGAAGAGCGCCGCTGCGCGTGAGCTTTGGCGGCGGCGGTACGGATGTAGAACCATTCTGTGTAGAACAGGGCGGTGCCATTATCGGAAGTACTATCAATAAATATGCATATTGTTCGATCATTCCGAGGGATGATGACCAGATCACGGTTCATTCCCTGGATTTTGATATGACAGTCAAGTACAATGCGAAGGAAAATTACGTCTGCGATGGACGGCTGGATCTTGTCACGGCAGCGCTGCGGGCGATGGATATCAAGCAGGGATGCGAGGTTTATTTACAGTGTGATGCTCCGGCTGGTTCGGGACTTGGAACCTCCTCGACCGTCATGGTAAGTCTTCTGACCGCGATGGCGCGCTGGAAAGGAATTACGCTGGATAATTATGCGATGGCGGATCTGGCTTACGGCGTGGAGCGGATCGATCTGGGGATTTCAGGCGGTTATCAGGATCAGTATGCGGCGACCTTCGGCGGCTTTAACTTTATCGAATTTCACGGACGCAACAACGTCGTGGTAAACCCGCTCCGCATCCGCCGCGATATTATCAATGAGCTGCAGTATAACCTGTTGTTATGCTACACGGGCAATATCCATGTATCCGCGAATATTATCAAGGATCAGGTAAGCAACTATAAGAAACCGGACGCATTTCAGGCGATGTGCGAGGTAAAGGCGCTTTCCTATGCGATGAAGGATGAGCTTTTAAAGGGAAATCTCCACAATTTTGGCCGCCTCCTGGATTACGGCTGGGAGAGCAAGAAGCGGATGAGCAGCAAGATCACAAATCCGCAGATTGATATGCTCTATGACGAGGCGAAAAAAGCGGGCGCCCTCGGCGGAAAGCTTTTAGGTGCGGGCGGCGGCGGCTTCCTTCTTGTGTACTGCCCATACAACGTCAGACATCAGGTGGCGCGCCGTCTGGAAGCGGCAGGCGGACAGCTGATGGATTGGAATTTCGAACTGCGCGGCGCTCAGAGCTGGATCTGCGATGAGGACCGCTGGGACTACCGCGATATTCAGGTGCAGATGCCGGATAAGGAGTATACATTCCATGTGTAAAAATAGCTGTAAAGTAGTATTCCTCGACCGTGATGGCACGATGAACGTGGAGGTCAATTATCTTCACCGAAAGGAAGATTTGAAGCTGATTGACGGTACCGCAGAGGCGGTCCGTCTCCTGAACGAGGCCGGATATAAGGTGATCGTCATTACCAACCAGGCGGGCGTGGCGAGAGGTTACTATACCGAGGCGGATGTAAAAATCCTTCATGATTATATGAATGAGGTGCTGGAGCGTGACGGAGCACACGTAGATGCGTTTTACTATTGCCCGCACCACCCGGAGCATGGGATTGGACTTTATAAGAAAAAATGCCATTGCCGCAAGCCGGAGACGGGAATGTTTGAGATGGCAGAGCGCGATCTGCCGGAGGGCATTGATAAGGTGCATTCCTATATGATCGGGGACAAGCGCATCGACGCGCAGGCAGGAAAAAACTTCGGCGTGACCGGAGTCCTTGTCGGAACCGGCTATGGGGCAAAAGAACATGCGGAAGATAGGGCGGCTGGACTTATAAAAGAGGACGGAAGCTGTCCGGCGGGCGGTTATGACGCGTATGCAGATACGCTGCTGGATGCGGTGCGCGGGATTTTAGGCGGGCGTATATAGAATGCGGCTCACAAAAAGATTCCGGGAGTACATAAACTAGAAAGAGAGGAACCATCGACATGCAGAATCAGAGACAAAACGGACGACCAGACGCAGCCGTGCGCATGGCTGGTCTTTTTCTGGTGCTGTTCTGCGTGGCGGCGGTTCTGATTCCGGCGAAAACGCTGTTTACGGGAAATGGTTTTTTTGCAGATTACATTCATTTCACGGAATCGAAACGGATGTATGTGGAGATTGCGATTCTGGCAGTCTTGATCTTTGGGGGGCTGGCGCTTTTGAAGCGCGGACGCAGCCGGATGTACTGGCTGACGGCGGTTGTGCTGGTGTTTTCCTGGATTCATGTGGTATTTCTGCCGATGGTGGTGTCGGCGGTGTATCTGATTAGCCTGTTGGCGATCGGGCGGTTTATGAGAAAACGGGTGTTTTTCAGGGGAACGGTCTGGGAGCGGCCTTATTTTTCTTTTTATATGGACTTCCTTTTTGGCGCCTCCTTTGCAATCGTTGTGTATTGCCTCCTTTCTGCCCTTGGCGTTGGAAAAATCGCCTGGATGCGCCTGAGCGTCTATGTTCTGGGTGTGGCGGCGCTGGGCTTTGATTTTTCCTCGATTTCCTGCCAGTGCATCATGGGATGGCAGACGCTTTCCTGGATGCTGGATGGCAGCGGGGGATCGAGGGAAATACCGCGCCGGGTGCGCCGGGCATGGACGCTGGCGGCTGGCTGGTGTGTCCTGATGTTCCTGATTCAGGTGGGACGCCTGAATATCGCACTCGACTTTGATACACTCTGGTATGGTGTGCGTTCCCAGTACATTGTGGCAGGCGGAACCGGGCTGTATGAGAATCCGGGGCTGGTCGGCATGGTCTATGTGTATTCGAAGGGCTTTGAGGTGCTGACCCTGCCGCTCTGCGATCTGGCGAGTCACAGCTACCTGACGTTCTTTAACCTCTGGCTGGCAGTTCTGGGAATCGGGGCGATGGTCTGGAATGCGGTGCTGTTGACGGGCGAGCGAAAGCAGGAGACAGAGAGTCGGGAAGCGGGAATAGAGAAGAAACTAACGTATCGCAGCGTCTTGCCGGGAATTATGGCAGCTGTTTTGAGCATTTCGGTGCCGGGCATCATGAATATGGCGCTCACAGCCAAGGCGGATTTGATTACGTGGCTGCTGCAGCTCATTATGCTGGGATGTTTCTTTCAGTATATTCATGTGTATGAAAATCATTGGATATTCCTCTCCGGGGCAGCCGGTTCCTATTTCCTGTCCCTCACGATGAAGCCGACCTCCCTGGTCTTTTCCACTGCCGTATTTGGCATGATGGGGCTGTACCTTCTGTGGTTCTGGTTTCATGAGCGCGGGGCGGCGGCTGACCTGTTTCACCATCTGGTCCGCCTGATTGGCTCATTATGCCTGCCGTTTGGGGCATTGGCCGGTATCTGGGCGCGGACGATGAAGATCACGGGAATGCCGGTCACTTCGGTGTTTACTTCGATTTTTGCATGGTTTGGTTTTAAAATGAAATACCCATTTGCTACCTCGGAGCTGCCGCAGAATTATCAGGAGGAATCAACGCTTCATGTGCTGGCGCGGCGCATCTGGCAGATGCTGATGCAGCCGCAGGGTGAAGATATGGGGCATGTAATTCTGGCGTGGGGAACCTCGCTGATGGCGGTGCTGATTGTGATGCTGGTGCTTTATGGGATTTTGTCTAAAAAGGGAGATGAGCAGTCCCATATCTGGAACGCGGCATTGGTAATTTTCTTCCCATTTGTGATCGTCAGCCTGATCAGCCTGTCGATGCTTTACCAGATCGACGGAAATTATTTCATGCTTCTGTATTCTATGCTGATTCTGGGGGCATGCCGGGCGATGGTGTATTTTAAGAAAATCGGCTTTTATCCGCTCGCGTCGAAGTGCCTAGCGCCGTTGCTGGTATTAAATCTGATTGTCACGGCGATCAGCAGCTGGGCGTGGACGGCTGGATTTTCGGAGATTCATCTTCTGAATAAAGGGCGTGTCAACCACCGGGCGCAGGAACAGGCGCGGATGGATGAAAAGGGAAACACGCTGATCTGGCAGGAAGTGTCGCAGGATCCGGAAAACCGGGTGATCGCATTTGGAACGCATCCATACTGTTTGCAGTTCCCGTGCAATGTGGAGTCGTATAAGGATATTACATCGCCGTGGGGCAACGTCGAACTCGTCAACTCGCCGGAGGCGTTTGAAACCTATATGGCGTATGCGAAGACAGATTATGTCTACGCGGAAGCAGGCTATCTGGGACCGGGAAGCTGGGAGTGGAGTCTGGATCTTCTGCGGGAGCAGATCCGCAGAGGCAGCCTGACCGATCTGTTTTTTGAAAATGGAAATATGCTTGCGCGGGTATCCGACACAGCGGTGCCGGAGGAAGAAGCGCAGAACAATCTGGAAATGTTTGAGCAGGAGTATTTATTTTATGATGCAGAAGCTCAATAGACATCGAAAAAACTGACAGGAGGAAATAGAAATCATGAAGGAATACGAGTATCTGGACGAACTGATCAGCCGCTATCCGGTTCTTGCACCTGTGAAAGCGGATATTCGCACTGCCTATGAGACGATGAAGGAGTGCTATGAGCGCGGCGGAAAACTTCTGATTGCCGGAAATGGCGGAAGCTGTGCGGATTCGGAGCACATCGTGGGCGAGCTGATGAAGGGGTTTGTGAAGAAACGCCTGGTTTCGGCGGAGATAGAGGCGGCGCTTAAAACGGTAGACCCGCAGATGGGAGCGGAACTTTCTGAAAAGCTGCAGCAGGGACTTCCGGCGATCGCGCTGACTGGCCATGCAGGACTGACCACCGCATTTATGAATGATGTGGATGGCAGCATGACTTACGCGGAACAGGTGCTTGGATATGGAGAAGAGGGGGATGTGTTCCTCGGAATCTCAACATCGGGCAATTCGAAAAATGTCCTGTATGCAGCCGTGACGGCAAAGGCAAAGGGGCTTAAGGTTATCGGGCTTCTGGGACGCGACGGCGGGCGGATCCGTGGGTACTGCGACACTGCGATTGTCGTGCCGGAGCAGGAGACATTTAAGATTCAGGAGCTGCATCTTCCGGTGTATCATGCACTGTGCCTGATGCTGGAGGAGTATTTCTTTTAGGATATATCAATGGTTTGAATTTGTTTCATGGAAAGGAAGTAATGATTCAGTAGGTTCATGAAAAAGACTGAATGATTACAGGGGAAAAGTATGTTATTTGGAAACAGGCCGGCGGACAAAACGGCAAAATGGAGAGTCAGTACCCGCAGCTTTGCAGTGCTGCTTGCCTATACGCTTTTTATCTGGTGGCTGGAAGTGCTGGATCTTCTGGCATGGCTTTTACATGTACCACAGGGAACGGTTTTGTCGCGGGCGGCAGCGCTTGTTTTATGCGGCGCTGTCATGGCGGCAATCGGAAGATTTGAATGGGACCATGCGGGAGTGAGCCCGTTTTTTATAGCGGGAAGCTTGTTCATCCTGGCGTTCTTTTCGGTCAAAGGATTTGCCCCGGATCAGAGCTATGATACGCAGAACTATCATCTGCTGTCACAGATTCCCGGATTTGTGGACAACCTTCATTATCATGTGATACCGGGACGGTTCCAGATGTTCGGTTTCCGGCTGGGCGACCGGATGTTTTATCCATTCAGGGCGATTTTGGGGCTTCGGATGGGGACATTGTTAAACGCACTGGCGATGCTTGTGATTTATCGGCAGGTAACGGTGTTCCTGAGCATGGAGGCAGACCGGCTGGAAAGAAAATGCAGCTGGTCGAAGCATCTTGCGCCGGTACTGGCATTTCTGATTGTCAGCCGCCTGGAGTTGATTCAGGAGAGCGGCAGCTATATGGTCGAGCTTCTGGCGCTGCCGTTTCTGCTGGAAATGGTATTTCTGCTTCTGCGCGGGCTGGATGAGGCGAAGCGGGAGCGCGAGGCGGTTTTATTCTGCTTGTTTGGTGGAATCCTGTTCTGCCTCAAGATGACGAATATCGTGTATCTGGTGCCGCTGGTGCTTCTGTATCTGTGGAAAATCCGGAAGTATCTGACACCGAAGCTGTTTCTGGGGTGTCTGGTGACGGGGGTGATTCCCGTCAGCGTGTACCTGATTTACAATGGGATAGCGATGAAAAATCCAGTTTATCCTTATTATAACAGCCTGTTTCATTCGCCGTATTTTGGGGAAACGGACTTTAAGGACCCGAGATGGGGACCCAGCAATATAAAAGAGTTTCTTTTGTGGGCATATTCGATGATCCGGCATCCAGATTACCGCCTGAGTGAGATCCCGGCGAAATACAACCTGGATCTGGCGCTGATGTATCTGGGAGCGGCGGGAGCCGGGCTCTGCTGGATTTGGAAGCGGGTCAGCAGCAGGACGGGAACCCTATTTCTGCTGTATGCCGCATCCTTTATTCTCTGGGCGGCAACGACGGGACACAGCCGCTATTTTATGGGCGGAATCTTATTTGCCGGAATGCTTTGCGGGTGCCTGGTGCTGCAGGGAATGGCTTCCATTTCTCCCAGGCTGACAGGCGGCGTTGTATTTGCAATTATGTTTATAGTTGTTTACGCCGGGCGCGCTTACGATGCTTACACCTGTGTCTGGAACGGCAGGGAATGGGCGATGCGGGCGGTGAGCCGTGAGAGTATCCGTAGCAACCTGCCTTACGTATTTCACGATCATCAGCTGTTTACACCGGAAGAACGTTCCAAGATTGACCGCATTTTCCTGACTTGGTCGGATGTGGGAAGTTATGCGCGGCTTGCGGGCGAAGATGTGCCGGTCTGGAACCGGTATTCGATCGTCAATGAGCTTTCGGAGCAGAAAGGCGCCTATATCGATGAAATCGAGGCGGCGATGGAGGCAGGCGAGGGCGTCTATGACATGATCCCGCAGGGACTTGAGACGTTGGAAAGCTATCTGGAATGGATGAATGAGGCGGGATGGTACGTGCATGATATGGAGTATCAGGAAACAATCCTGCAGGGCAGCCAGTCCTTTACACTGGCAGGGCTTGAGATGGCGCATGGACGCGAAAACTGCTGGTACCGCACACAGGAGATTTTCATGGATGCACAGGAACCGGAAAAAGAAGTACCAGAATGGCGCTGGGAGAATACCAGCGGGGACGATCATCCGACTATCCGGGCGGTTCTGTGTGATCCGGACTACTGGGTGCTGAAGCAGCCATTTGAAGTGGAAATCATTGCCTCGGATGGGACAAACAGCCGGACGGCTGCTGTGATCCAGGCGGGACAGAAGGAATATGAACCGATGGAAGTACAGCTTGATCTGACAGGGCTTCAGAGAGAGATAAAATTGGAATTGGTAAGTACAGCTGAGACAAAACGGGCTGTTGTGATCAATCCGGAATGGTCCGCCAAAACGGTGGAAGAGTGAAAACGGGAGGAGAAAAATGGACAAGATAGCGGTATTAATTCCGTGTTATAATGAAGGTCAGACGATTGCCAAGGTGGTCAAGGACTACCGCGAGGCATTGCCGGAGGCAACGATCTACGTATATGACAATAATTCATCGGATCACACGGATGAGATTGCCAGGGAGGCAGGCGCGGTTGTGCGCTATGAATACCAGCAGGGCAAGGGAAATGTCATCCGCAGCATGTTCCGCGACATTCACGCGGAGTGCTATGTCATGACGGACGGCGATGACACCTACCCGGCGGAGGACGCGAGAAAGCTGGCAGACCAGATTTTACAGGGAAAAGCGGATATGGTCATCGGCGACCGCCTTTCTTCGACGTATTTTACCGAAAATAAGCGTCCGTTCCACAATACGGGAAATCGTCTGGTGCGTGGGCTTATCAATCTGATTTTCAAGAGCAATATCAAGGATATCATGACAGGCGCGCGCGCATTTAACTATGAATTTGTCAAGAGCTTCCCGATTCTTTCGACCGGATTTGAGATTGAGACGGAGATGAGCATTCATGCGCTGGACAAGAACTTTAAGCTGGTGGAGATCCCGGTTGGATACCGTGACCGCCCGGAGGGAAGTGTGTCAAAGTTAAATACATTTTCGGATGGATTTAAGGTGCTACGCACGATCGCGAGACTCTTCCGGGATTACAAGCCGTTTGCGTTTTTTGGATGGCTGGGGCTCATTTGTTTTGCGATTGCAACGGCATTTTTCGCGCCAGTGCTCAGCGGCTATCTGGCAACCGGCATGGTGCCGAAGTTCCCGACCCTGATCGCGTGTTCCGGGCTCTATGTGATTTCGTTCCTGTTGTGGATCAGTGGTGTGATTCTGGAGGTTATTACGAAGAAACACCGTCAGTTATTTGAACTTTACTTGAACCAGCTGAGCATTTTAAAGAGGAGAAACGGATGAAACGCCGTGTATTTTTAGGGCTTCCGGTTATTTTGGGGATTTTGTTTTATATCTGGTATATATTTCATGCCTCGGACAATGTGGCGTATTCGGATTATATCCGGCTGATCAATTCGTATCTGCCGGATGTGACAAATCCGGCGAAATTCTTTGTACCGGATATCCTGACGCGCGTTCCGATCACGTATCTGGGGCGCATTATCAATGTGAAACTATTTGGCTATAATACGTATTTTGATATGATTCTGGGTGTTTTGAGCCTGGGGGCGGGCGCGGCGGTGCTGGCGCTCTACGCAGAGCGGAACCGCTCGGTCGGCTATCTTTCCTTCCTGTTGATTCAGTTTGTATATTTCAGTCTGAATAAATGGGAAATGATGACGAACGGGACCGGCTGGGTCTGCACTCTGTCGATCTCCGGATTTTTATTCCATTTTGCAGTCCTCGACCATGCAGCGGCGACCCGGTGCCGGAATATGTCTGACCGGGTGCTTCTGGTAATTCTGCCGATCCTGCTGGTCGTGCTGGTGGCAGGACCGTACAGCGGCGGCTATGTGGTGATTCTGGTGCTGGCATACGGCGCACTGTGGCTGGCGGATCGGCGCGGGGGTGCTGAAACAAGCAGCCGCTCCTGGAGCCGAAAGTGCCGGAGAACCTGGTGCATCGGGGCATTGACAACGGTTCTTGCGATGGTATTATATCTTTGGAGCAATTCACAGGCAGTTTACGTGCACCGTGGAGCAGTGACGGATGTTTCAATCGCTCAGGAATTTGCCGCCCAGCCGCTCTTTTTCCTGCGGTTTCTGCTGAAAGCGGTGGCATCGTCGGTGATCGGCGTGGCGCAGATTCAGGAGCTGGAGGCAGGAAGCCCCTGGTTTGTCCGGCTGCATCTGGTGTATCTGCTGGGGCTGGCAGTGTTTGTTTCGTATCTGCTGGCACTGTATCTGAATGTGCGGTTTCAGCTTTATAAAAAGACTATTTTTCCGCTTCTGCTGGTTCTCAGCGGCGGCTGTAACCATCTGCTGGTGCTGGCGGCGCGGTGGATTTTCCTGAAGGACGAGTACGGGATGTCCTCGCGGTACGAGATACAGTATCAGATGGGAATTGTAGGAATTCTGCTTACGTTTGCACTCGTCTGGAGTATGTGCCGGGAAAAGGCGCAGGAAACAGAGGCAGATAAGGCAAAAACACGCGTGCCGGAGAAACGGGCAGCCCGCACACTTTTAAAGGTCTGTATGCTGGCATTTACCGTGCTGACGGTCTTTGGAAATGCATGGACAACCCGGGCAGAAATCCGGACAGCGCCGTACCGGAAAGCATATTTACAGGTATCAAGGGAGCTGGGACTGAATTACCGGACGGCGAGCGATGAGGATCTGGAGACCTACCTGCATAACGACCCGGATGCAGTGCGGGATGCGATGAGAATTTTGGAAGAAAACCATTTGAATATATTTCGATAAAAACGATGGACAAAAGGAGAAGTGCAATGAAAGTTGTAATATTAGCGGGTGGATTCGGCACACGAATCAGCGAGGAAAGCCATTTAAAACCAAAGCCAATGATCGAGATCGGAGAACAGCCGATTCTCTGGCATATCATGAAGCACTATTCCCAGTATGGATTCAATGATTTTGTGATCTGCCTGGGCTACAAACAGTATGTAGTAAAAGAGTATTTTGCCGATTATTTCCTGCATACGTCGGATGTGACCTTCGATCTGGCGAAGAACGAGATGCAGGTGCATAACAACTATTCCGAGCCGTGGCGCGTGACGCTGGTCGATACCGGACTGCACACGATGACGGGCGGTCGTATCAAACGTATCCGCGATTACATTGGGGATGAGACGTTCATGCTGACCTACGGCGACGGCGTTTCCAACGTAGATCTGGACGCGCTGGTGGCATTCCACAAGCAGCACGGCAAGATCGCGACCCTGACCGGCGTCAACATCGGACAGCGTTTCGGTGTCATGGATGTGGACAGCGACGGACATATCCGCGAGTTCCGTGAGAAGAACGATGATGACGGCAAGATCGTCAACGGCGGCTTCATGGTACTCGAACCGGGCGTCTTTGACTATATCGAGGGCGATGATACCGTCTTTGAGAAAGCGCCGTTGGAGCAGCTTGCCAAGGACGGACAGCTGATGGTATACCGCCACGACGGTTTCTGGAAATGTATGGATACCCAGCGTGACAAGATGCAGCTGGAACAGATGTGGCAGGAAGGCAATGCGCCCTGGAAGCTGTGGAAATAATATGTTACTGTACACGCATACGTGCCCAGTAACGGAATTTGCCGTGGCTTCGCATTTAAATACGGCAAATTCCTGCTGCCACCACGTTTTCTTACGGCACTTTCGGTTCCAAAAGTGCCTACCCGTGAACAGTAACAATAATATACTGTAAGGGAAAATTCAAGGAATATACACAAATCCTGTAAGAAAGTATGATATAATGAGCGCAAGTGAGCCAGAAAGCTGCTTGCAGGTTTATGGCGAACGGCGAATGGCGATCACGATAGCTGCGTCAGCAGCGGTAAGCATCGAAGATGCGAATCGTGATATAATGAGCGCGGAAGGAAAGAATGCGGCTGCGAAGCAGACATATTCTTTTCTTGCGCCATTAACGAACGAACAGCCATGCGAAGCAGGGCGGTAGAGCGCGATAGCGCGGGTTCGTGAGTGGACGGGTGAGAAATATAATAAGAGCACTCAGCAAAGATAATGGAGTGATGAAATCACAAAATTAATTAAAAAGAGGAAAACCATGGAACTTCTTGATTTTTATAAAGGAAAACGGGTCCTTGTGACCGGTGACACAGGCTTTAAGGGAAGCTGGCTGGTCCGCATCCTCCATCTGGCGGGGGCGGAGGTGACCGGCTATGCGCTGAAAGCGCCGACCGAGCCGTCGATGTTTGAAATCCTGCATCTGGGGGAGACGATTCACCATGTGGATGGGGATGTGCGCGATTTTGCCCATCTAAAACAGGTGTTTGATGAGACGAAGCCAGAGATTGTACTCCATCTGGCAGCGCAGCCGATCGTGCGCGAGTCGTACCGGGATCCGGTCGGCACGTATGCGGCGAATGTCATGGGTACGGTTCATGTGCTGGAATGCGCCAGACAGTGTGAATCCGTCCGCTCTCTCGTCAATGTGACGACGGACAAGGTTTATGAAAATAAGGAATGGGAGTACGGTTACCGCGAAAATGACCCGCTGGACGGCTATGATCCCTATTCCAATAGCAAATCCTGTTCGGAGCTGGTGACACACAGCTATAAGCAGTCGTTCTTCACGGACGGCCGCTGCGCCGTCTCAACCTGTCGTGCTGGCAATGTGATCGGCGGCGGTGATTTTGCGGCGGACCGGATCGTGCCGGATTGCGTGCGCGCAGCGGAAAAGAAAGAGCCGATCATCGTGCGGAATCCGCATTCGACGCGCCCGTTCCAGCATGTGTTAGAGCCGCTGTTTTTGTATCTGACGGTGGCAAAGGCGCAGTGGGAAAATGCGGAGCTGGCGGGCTGCTACAACGTCGGACCGGATGACTGTGACTGCGTCAATACAGGACGTCTGGCGGATCTGTTCTGTGAAACATGGGGCGGCGGGATGCATTGGATCAACCGCTATGACGGAGGTCCGCATGAGGCGAATTTTCTGAAACTGGATTGTTCCAAAGTGAAAAAGGTATTTGGCTGGAAGCCGCACTTCCATGTAGAAGAAGCGATGGCTGCGACGGTGGAATGGTCGAAGAAGTGGCTTGCCGGAGCGGATATGCGCGAGGTGACGGATGAGCAGATCCGGGCGTATGCGGCTCGGTTTGAAGAAAAATAGATAGATGCAGGCGGCTGCACGAAAGGTGTGTCTGGCAGCAGGCAGAACGGGTGCGGCAGAGAACGGTAGCAAAAGCAGGAGGAGAAACATGTCAGAAGAAAAAGTAACCTTGTCGGACGGAAAAGAGGCTGCGCGTCAGCAGATTCTCGATCTGGTGGCAGAGTATTGTGATAAATATCATAATCAGAAAAAAGAATTTACCGAGGGACAGCGGATTCCGTATGCGTCCCGCGTTTACGATAACCATGAGATGGTCAATCTGGTAGACAGTGCGCTGGAGTTCTGGCTGACCTCCGGACGTTACACCGATCAGTTTGAGGCGGGGCTTGCGAACTACCTGGGCGTCAAATACTGTTCCCTTGTAAACTCCGGTTCCTCCGCGAACCTGATCGCATTTATGGCGCTGACTTCCCCATTGCTGGGAGAGCGCCGGGTGTGCCGCGGCGATGAGATTATCACGGTTGCGGCAGGTTTCCCGACGACGGTAACCCCGGCGATCCAGTATGGCGCAGTTCCAGTGTTTGTGGATGTGACGATTCCACAATACAACATCGACGCCGATAAGCTGGAGGCGGCGCTTTCAGAGAAGACGAAAGCGGTTATGATCGCCCATACACTGGGAAATCCGTTTGATTTACAGAAGGTAAAAGAATTCTGTGACCGTCATAACTTGTGGCTGGTGGAGGATAACTGTGATGCCCTCGGAAGCCGCTATGAGCTGAACGGCGAGTGGCATTTTACCGGTACGATCGGAGATATCGGAACGTCCAGCTTTTATCCGCCGCACCACATGACGATGGGCGAGGGCGGCGCCGTGTACACGGACAATCCGCTTTTAAACAAGATTATCCGTTCCTTCCGCGACTGGGGACGCGACTGTGTCTGCCCGTCCGGCTGCGATAACCTCTGCGGTCACCGATTTGACCGCCAGTATGGTGAGCTGCCGCTTGGCTACGACCATAAATATGTATACTCCCATTTTGGATATAATTTAAAGGCGACCGACCTGCAGGCGTCGATCGGCTGCGCGCAGCTTGAAAAGTTTCCATCCTTCGTGGAGCGCAGAAAACACAATTTCGCCCGTCTGAAAGCGGGACTTGCCGGAACCGAGGACGCATATATCCTGCCGGTTGCCTGTGAGCATTCCGATCCGAGCTGGTTTGGTTTCCTTCTGACCTGCCAAGAGGGCGTGGATCGGAACAAGGTAGTCAAATATGTCGAGGAAAAGGGCGTGCAGACGCGTATGCTCTTTGCCGGAAACCTGATCAAGCATCCGTGCTTTGATGAGATGCGGAAAGAAAACTGCGGCTACCGCGTAGCCGGAACTCTGGAAAATACCGACCGTATCATGCGCGATACCTTCTGGGTCGGCGTTTATCCGGGCATGACAGATGAAATGATTGATTATATGGCAAAGACACTTCGTGAGGCATGCCGTCAGTAGGGACGGGGACCGCGGCAATTCACAGGCGGGGAGATACTCTGCCTGTAAGAAAATGCCTGTGAAAATGAGCAGCTGTGACAGAGAATGAGCAGTTGCAGGAGAAAATGAGGGGACAACCATCATGAATGAGGAAAAATCAGAGAGCCGCAGGGCGGTCAAACTGCCGCCGTATCCGGGGCTTGAGAAGGTTCACCGGGCGAATCTGCGCCTTTTGAAGGAGATAGACCGGATCTGCCGGAAGTACAAGATTTCCTATATGCTGGATTCCGGGACACTTTTGGGCGCGGTGCGTCATGAGGGATTTATCCCGTGGGATGATGATGTCGATCTGGCATTTACACGTGCCAATTATGAGATGTTTTTGAAGGTAGCGCCGCGGGAGCTGCCGGAGGGAATGTCCCTGCTGCGCCCGGAGGAGATCCGGGGTGGCAAGGTGTTTTATGATTTTACAACGCGCGTCATCTATGACAACAGCCGCGTCCATGAGGACAATGAGCAGATGCAGTTTTATGAGGGAAAATTAAACCATCTCTGGGTGGATCTGTTCGTCCTTGACCGCCTGCCGGATAGTAAGGTGGGCGCGTGGAGCGCAAAATTTCTTCAGAAGGTTATTTATGGAATGGCGATCGCACACCGTGATCAGATTGATTTCAGCAAATACAGCCTGATGGATAAGCTGCGGGTTGGTGTGCTGGCAGGTGTGGGACACCTTGTCCCGATGCCGGTTTTATTTAAGCTGCAGAGACTTGCAGCGGCGAAGGATCGCAAAAAGAAAACGAAACACTGGTATTACAGCAATTACCAGCCGGATTATCTCTATGTAACGCTGGAGGGCGCATGGTGCGAGCACGCGGTGGATCTGCCGTTTGAGGACACAAAGCTGATGGTGCCGGTGGGCTATGAGCATGTGCTGGAGTGGATTTACGGCGACTATATGACGCTGCCGCCGGTGGAAAAACGGGTTCCGGCACATTCTTCGATAGCGATCGAAATTTTGGATGACCCGGATGCTTAATTGAAAGATGAAATATGAGTAAGAAAGATAAGAAAAAACGGACAGACAGCATGGAAGATAAGAAGAAAAATGAAACCAGACAGTCGACCATGCAGAACAGGATGGAAAATATGAACGGACAGAAACCAAAGACGATCTCGATCGTGATTTCTGTTTACAACGAGGAAAAGGCGCTGCATGAGTTCTATCGGGAGGCAACTCCGGTTTTTGAGGCGCTGCCGTGGAATTACGAACTGATTTTTGTCAACGACGGAAGTGCGGACGCCTCGGGGCAGATTCTGGCAGAACTGGCGGCAGCGGATCCGCGGGTACGTGTGATCAACTTTTCCCGCAACTTTGGCCATGAGGCGGCGATGCTTGCGGGGCTGGATCACAGCATCGGGGAGGGCATCGTGTGTATGGATGCCGATCTGCAGCATCCGCCGGAATGTGTGGCGCAGATAATCGAAAAATTCGAAGAGGGCTATGAGGTTATCAACATGGTCCGGACGAAAAATAAATCGGCTGGATTCATCAAAAACCTGACGTCTTCTGCTTTTTATAAATTTTTGAACAAGATTTCAGATGTGAAGCTGGAAAATAACGCATCCGATTTCTTTGCGCTGACTGCCAATGCGGCGCAGGTGTTAAAGACCAATTACCGGGAAAAAGTGCGTTTCCTGCGCGGCTATGTGCAGAATATCGGATTTAACCGGACGACCATCGAGTATGAGGCGAGAGCCAGGGTGGCGGGCGAGAGCAAGTACAGTATTCGGAAATTATTTAAATTTTCGATCAATACGATTCTCTGCTTTTCGGATCTGCCGCTAAAGCTCGGCATTTACTCGGGAATTATCGTGGGCTTTCTGGGGCTGCTCGTGATGCTGGAAACGATTTATGAGTGGGCGGTCAAAGGAACGCCCAATGGTTACGCGACGATCGTAGTGCTTTTATGCTTTATGTTCGCGATGCTGTTCGTGATTGTGGGAATTATCGGGGAGTATATCGCGATCCTGTTTACAGAATTGAAGGATCGTCCAATTTATATCGTTCATGATACAAAAGGATTTCCGGAAAAGGAAAGCTGACAGGAAGGAATCGTATGAAGAGATTAAGACGTTTACTGATAAGTTTGATGATCACGGCACTGATGGCTGCCGGAATGCCGATGACGGCATTCGCAAAGCCGGACTGGCCCTCGGATACGGGGATCGAGTCGGAGGCAGGCATTGTCATGGATGCGGACTCCGGGGCGGTTTTATTTGGGCAGAACATCCATGTGCAGAAGGCGCCGGCAAGTATCACGAAAATATTGACGGCGCTCGTAGTCATTGAGAACAGCAGTCTGGATGATACGGTCACATTTTCCCACGATGCCGTTTACAACGTGGAAGATGGCAGCGGAAACAAGAACGCCATCGAGGAGGGCGACACGCTTTCGGTGCGCGATTGTCTCTACCTGCTGCTGATGCGTTCTTCCAACCAGGCGGCGAATGCGTTGGCGGAGCATGTGGGCGGAAGCCGCGACGGTTTTGTGAAGATGATGAACGAGAAGACGGCGGAGCTTGGCTGTGAGAACAGCCATTTTGCGAATCCGTCCGGTCTGAATGACGACACACAGCTCACTTCGGTGTATGATATGGCGCTGATCGCATCGGCGGCGTATAAAAATGACACGCTTTTAACGATCAGTAAGGATAAGAGCTACCGATTACCGGCGACGAAGAACAATCCGGACGGTGTGACCATCCAGCCGGAGCACAAGCTTCTTATCACGACTGACACAGAGAGTCCGAACTATTATCCATATGCGGTGGCCGGAAAGACCGGTTACACATCCGTTGCGGGGCAGACGCTTGTTACCTATGCGATCAAGGATGACAGACGCCAGATCGCGGTCACGATGAAGAGTACGCAGGCGACCCATTATCAGGATACGATTGCATTGCTGGATTTCGGCTTTCTACGGTTTGAAAATGTAAATATTTCGGAAAATGAGACGGCATACACAAGCGGCGATCAGCCGGTGCAGATCGGAGACAATAGCTATCAGCCGTCCGATTTATCGATGGATACGTCGGCAGTCATCACGATCCCGAAGGATGCTTCGTTTGCGGATGCGGAGAAGACGGTGGTAACGGATCTGCCGGAGGATGCACCGCTGGGCGCGGTGGCACTGCTTTCTTACAAATACAACGACCGCAAGATCGGACAGGTGTATCTGATCAGCGCATCGGCGGCAGAAGCGGCAGCAAACGGGGAGACGGCTCCGGATGACGGAAATACGGCATCGGATCCGGCAGCATCCAATACAGGCGCGTCCGGAAAACCAAAGCAGGCGAAATCTTCGTTCCACCTGACCCTGCCGAAACTTCCGAAAGTATCGGTGAGAACGGTGCTGATTGTGGTCGTCAGTGTGCTTCTGGCAGCGGCGTGTGCGGCGCTTGTATGGTTGTTCTACCAGCGTCATCAGGAAGAAAAGAGACGCCAGGAGGAGCGGAGAAAACGGAGAAGACAGCGTCTGCAGGAGATCGGCTGTTCGCGGGAAGAGTTTGAAAAACTGCTTGAAAAGCGGATGGGCGCGTCCTACAGGGCGCCTGGCACAGCGGAGGCAGATGAGAGCACAGAGCAGGCGGAGTCTGACATGGATGTGCGATCTGGTTCAGGACAGGTTCCGGCGGCAGATGCAGCCGCGTCCCGGCTGGCAGAGAGTGGAAAAGTAAGAACTGGTTCCACGGAAAAGAAGCCGCTGAAAGAAAAACCTGCACAGAAAGAGGCAGAGGATGCCAAAACACAGCAGGGTGTGCAGGAGGATGACACAGAGCTTACGGTTGAGGATTTGGATTGACAACCTGGATGCGCTAAATGGCGGTAAAATGGTCCAGATGGATTGTTTACGGGAAATTTTGGAAAGTATGAAGATTTTTTGAATTTTTCTAAAATGACTACAAAAACAAAAGGCGATATTATATAATAGCCATGCGGTTCGGGCTGGTTCCGGCTGTGAATGAGTGAATGAAGGGATAGAAGAACACGATGAAAAAACTTCTGATAATGATGGTTGCGTGTATGGCGCTGCTCAGCGGATGCACGGAGAGTACGATTGTAAAACCGACTTCTGAGACGGTAGTCGGAGATCCGAATTTTGAGACCCAGGAAAATGTTGAGATCGACTGGACACAGGTCAGCACGGACGCGGAAGACATGTTCAAGGATACAAGTACCTACGAGTACGGCCGCGATTTCCATTTCTATATGGAGCCGAACAAGAAACAGATCATGCTGATCTGGGTAGTGGCAGATGATCTGCCGGATGATCAGATAGGAACCTATGCGGAAGATTTAATCAAGGGATTCAACGACATTGTCCACACCCAGGACTTCTCGATTGAGATGTCCGGTGAAGATTCCTACGGCGGACTGTGGAAACAGTATGCACTGTCCTACAGCATCGTTCCGGAGAGCGACCAGGATAACGAGGACGCATGGTTTATCAGTGGTTCCTATGAGGCTGGCGCAGATTTCAAACTTCCGGATACCAAAGAGCTGATTTCCAAGGTGAAAGAGAAAGAAGCAGCAGGCGAGTACGATACGACTGAGGCGGAGGAAGAGACAGAGAACGCAGAATAAGAGGTTGTCTGCACAGACACGGGATATTTTCTGTGTATAATTAAGAGAAAAGTGATCAAAAAAGCTGTCATATGAGAAACAGATGAGTGTTCTTCATATGACAGCTTTTATTTACCAGGAACCGAAGTACGTGTTTTCACTCAACAGGTAGTCCGCTGTGATAAGACTCATTCCCCAGTTCAGCCAGAAGCGGCGATAAATCCTGTTTATCTAACGGCATGTTGTCTGTGACGGCGCTGTTTAAAAGCGCATAGACACGGCTGCATTTGTCCAATGTTTCATGGAAGAGATCAACAAACGAGGCGGTTGAGACGCGGGTCGGATCCCACGGGTTGCCCCATGCTTCGTGGTTTAGGTTACAGCTGCTCCGGTAGTCGGTTACGGAGTCCGTTACCATTTTCGCGGAAGCAACTGGGTGGTTGACGAAGATGGATTCGACCTGTGCAATGCCGAATTTTTTCTTGCCGTTCTTGTCCGAGAGTGTCCGGCAGCCGAAGCGCAGCGCCCAGATGGAGCGGTGCACCATCGCCGGAGTAACCTGGAAGTTGTTGCGGTAGGTGATCGGATAATAGGTTTCGTTGATGCAGGAAGCCAGGAAATGGGAAATAAACTGGATTTCCTGTCCATTTAGACAGATCGTGGCGGTCTGGTTAAATTCGGACGGCTTCTTTTTTTTATATTTCCAGAGCAGGATCGCGTCGAGCTCATTTTCCAGATGTGCGTGCATCCCGTGATGCATGGAGGTCGGGGCATCCACTGGATAGCCGATGCGCCCGTACACGTAAGGATGACAGATCGAATCGGCAATGTAATGGTTTATAAATCCGGCCAGATAGGAGATGGCTTCCTCCTGCTGCTGGCGCGAGCGGATGGTTCCAATACGGCGCAGACAGCACTCAAAAAAGGCGTTTACCTTGTGTTCGTGCATATAGGAACCGACGTTGCGGTAATCGCGGTGGCGCAGGATCGGGATATTATAGAAAAACATATCCGGTCCCTGCAGACCGAGCTGGTAGAGCCAGCGGTATTTGGCGATCGTGTGTTTTAAGGGTGTGAACGGCATATCGTTGTATGCTTTCATGCCGAATATATAGTGCGTGGTAAAACCTGGCATATTGTTTTCATCCTTTCCAGAAGGACAGAGATTTGGAAATTTGTCCGCCTGTCCGATATGCTTATTGTAGCACTGCCGGTCTGGTTTGTCATGGGGTTTGCGGATGTTTACAGAAAGTGTAAGAAAACGTGGATGGAAAGAGAGTTCTCGGAAGGCAATATCACGGCTTGGAGAATAAAATATCATAGTAAATCATAAGATTGGTTTGATAGAGTGAAAATAGATATAGAAAGGTGCTCGGATGGAAGCGCTCAGAATCGTACAGAAAATGGTGTGGGGACCGTGGCTTCTGGGACTGTTTCTGGCGGTTGGAGTCCTCTGCATGGTGCGTCTGCGGGGATTTCCGATCCGTCATATCAGAGTCTGGTGGGGAGAGACGGTTGGGAGCGGCGGGAAAGGACAGCTTTTGACGACCTGCACCGCGCTGGCGGCGACGGTCGGAACGGGAAATATCACGGGTGTGGCAGCCGCGTTGGCGATGGGTGGTCCGGGTGCTGTGTTCTGGATGTGGGCGGCGGCATTTCTGGGGATGGCGCTGGCATATACGGAGGTTTATCTGGGAATTTTGTATGGGGGCGGACCTTATGTCTATCTGGAAAATGGGGTTGGAAGCTGTTTCGCTGGAAAATGCTATGCCCTGTTTTGCGTGCTGGCGTCGCTTGGAATGGGATGTATGGTACAGGCGGGAGCTCTGGCGGATAGTCTGCGCTATGCAGCGTCCCTGCCGCCGCTTGGAACCGGTATCCTACTGGCAGTTTTGACCGCCGTGGTGCTCTTTGGCGGGGCAAAACGCATCGGATGGACGGCTTCGGTGCTGGTGCCGGTATCGGCGGGGCTGTATCTGCTGGCAGGTGGAATCGCCGTGTTCAGCTTTTATGATCAGATACCGGGAGTATTGGGAAAAATTATGGGCGGGGCATTTGGACTGGCAGATAATGCAGGACAGACGGATGGAAGCAGTATTTTGAATTTTTCAGGAATTTCGGGCGGGATGACCGGGTACGGAATTGCAGCGGCGATCCGAAGCGGGGTATCCCGCGGTGTGTTTTCCAATGAGGCGGGTCTGGGGAGTCTGGCGGTGCTGCATGGGATGAGTGAGGGAAAGGAGCGGCTAAGACAGAGGCAGGAAGCGCAGAAACAGGGGATGTGGGCGATTTTCGAGGTGTTTTTCGATACGATCATAGGGTGCAGCCTGACCGCTTTTTTACTGCTCTGTGTATTTCCGCACAATCTGACCGAAAAGATCGATTCCCTGGGCGGCAGCGGCGCGGTGGCGGCGGCTCTGGCAGCCCGTTTTGGGAATGCAGGCGGCATAGTGACGGCGGCGTGCATGGTGCTGTTTGCCTTTGCCACGATCCTTGCCTGGTTTTACATCGGCGATCAGGCCCTTGGATGGCTGATGCGGGATGTCCCACAGAAGCGCGCCGATAAAATATGTATTTTGTATCACGGGGGTTATCTTGTTTCGGTCTTTCTCGGCTGCGTCAGCCGGATGGAAGCCGTCTGGGCGGTATCTGATATTTTCAATGGGCTGATGGCGGTGCCAAACCTTGCAGCGCTGGTGGTGCTTGGCAGGAAGGTACGAAGACCGGAACAGTGAGAGAATCGAGGAATTCAGATACAACAAAAGACCTCTCCAGCAGTGAGAGGTCTTTTGGTATTGAAAAAGGGAGGAGAGCTGATATAAACTCAGCTCGGTATTATGAAAAAAATTTGTAAGCATTGCTTGTTGCTATGGTTATAGTATAGGGAAAAATCGTGAAGAAACCATGTTAATTGTGTAAAAGGTTTTTTAATGAAGTGTGAACGAAATATGAACGCGGAACATGGATTCCATGATCCTGGTAAGTATGTTTTATGTTCAGAGGATCGAAAATGGCAGCCTGGGCAGGAAGCGCAGATATTTTGCGTGCTTCGTCTGTCAAGACTGCCATAAAAAATACGGGTATAAAGTGTGTCAACAATCCTTATTCCGCTTTTTTAACTGATAAAACGGTTCCGCTGAATGCATCCACTTCACTGACGGTTCCCGTATACGTTACGGTAACTTTATCCCCATCTTTTACATCAGAAAGCCCGTCCGGTTTCTGATCCTGCTCGAAGCTGAATTCATAATCGGTTCCGTCGGCGGTGATCGTAAACATAAAGTCTTTGATGTCGCTGATCGTACCAGTCAATGTGGACTGTTTTGCATCGGCAGTTCCTTCGGATGGAAGAACGGCGTCTTTGGCGTCTTCTTTTAAATCATCCATCGGGCTGCTTTCGTCCATGCCATTCGAGCTGGACTCGGAGGAGGCGGACTGGGACGATTCATTAGCAGTCGGTTCATTCACGTTTTTGGAAGAGCAGGCGGTTGCGAGCGAGAGGATCGCAGCCGCGCCCAGGATAGCAAAATATGTTTTTTTCATAGTACATTACCAACCTTTCTTTTGACTTAGTTTGCTCACAGATGTATGATGCAGGACAGATGATGATTCCTGAGCGCAACATTCATCTTTTCGCATAGAATGTCCATTTCGACATTGTGCTATACATCTTAAGCCATAAATGTGAACGAATTGTGAGGAGAAACTTACGAAATGTAAAGAAAATGGACAAATATGGAACGAAAAACAGTCGATTTTCGAACGTTCTTATGGTATAATGTGACCACTTAATGAGGTATTTTTTAAAATTCAGGAGGAAACATACATGAAAAATCCAGTTGTTACCATTGAGATGGAAAATGGTGATATCATGAAGGCAGAGCTCTACCCAGAGATTGCGCCGAACACAGTCAACAACTTTATCAGCCTGATCAAGAAGGGCTTTTATGATGGTCTGATCTTCCACCGTGTCATCAAGGGCTTTATGATTCAGGGCGGATGCCCGAATGGAAATGGTATGGGCGGTCCAGGGTATACCATCAAGGGTGAGTTCAGCCAGAATGGTTTTACGAACAATTTCAAGCACACCAAGGGCGTTCTCTCTATGGCGCGTGCGATGGACCCGAACTCCGCAGGTTCCCAGTTCTTCATCATGCATGAGACTTCCCCGCATCTGGATGGTCAGTATGCATCCTTCGGGAAGATAGTTGAAGGTCTGGATATCGTGGACAAGATTGCCGGCGTCCGCACCGACTGGGGCGATCGTCCGCTGAAAGAGCAGAAGATCAAAAAGATGACCGTTGACACCTTCGGCGAGGAGTACCCGGAGCCGGAAAAAGGAAAAGAAAGATAATCTATGACAATCGAACGAGAAGTAACCATTGCGGGACAGACATACCCGGTGATTCTCTCCGATGAAAACGAAGCTCTTCAGGCTGCGAAAGCAGCCGGGAGAGCTATTGTTGGCTTATGGAGGGAAAACGAGGAAAAACAGCCGGCCGACTATTCATCTTGCCTTTACCTTATTACAGACCCTGAAGACGCCGATGAAACATTCCTGGAACGCGTCGTCCGCCGCCACCTGGCTCTCCCGTGGCTCATTGCTGAAACTGACCGCCTCATCATCCGTGAATTTTCCCAGGACGATCCGTTGGAACCGGCATCCGCTGAGGATGCCGACGGAACTTTTTCTGATTGGAACAAGCGCGAGGAATACCGGAAACACCAGTACCGCTTTGCCGAGTGCGGTTTGTGGGCGCTGGAACGCCGCGCGGACGGTGTGCTGGTTGGAAAGGCGGGGCTGACGGACGGAGAGCTGGGATATCATATTTATGAACCGTTCCGCCGTCAGGGATATGCGCTGGAAGCCTGCCGGGCGATTGTGAAATATGGGTTTGAAACGCTGGAGCTGGATAAGATCCGGATTTGCACGAAGCGTTCCAACACGGCTTCACGGATATTGGCGGAAAAAATGGAATTCGTTCAGGTACCTTCATCCTGCAAGGATTCTATTGTATTTTGTATGCAAAAAGGATATAATAGCTTGTATACAAAATAATGAAAAAATACAATCTAGTGTGATTACACTAAGGGAACGATGGGAGGAATGACCGATGATCAGGCATCTGGAGCTGAAAGCATATGGAAAGATCAATCTCGGTCTGGATGTAGTCCGCCGGAGAGAAGACGGCTACCACGAAGTGCGGATGATCATGCAGACGGTGCGCGTGTACGACGCGATCGAACTGAACCGGACGGAGGAAGAGGGAATCCGTCTTTCAACGAACCTTTATTATCTGCCGGACAATGAAAATAACTTAGGTTACCGCGCGGCGAAACTTCTGATGGATGAGTTTGGAATCCGCGACGGTGTGGAGATCAAGATGAAGAAATTTATCCCGGTGGCAGCCGGGATGGCAGGCGGCAGCAGCGATGCGGCCGCAGTCCTGTTTGGTGTCAACAAGATGTTCGGACTGGGGCTTTCGAAACAGGAGCTGATGGAGCGCGGCGTCCGTCTGGGGGCGGATGTGCCGTACTGTATCATGCGGGGAACGGCTCTTTCGGAGGGAATCGGGGAGATCCTGACACCGCTTCCGCCGATGCCGCAGTGCCGCGTGCTGATTGCCAAACCGGCGGTCAGCGTTTCAACGAAGCATGTGTACGAGAGCTTAAACCTGCCGTCTCTGGGTGCAGAGGCGCATCCGGATATTGATGCGATGCGGGCGGCGATCGAGAAAAAAGACCTCTCCGGCGTCGTTTCACAGCTTGGAAACGTGCTGGAAACGGTGACGATCCCGGAAAATCCGGTGATTCAGACACTCAAAGATAAGATGATGGAGATGGGCGCGGACGGCTCTCTGATGAGCGGAAGCGGTCCAACCGTATTTGGCTTGTTTACGAACCAGACGGCGGCCCAGGCGGCGTATGAGGAACTCCGCTATGGTAGCAGCCAGGATCTGGCGAAACAGGTATACCTGACTAGTTTTTACAACAGGAAGGGGCATGCAGATGGGGAACAATTTTGAGGTTAAAATGAATGAATATCTCCCACTCAGGGATGTGGTATTCAACACACTCCGCCAGGCAATCTTAAAGGGAGAGCTGGCACCGGGCGAGCGCCTGATGGAGATTCAGCTGGCACAGAAGCTGGGCGTCAGCCGCACCCCGATCCGTGAGGCGATCCGCAAGCTGGAGCTGGAAGGACTCGTTCTGATGATTCCGCGGCGCGGCGCGGAGGTGGCGCGGATTTCGGAAAAAAGCCTGAAAGATGTGCTGGAAGTGCGCCGTTCGCTGGAGGAACTGGCGATTGAGCTGGCGTGCCAGCGCATGACGGAAGAAGATATGCAGGCATTGGAAGAAGCACAGAAAGCATTTAAAGCGGCGATTGATCAGGGCGATGCGATGAAGATCGCGGAGACGGACGAGGCATATCATGACGTGATCTACCATTCGACCCGCAACAAGCGTCTGGTGCAGATTTTGAACAACCTGCGTGAGCAGATGTACCGGTTCCGTCTGGAATACATCAAGGACGAGGATAAACGGCAGATTCTGCAGTTAGAGCATGAAAAAATATTGGCGGCACTGCGTCTGCGCCATATGGCGGAGGCAAAGGCGGTAGCCAGGGGGCACATAGATAACCAGGAAATCACGGTACTTAAGAATTTAAAGGAGCGGAAGGAAGTATGACATTTAAAGAATTGTACCTGTCCGGACAGATTCCATTTGAGGAAATCGATCGCTATATTTCCCGTTGGAACCGGTCGGATGATGAGCGGACACTGGCAAAATATCTCGGTCTCAACGCCGATGAGGAGGATGTCTGGATCGATGACAGCGACGAGGCGCTGAAAGAGATGCTGGACGCAAGAGAAAGGGTAGCCGGTACGCCGGTTACCCTTGGAAAGACGGATATTATCGTCAATAAAAATGGATTTGGCGCGCTGCCAATCCAGCGTATTTCTTTTGATGATGCGAAGGTACTGCTTCGCAAGGCGTATGATGCGGGTGTCCGTTTCTTTGATACGGCGCGCTTTTATACGGACAGTGAGGAGAAGATCGGCTATGCGCTGAGCGACGTGCGCGAGCATATCTATATTGCGACCAAGACAGCGGCAACGACGGCGGAAGGCTTCTGGAAGGATCTGGAGACGAGTTTACATAATTTAAAAACAGACTACGTGGACATTTACCAGTTTCACAATCCGGCAGTCTGTCCGAAGCCGGGAGACGGAAGCGGTCTTTATGAGGCGATGTTCGAGGCAAAAGAGCAGGGGAAAATCCGTTTCATCGGCATCACGAACCACCGCATGAGCATTGCGGAGGAGGCGATTGAGTCGGGGCTTTACGATACCCTGCAGTTCCCATTTAATTATCTTTCCACCGAGCGGGAGATCGCGTTGGCGAAGGCCTGTGCGGAGCACGAAATGGGATTTATCGCAATGAAGGGTCTGTCGGGCGGTCTGCTGACCAATTCGGCTGCGATCTATGCCTATATGGCACAGTTTGAGAATGTACTGCCGATCTGGGGTGTACAGAAGGAAAGCGAGCTGGACGAATTTTTAAGCTACATCGGCAATCCACCGGAACTGACGGACGAGCTGAAAGCTGTTATTGAAAAAGACCAGAAAGAGCTGGCAGGTGAATTCTGCCGGGGCTGCGGCTACTGTATGCCGTGTCCGGCAGGAATCGAGATCAACAACTGTGCGCGTATGTCCCTGCTTCTGCGCCGTTCTCCGTCAGCGAGATACCTCTCCCCGGAGGGACAGGCGAAGATGAAGAAGATAGAGGACTGCCTGCATTGCGGACACTGCAAGTCGATGTGCCCGTATGGTCTGGATACGCCGAAGCTTTTGGAGGAGAATTATAAGGATTATAAAGAGGTTCTGGCGGGGAAAAAGCTGTAAGGAGGCGGAAACAATGGATATAAATCAGAAACAGAAAGAACGTCTGGAGCAGCAGTTTGCATTTATCCGGGAGATAGACAAGGAGAAATTTATCGGTCGCCAGACGTATCTGACAGACGGCGAGCGGAAGGAAAATGACGCGGAGCACGCATGGCATATGGCGATCATGACGGTGCTTCTGGCGGAGTATTCCAATGAGCCGATCGATGTGCTGAAAACGGTTACCATGCTTCTGATTCACGATCTGGTCGAGATCGACGCCGGCGACACATATGCCTATGACGAGGAGGCGAAGAAAACCCAGCGGGAGAGAGAATTAAAGGGTGCAGAGCGCATTTTCGGAATGCTGCCGCCGGATCAGGGCGAAAAACTGCGCGCTCTCTGGGATGAATTTGAAGCCGGGGAGACGCCGGAAGCACGGTTTGCACATACGATGGACAACATCCAGCCGACGATGCTCAATGATGCTTCCAAGGGAAAGGCGTGGGCGACGCGCGGCGTGCACCTGAGCCAGATTCTTGGAAGAAATAAGAATACCGCCAAGGGCTCGGAGACGCTGTGGAACTATTCCTATGAGAATTTCATCACTCCGAGCCTCCGGGAAGGAAAGATAAAAAACGACACGTTACCCGAAGAGTAATCGAATTGTCGGAGGAAGCATGAGCTTTATCCGGCAGACTGCTGTCAGCGGAAACGGCGTGCGTGGCTGCTATTTTTGAGTTCGAAGAAGATTCTGTCGGTTCGGTGGTTATTTTGGAAGCTGAAGCTGTTCCAGAACGTTCCGAGTGATTGGAGCAAGTCATCGGGTCAGCTTTAGAGGAAATCAGAGCAGCAGCTTTCTTGTTTACATCAAAAACGATATGTTTCTTTTGCGACAGCCAGTTCATATCGTTATCAAAAATCAGAGCGTCAGAGACGGAATCGGCGCTCTGATTTTTTGAGTTTTCTTCCGGCATGACACCTCCGGACAGGGCGGGCGGCGGATAGAGAACACCCCACCAGTTGTCGATCACATGAGTCTGCAGGATCGGCGGGGCGATCGCGTACGCCAGGACTTTCTGCTGAATCTGGTTTCTGGTAAAAGTAAGAAGAGGCAGGCAGAAAAGCAGAAATAAGAGCATGGAACATAATGCGAGAAGCGGGAGTATTCCATCGTAGATATGGGAAAACTTGCAGGAACCGGTGGAAAAATGGCGGCATTTATTGGTAACAGGTGGATGAATCCTGGATGCGGATGACAGAGAATTTTCAGACTGGAACGAAATCACTTGATTTAACATAATGGCTCTCCTTTTACTGAAAGAAATCGAATCTTCTTGTCGCAAGTATTGACAGTTATGGTATAATCTAAACTATATTTTGGAATAGCATTCCGGCGTGTGGTGAAGCTTCCCACACCCGGCAGAAAGGCGGATATTATGAAAAAGAGTGTACTTGTGGTATTTGGCGGACAGTCTTCGGAACATATTGTTTCATGTATGTCGGCAATCAATGTCATTAAAAATATAGATACAGAGCGCTATGATGTAACCCTGATCGGAATTACCGAAGAGGGAAAATGGCTGCTGGTTGACTCGGTCGAGCAGATCGAGGATGAGAGCTGGAGAAAGAACACGACGACCGCGATCCTTTCCCCGGATGCAACGGAGAAATCCGTGATCGTCCTGAAAGATGGTAAGGCGGAAATGATCCGCATTGATGTGGTATTCCCGGTTCTGCATGGACTCTGGGGCGAGGACGGCACCATTCAGGGCATCTTTGAGTTGGCAAAAATCCCGTATGTCGGATGCGGTGTGCTGGCGTCCAGCGTTTCGATGGATAAAGTGTATACAAAACAGATTGTTGACCACACAGGCGTGCGCCAGGCGGCATATGAGCTGGTCATCCGCAAAGAACTTGAAAAGATGGATGAGGTTGTGGCACGCATCGAGAACCGGTTCTCATATCCGGTATTTATCAAGCCGTCCAATGCAGGTTCTTCCAGAGGTGTCAGCAAGGCGTCGGATCGCGAAGAGCTGATTGCAGGCTTAAAGGAGGCGGCGCACCATGACCGCAAGATTCTGGTTGAGGAGACGATTGTCGGCCGTGAGATCGAATGTGCGGTCTTTGGAAATGGCACAGAACCGGTCATCGCTTCCGGTGTTGGCGAGATTCTGGCAGCAGCCGATTTCTATGATTTTGATGCGAAATATTACAACGCAGAGTCCAGAACCGTGGTAAATCCAGAGCTTCCGGGCGATGCGACCGAGCGTGTGCGTCAGGCGGCGAGACGTATTTTCAAGGCGGTAGATGGCTATGGTCTGTCGCGTGTCGATTTCTTTGTGACGAAGGACGGCGAGGTTATCTTCAATGAGATCAATACCATGCCGGGCTTTACCGCGATTAGTATGTACCCGATGCTCTTTGAGGCGGCCGGAATCCCGAAGCCGGAGATGGTGACAAAGCTGATTGAACACGGACTGAAACGCTACGAAGCCTAGAAATAAATAAAAATGTTTCAGAATCCTGAAACAGTGTGAGAGAATCTACTTTTGGACGTTATATGATTCGATATACACAGAAGTTCGGGAAAGAATGGAAACATGACCATAAGAATTTTGCCGAAAGGAAGGTAAACATGGATAGAAATGCCCCGATCGGAGTTTTTGATTCAGGCATCGGCGGTCTGACGGTAGCCCGTGAGATCATGCGCCAGATGCCGCAGGAGCGCATCGTATACTTTGGAGATACGGCGCGCGTTCCATATGGAAGCAAATCGCAGGAGACGGTACTGCGCTATTCCCGCCAGATCATCCGTTTTCTGAAAACACAGGGAGTCAAGGCGATCGTGATTGCCTGCAACACGGCCTCGGCGTGTGCACTGGAGACGGTCAAACAGGAATTGGATATCCCGATCATCGGGGTTATCTACGCGGGCGCGCGTACGGCTGCCGAGGCAACCCATAATGGAAAGATTGGCGTGATTGGAACCGAGGCGACCATCCGGAGCGGTATTTATACCAGAGAAATGCAGAAGCTGCGCCCGGATATTGAGGTCATTGGAAAACCGTGTCCGCTCTTTGTGCCGCTGGTGGAGGAAGGACTCTTTCATGATTCGGTAACAGACGAGATTGCCTCCCGGTATCTTTCTTCGCTGAAAGAAAAATACATTGATACGCTGGTTATGGGATGTACGCATTATCCGCTGCTGCGTTCGACGTTGCATCGGCTGATGGGCGACGAGGTGACTTTGGTAAATCCGGCATATGAGACGGCGATTGAACTTAAAACTCTGCTGCGGGACATGGATCTGACACGCAGTTCGGAGGATCTGGAACGTTTTTCGGAGGAAAACAGCCGCCGCGCTGCTGCCGGGGAGCCGATTCTTGACCAGTATCAGTTCTTTGTCAGCGACCGGGCGGAGAATTTCACGCGTTTTGCCAAGGCGATTCTGCCAAAAGAGGTAAAAGACACGAAACAGATTAACATTGAGGAGTATTAAAATATGACGAAAGATGTGCTTGTATCCGTGCGCGGTGCCCATATTGCGGACGGGGAGACGAATAACCTGGAGGTTATCACGGCAGGCAGCTATTATTTCAAAAATGGCAAGCATTATATCATCTATGATGAGATCCTGGAGGGCGAGGAAGGAAGCATCCGCAATACCATCAAAGCCAATGCGGACAGCGTCGATATGATCAAGGGAGGCGATGCGCGGGCGCATATGATTTTTCAGGAGAACCGTCCGAATGTCAGCTGTTATGTGACTCCATACGGTCAGATGATCGTGGGCGTCACGACCGACCGCATCAAGATCAATGAAGGTCCGGATCATCTGAAAATCCAGATTGATTATACGCTGGAACTCAACTATGAGCAGACCAGCCAGAGCCATATTGAAATTGATGTGAAATCGAAGGCGACGGCGAAATTGAACCTGAAAGAGCAGTAAATATAAAAGAATATAGAAACAAAGAAATAAAATCGATGAATCAAAAATCCCGGAAACGTGCAATCAGTTACATTTCCGGGATTTTAAGATCCATTATTTATTTTTCTTGGACTTGGAAGCTTCTTTCTTTGCTGCCTCTTCTGTATTTTTCTTGAAACGGTCAAAGAATTTTTTCTTCTTCGGCAGCGGCGGGATACCTCCGCGCACGCTCTTGATCTCTGTGATATAAAGACCGCTGATGACAACCTTTGCCTCGGTGCGGAGCGGTAACTGAAGGAATACCTTCTCATCCGCGATCATGGTCACAACCTTCGGTCCGATCTTAGCCTTTACGATCGGGAGCTTCGCCCACTTCATATACCATGGAGTCTGGTCAATAACCATCTTCGGGAGACCGGAATCTCCGATTTTCAGTTTCTTTTTGTCAATCGCCAGAATCGAAACTGTCTGTTTCGAAGCGTCGATCATAGTCTGCTGCTCTGCCTGACGTTTCTGCATCCGGGAACCCAGAATATACAGTACGACAAGAAGGATAGCCAGAATGACGATAATAACTAGCAGTACATTCCAAAATGACATATATATATACCTCCGTTGTAGATAGCGGCGGGACGCAAATCCAATCCCATTTCGCAGAAATAACGAAAATAGCCGCGCAATTACTATGTATTATAGCATTGGAGAGGGGAAATGGCAAGAAAAATAGACGGGTAACTATGGCTTATTCCAAATCCATCAAAAAACCACTTGACACCCATCAAATCCCATGCTAAGATGGAGAATGCACTATTGTGGAAAACTGTGTTTTCCGGGTATTCGTATGCCCAAATGACAGTGCAGCTCCGGCGGCATGAAACAAGGCTGGTTCGGAGATGGAAAAATGCAAACCATAGAGATAGAAAGAAAACAGGGGTGAAACATCGAATGGAGAAAAGCAGGATGCGTCCGGTAAAAACCGGTAAAGGTGTAAGGATGACCTTCTCAAGACAAAAAGAAGTTCTGGAAATGCCGAATTTGATTGAGATTCAGAAAAACTCGTATCAGTGGTTCCTGGATGAGGGACTGAAAGAAGTGTTTGCTGATATCTCCCCGATCACGGATTTCGCAGGTCACTTGAGTCTGGAATTTGTGGATTTTACACTGTGTAAAAACGATATCAAATATACGATCGAAGAGTGCAAAGAGCGCGATGCGACCTATGCAGCTCCTCTGAAGGTAAAGGTAAGACTTTGCAATAAAGATAAAGATGAGATCAATGAACATGAGATTTTCATGGGTGATCTTCCACTTATGACCGACACCGGCTCCTTCGTTATCAACGGAGCGGAGCGAGTTATCGTCAGCCAGCTTGTTCGTTCCCCTGGTATTTATTATGGAATCGCGCACGATAAGATCGGTACAGAGTTATACAGCTGCACCGTTATCCCGAACCGGGGTGCCTGGCTGGAGTATGAGACAGATTCCAACGACATTTTCTACGTGCGTGTAGACCGGACCAGAAAAGTTCCTGTTACTGTTCTGATCCGTGCTCTTGGTTACGGTACTAACGCCGAGATCATTGACCTGTTCGGCGATGAGCTGAAACTGGAGAAGAGCTTTGAGAAGGATCCGTCCAACAACTACCAGGATGGCCTTCTGGAATTATATAAGAAGATTCGTCCAGGTGAGCCGCTTTCCGTAGACAGCGCAGAGAGCCTGTTAAACAGCATGTTCTTCGATCCGCGCCGCTACGATCTGGCAAAGGTAGGTCGTTATAAATTCAATAAAAAGCTTCACTTTAAGAACCGTATCGTAGGTCACGTTCTGGCTGAGGATGTGGTTGATACAACTACCGGAGAGATTCTGGCGGAGCAGGGAACAAAGGTTACCAAGGAACTTGCTACTGACATCCAGAACGCAGGCGTTCCGTTTGTATGGATTCAGGGTGAGAAGAAGAATCACAAGGTTCTTTCTAACATGATGGTAGATCTGGGCGCTTATGTGAATTTCGATCCGGAAGAAGTAGGCGTCACAGAGTTAGTATTCTATCCGGTTCTCCAGGGTATTCTGGAAGAAAATGCCGGCGCTTCTGATGAGGAGTTAAAAGAGATTATCCGCAGAGATATCCATGACTTGATTCCGAAGCACATTACGAAGGAAGATATCATCGCTTCCATCAACTACAACATGCATCTGGAAGGCGGCATCGGCAATCCAGATGATATCGACCATCTGGGCAACCGTCGTATCCGTGCGGTCGGCGAGCTGCTTCAGAACCAGTACCGTATCGGTCTGTCCCGTATGGAGCGTGTGGTACGTGAGCGTATGACAACACAGGACATGGAAGGTGTTTCTGCCCAGTCCCTGATCAATATCAAGCCGGTTACAGCAGCAGTCAAGGAGTTCTTCGGAAGTTCCCAGCTGTCCCAGTTCATGGATCAGAACAATCCGCTGTCCGAGCTGACCCATAAGAGACGTCTTTCTGCCCTGGGTCCTGGCGGTCTGTCAAGGGACCGTGCCGGATTCGAGGTACGAGATGTACACTACACACACTATGGCCGTATGTGCCCGATCGAGACACCTGAGGGACCGAACATCGGTCTAATCAACTCCCTGGCATCTTACGCACGTGTCAATGAGTACGGTTTCATCGAAGCTCCGTACCGTGTAGTAGATAAAACCGATCCGTCCAACCCGGTTGTTACGGATGAGGTTGTATACCTGACAGCAGACGAGGAAGATAACTTCGTTGTTGCACAGGCAAACGAGCAGTTAGACGAAGAAGGACACTTCGTCCACAATAACGTATCTGGTCGTTTCCGTGAGGAGACCTCCGAGTTCCAGAAGAAGAAAATCGACCTGATGGACGTATCCCCGAAGATGGTATTCTCCGTAGCTACTTCCATGATTCCGTTCCTGCAGAACGACGATGCGAACCGTGCTCTGATGGGATCGAACATGCAGCGTCAGGCGGTACCGCTTCTGACCACCGAGAGAGCCGTTGTCGATACCGGTATTTCCGCGAAGGCAGCTGTTGACTCCGGTGTGTGTGTCGTTGCAAAGAATGCCGGTGTGGTTGAGCGCTCCGCTTCCAACGAGATCATCATCAAGAGAGATTCCGATGGAAACCGCGATGTATACCATCTGACAAAATTCAAGAGAAGTAACCAGTCCAACTGCTACAATCAGAAACCGATTGTATACAAGAATGACCATGTCGAAGCTGGCGAGGTTATCGCAGATGGCCCGTCCACCTGCAACGGTGAGATCGGTCTGGGCAAAAACCCGCTGATCGGCTTCATGACCTGGGAAGGCTACAACTACGAGGATGCCGTTCTTCTGTCTGAGCGTCTGGTTCAGGAGGATGTATATACCTCCGTCCATATCGAGGAATACGAGGCAGAAGCACGTGATACCAAGCTGGGACCGGAAGAGATCACAAGAGATGTTCCGGGTGTCGGCGAGGATGCACTGAAAGATCTGGACGAGCGCGGTATCATCCGCATTGGTGCAGAGGTTCGTGCCGGTGATATCCTGGTAGGTAAGGTTACTCCGAAGGGAGAGACCGAGCTGACCGCAGAAGAGCGCCTGTTACGTGCGATCTTCGGTGAGAAGGCAAGAGAGGTTCGTGATACTTCCCTGAAAGTACCGCATGGTGCATACGGTATCATCATTGATGCGAAGGTATTTACAAGAGAGAACGGCGACGAGCTGGCTCCGGGTGTAAATAAGACCGTTCGTATCTACATTGCACAGAAGAGAAAGATTTCCGTCGGCGATAAGATGGCTGGCCGTCATGGTAACAAGGGTGTCGTTTCCCGTGTACTTCCGGTTGAGGATATGCCGTTCCTTCCGAATGGCCGTCCGCTCGACATCGTACTGAACCCACTGGGCGTACCGTCCCGTATGAATATCGGACAGGTCCTGGAGATTCATTTAAGCCTTGCTGCCAAAGCACTTGGTTTTGATGTGTCCACCCCGATTTTCGATGGCGCAGACGAGAAAGATATTCAGAACACTCTGGAGATGGCAAATGACTATGTCAACACCTCCTGGGAAGAGTTCGAAGCAAAATATAAAGATATTGTAGATCCGGAAGTTATGGAGTATCTGGGTACCCATCTGGAGCACAGAAAACTCTGGAAGGGCGTTCCGATCGGACGTGACGGTAAAGTCCGCCTGAGAGATGGACGTACCGGCGAATACTTCGACAGCCCGGTTACAATCGGACACATGCATTACCTGAAACTGCATCATCTGGTTGATGATAAGATTCATGCACGTTCCACAGGTCCTTACTCCCTCGTTACACAGCAGCCGCTGGGTGGTAAAGCTCAGTTCGGTGGCCAGCGTTTCGGAGAGATGGAGGTTTGGGCTCTGGAGGCGTATGGCGCATCCTACACGCTGCAGGAGATCCTGACCGTGAAGTCTGATGATGTGGTAGGTCGTGTGAAGACATACGAGGCAATCATCAAGGGCGAGAATATTCCGGAGCCGGGTATTCCGGAGTCCTTCAAGGTACTCTTAAAAGAGCTTCAGTCCCTGGGTCTGGATGTCAGAGTTCTGGCAGAAGACGGTTCCGAGATCGAGCTCAAGGAGAACATCGACGAAGGCGATACCGATCTTCGTTCCGTCATCGAGGGTGACAGCAAGCGTTACTCTCAGAATGAGTCCTTTGGCAACTACGGTTACCAGGAGCAGGAATTTAAAGATGGTGAGCTGACCGATGTAGAGCACGATGAGTATACAGCAGAGGCAGACGGCTATACGGACGATGACTATGCAGACGTTTCCGATGATAATGGATCTGACGACGAAGAATAATCGATAGGAGGGAGTACCGCTCATGCCAGAGACAAATGAAACATATCAACCATTGACATTTGACGCAATCAAGATCGGTTTGGCATCCCCTGAAAAGATTCTGGAGTGGTCTCACGGCGAGGTTAAAAAGCCGGAGACCATCAACTACAGAACATTAAAGCCGGAGAAAGACGGCCTGTTCTGTGAGAGAATCTTTGGACCGAGCAAGGACTGGGAGTGCCACTGTGGTAAATATAAAAAAATCAGATATAAAGGTGTTATCTGTGACCGCTGCGGCGTTGAGGTTACAAAAGCCAGCGTCCGCCGTGAGCGCATGGGTCATATCGAGCTTGCAGCTCCGGTTTCCCACATCTGGTATTTCAAGGGAATTCCGAGCCGCATGGGTCTGATTCTGGACATTTCTCCGAGAACTCTGGAGAAGGTTCTGTACTTCGCTTCCTATATCGTGCTGGATCCGGGACAGACCGGACTGCAGATGAAGCAGGTTCTGTCTGAGAAGGAGTACCGTGACGAGATCGAGAAATACGGTTACGGTTCTTTCCGTGTCGGCATGGGTGCCGAGGCGATTCAGGAGCTTTTAAAGGCGATCGACCTGGAGAAGGATTCTGAGGATCTGAGAAACCAGTTACAGGATGCAACCGGACAGAAGCGTGCCCGCATCATCAAGCGTCTGGAAGTCGTAGAGGCATTCAGAAATTCCGGCAACAAACCGGAGTGGATGATCATGACCGTTGTCCCGGTTATCCCGCCGGATATCCGTCCGATGGTACAGTTGGATGGCGGACGTTTCGCAACTTCCGACTTAAACGATCTGTATCGTCGTATTATCAACCGTAACAACCGTCTTGCAAGACTTCTGGAGCTCGGCGCACCGGATATCATCGTGCGCAACGAGAAACGTATGCTTCAGGAGGCAGTTGACGCATTAATTGATAATGGCCGCCGTGGCCGTCCGGTTACCGGTCCTGGCAACCGTGCCCTCAAGTCCCTTTCTGATATGTTAAAGGGTAAACAGGGACGTTTCCGTCAGAACCTTCTGGGTAAGCGAGTTGACTATTCTGGACGTTCCGTTATCGTCGTAGGACCGGAGTTAAAGATTTACCAGTGCGGTCTGCCGAAAGAGATGGCGATCGAGCTGTTTAAACCGTTCGTTATGAAAGAGCTGGTTTCCAACGGAACCGCTCATAACATTAAAAATGCAAAGAAGATGGTAGAGCGCCTTCAGCCGGAGGTTTGGGACGTTCTCGAGGATGTAATCAAAGAGCATCCGGTTATGTTAAACCGTGCTCCTACACTGCATCGTCTGGGTATCCAGGCATTCGAGCCGATTCTGGTAGAAGGTAAGGCAATCAAGCTGCATCCGCTTGTTTGTACCGCATTCAACGCCGATTTCGATGGCGACCAGATGGCGGTACATCTTCCGCTTTCCGTGGAGGCACAGGCAGAGTGCCGTTTCCTGCTGCTTTCTCCGAATAACCTGTTAAAACCGTCCGATGGTGGTCCGGTAGCCGTTCCTTCCCAGGATATGGTACTTGGTATTTACTATCTGACCCAGGAACGTCCGGGCGCCAAGGGCGAGGGCATGGCATTCAAGAGCATCAACGAGGCGATTCTTGCATACGAGAACAAGGTTGTTACCCTGCATTCCCGTGTCAAAGTAAGAGTAACCCGCACGATGCCGGATGGCACAACGAAGACTGGTATCATCGAGTCTACCGTTGGACGTTTCATCTTCAACGAGATCATCCCGCAGGATCTGGGCTTCGTAGACCGTTCCCAGAAAGAGAACGAGCTGAAACTGGAAGTTGACTTCCACGTAGGCAAGAAGCAGTTAAAGCAGATTCTGGAGAAGGTTATCAATGTCCATGGTGCAACCCAGACAGCGATCACCCTGGATGATATCAAGGCGATTGGCTACAAGTTCTCTACACGTGCAGCCATGACCGTATCGATTTCCGATATGACCGTACCGGCAAGCAAGCCGAAGCTGATTGCTGACGCGCAGGCAACGGTTGATCATATCGCAAAGAACTTCCGCCGTGGTCTTATCACAGAGGAAGAGCGTTACAAAGAAGTTATCGAGACCTGGAAGGCAACCGATGATCAGTTGACTCACGACCTGCTGACAGGACTTGACAAATATAACAACATCTTCATGATGGCTGACTCCGGTGCGCGAGGATCGGATAAGCAGATTAAACAGCTTGCTGGTATGCGAGGACTGATGGCAGATACGACCGGTCATACGATTGAACTTCCTATCAAGTCCAACTTCCGTGAGGGTCTGGACGTACTGGAGTACTTCATCTCCGCACACGGAGCTCGAAAAGGTATGTCCGATACGGCTCTGCGTACTGCCGACTCTGGTTACCTGACCAGACGTCTGGTAGACGTATCCCAGGATCTGATCGTCCGCGAGGAGGACTGCTGCTGGGATAAGCCGGAAATTCCGTATATGGAGATCAAGGCATTCATGGATGGTCAGGAGACCATCGAGACATTGCAGGAGCGTATCACAGGACGTTTCATCGCTGAGACAATCACAGACCCGGATACAGGTGAAGTGGTGATCGAGAAGAACCATATGTGTACGCCGAAGCGTGCAGCGGCTGTTATGGCAGCATTGAAGAAACAGGGCAGAGATTCCATCAAGATCCGTACCGTTCTGACCTGTAAATCCCATATCGGTGTGTGTGCGAAGTGCTACGGTGCCAACATGGCAACCGGTCAGCCGGTTCAGGTCGGTGAGGCAGTCGGCATCATCGCGGCACAGTCCATCGGTGAGCCTGGTACACAGCTGACCATGCGTACGTTCCACTCGGGCGGCGTTGCCGGTGGCGATATCACACAGGGTCTTCCGCGTGTCGAGGAGCTTTTCGAGGCACGTAAGCCGAAGGGACTTGCTATCATCGCTGAGTTCGGCGGTGTGGCAACCATCAAAGATACCAAGAAGAAACGTGAGATCATTATCACGGATAATGAGACGGGCAATTCCAAGACATACCTGATTCCTTACGGCTCCCGTATCAAGATTCAGGACGGCGCGGTTCTGGAGGCTGGTGACGAGCTGACCGAAGGTAGCGTGAACCCGCACGATATTCTGAAGATCAAGGGCGTCCGCGCCGTACAGGATTACATGATCCAGGAAGTACAGCGTGTATACCGCTTACAGGGTGTAGAAATCAATGATAAGCATATCGAGATGATCGTACACCAGATGTTAAAGAAGATTAAGATTGAGGAAAGTGGAGATTCCGACGTACTGCCGGGCGTATCCATGGATGTACTCGATTTCAACGAGATGAACGAGGCGCTGGAAGCCGAGGGCAAAGAGCCGGCGATCGGACGTCAGGTTATGCTGGGTATCACCAAGGCATCTCTGGCAACCGACTCCTTCTTATCCGCTGCATCCTTCCAGGAGACAACCAAGGTTCTGACCGAGGCTGCCATCAACGGAAAGGTAGATAAGCTGATTGGTCTGAAGGAGAACGTTCTGATTGGTAAGCTGATTCCGGCTGGTACCGGTATGAAGCGTTACCGCTCCATCAAGCTGAACACTGATGTTGAGGAAGAGGATGATATCGATCTGGCAGAGGACGACTTCAACGAGCCGGCTGAACTGGACGAGGCAGACAAGATTGTACTCAACGAGGATGAGCTGAGTGAAGAATAATTAAAAATGAAAAACGGAATCGTTTTTTGGAGATCGCCGCAGAGATGCGGCGGTCTTTTTTTGTGCCAATGATGCGCACTCGCGCGAAGCTGTAGGTTGTCGCAAGCGACCGCGCGAGACGCCCGAATGTGCCAAGGCACATTCGTTCCTGCCATATCATAGACAGAAAACCGTAAGAAATAGAAGCGCGGGATTGGTTGAATCGAAGGGGAAAATCCGTTATACTTATAAAGGAAATGTTTAAAATCCAAAGTAATGTGATTAAATTGTATAAATTTAAAGAACAAATTTAACGATTTTAGACTTTCAAAACAGAAACAATTATTTTAAAAATAGAGACATTGGAAGGAGATTATATAGATGAAGAGACACAATTGGCTCAAAAAACACACACTGGGACTGGCGGCGGCTCTGCTGATGACAGCCGGTATGTCGCAGATCGCGCTGGCAGGTGACTCGGTGTATGTCAATACGTCTTCCCTGCGCTACCGGACATCGGCGCAGATCAAGGACAATAATATCGCGGGCAATCTGTCCTACGGTCAGAAGCTGGAGCGCGTGGGAACCAGCGGGCAGTGGACGATGATTCTTTTGAATGGAAAGAAGTATTACGTTTCATCCGCCTATGTGACAAGCAAAAAACCGGCATCTGCAGGTGCTGTCCAGACAACCAGCCAGACAGCAGCGGGAGCGCAGACATCCGGCGGCACGGCGATCGCACTTTCTTCTAATTATAAATACGCAAATTATTCAAAGATCAACAGCGGAACTGCGACCCTGTACCGCTCGACTGCTTCCAACAAGAAAAATAAAGTGGTCTGTGTCAATGCCGGACATGGAACAAACGGTGGCGGAAGCGTCAAGACCCAGTGTCATCCGGATGGAAGTGCGAAAGTAACCGGCGGCACAACCGGAGCCGGTGCTACCTCAGCAGTGGCAGTTTCCAGCGGTATGACCTTTGCAGATGGAACAGCAGAGAGCAAGGTAACACTTGCTATGGCAAAGGTGCTTAAGACAAAACTTCTGAATGCAGGCTATGATGTACTGATGATCCGTGAATCAGATGATGTACAGCTGGATAATATAGCTCGTACGGTCATTGCGAATAACAACGCGGACTGTCATATAGCCTTGCACTGGGATTCAACCAGCAGCAACAAGGGTGCCTTTTTCATGAGCGTTCCAAGCAATGCAACCTACCGTGCGATGGAGCCGGTTGCCTCTCATTGGAAGCAGCACAACCAACTGGGCGAGTCGCTGATCAGCGGCTTAAAGAGCGCGGGTGTGAAGATTTATTCTAAAGGCAGCATGGAGATGGATTTGACCCAGACTTCCTATTCAACGATTCCGAGTGTGGATATTGAGCTGGGAGATAAGGCGTCCGATCATTCGGGTGCGACGCTTGAGACTCTGGCGAACGGACTGCTGGCTGGCGTGAATACATTCTTCGGACAGTAAAAACTGAAAGGAGGAAAGCGTATGGGATTGGTGGCGTTTATTATGGCATATGCATTATTTGCGTTTATCTTTTATATTCTGCAGGTAATTGCATACTGGAAGATCTTTACAAAAGCCGGGGAAGAAGGATGGAAATCCATCATTCCGATTTACAATGGCTATGTACAGTACCGGCTGACCTGGGATGTGCAGTATTTCTGGGTGGCACTCGGACTGGCGGTCGGCGGAGGTATTTTAAATTCCTTCGGCGGAATCGTGGGAGTTATCGGTTCGCTTGCGCTTCTGGGAACAGCACTCATGAATGTGGTGGCACTCTATAAGCTGGCGTGTGCCTATGGTCACGGGATAGGATTTACTATTGGTTTATTTTTCCTGAATCCGCTTTTTATGCTGATTCTTGGTTTTGGTGATTCGGAGTACATGGGACCGCAGGAGTAGCGGAAATGAAGTTCCGGGATATTTAAGATATTTTCCAGAAAAAAAGAGTCAGATGAGACAATAGAGGGTTTTGCACTGTACCTGTCTACAGCGCAAAACCCTTGTTACTGCTCACAGGTAGGCACTTTTGGAACCGAAAGTGCCGTAAGAAAACGTGGTGGCAGCAGGAATTTGCCGTATTTAAATGCGAAGCCACGGCAAATTCCGTTACTGGGCACGTATGCGTGAACAGTAACAAACCCTTTATTTTACGGGAAAAATTTGCATTTTATACCTTGACAGTGCAACTCAAACTAGCTATAATAAGTAAGCGTGCAAAATTCAAGGAATTTCTGCGCGGAAATACAAGCTTAAAAAAGCAACCACAGACAATATCACAGGAGGTGAAAAGGATGCCTACATTTAACCAGTTAGTAAGAAAGGGAAGACAGACATCTGAAAAGAAATCAACAGCTCCGGCTCTGCAGAAGGGATACAACTCTTTACAGAAGAAAGCTATCAACGTTTCTGCACCGCAGAAGAGAGGCGTGTGTACAGCCGTTAAGACTGCAACACCTAAAAAGCCTAACTCTGCTCTTAGAAAAATCGCCAGAGTTCGTCTTTCCAACGGTATCGAAGTAACAAGCTACATCCCGGGTGAGGGACACAACTTACAGGAGCACAGCGTTGTTCTGATTCGTGGTGGTCGTGTAAAAGACTTACCAGGTACCAGATACCACATCATCAGAGGTACTCTTGATACTGCAGGCGTAGCCAACAGAAAACAGGCGCGTTCCAAATACGGCGCTAAGAGACCGAAAGACAAGAAATAATTTTAATTAGGTAGAAGTTCTATTAGATTTAGAATGAATGTGCCGGACTTTGATATTGATCCTGTAGGTTGCAGGGAATCATAGAACCGCGCACGAGACGCAACAAGACTTAGGTGAGCAATTTCGTGAAAAGGCGAAGAAGACGGCTGTTCAAGAAATTGAATTCGTCGCCAAGAAAGAGGCACCATGCGTGGTGGCGCGCTGAAAGACGCGCTCGTTTCGCAGGTGTGCTTATTCGCTAAGTTCGTGAAAGACCTCACTAAGCGAATAATGCGAGTACCTAAGATCTAATGAATGGCTCCCGCGGCTCCCCGCCGGAGCAGATATTAAGGAGGGAAGTAACGTGCCACGTAAAGGACATACTCAGAAAAGAGACGTATTAGCGGATCCGCTGTACAACAATAAGGTTGTTACTAAATTAATCAACAACATCATGCTGGACGGCAAAAAGGGCGTTGCTCAGAAGATCGTATACGGCGCGTTTGATCGTGTCGCTGCAGAATCCGGTAAGGAAGCTGTAGAGGTTTTCGAAGAGGCAATGAACAACATCATGCCGGTTCTGGAAGTTAAGGCAAAACGTATCGGTGGTGCTACCTATCAGGTACCGATCGAGGTTAAGCCGGAAAGAAGACAGGCTCTTGCACTTCGCTGGATCACTCTGTACTCCCGTAAGAGAGGCGAGAAGACTCAGGAAGAGAGACTGGCAAAAGAGATTCTGGATGCAGCTAACAACACTGGTGCATCTGTGAAGAAGAAAGAAGATATGCATAAGATGGCAGAGGCTAACAAGGCATTTGCTCATTACAGATTCTAATAGGAGGAAAAAGCTTTGGCTGGAAGAGAATATCCGTTAGAGAGAACCAGAAATATTGGTATTATGGCTCATATCGATGCTGGTAAGACTACCACTACTGAGCGTATTCTGTATTATACTGGTGTTAACTATAAGATCGGTGATACTCATGAAGGTACTGCTACCATGGACTGGATGGCTCAGGAGCAGGAGAGAGGTATTACCATCACTTCTGCAGCGACAACCTGTCACTGGACTCTGCAGGAAAACTGCAAACCGAAACCAGGCGCTCTGGAGCATCGTATCAACATCATCGATACTCCAGGACACGTTGACTTCACGGTTGAGGTTGAGCGTTCCCTGCGTGTACTGGACGGTGCTGTAGGTGTATTCTGTGCTAAGGGTGGTGTAGAGCCGCAGTCTGAGAACGTATGGCGTCAGGCTGATACCTACAATGTACCGCGTATGGCATTCATCAACAAGATGGATATCCTGGGTGCAAACTTCTATGGCTGTGTAGAGCAGATCAAGACCAGACTTGGTAAGAATGCTATCTGTTTACAGCTTCCGATCGGCAAGGAAGATGATTTCAAGGGAATTATCGACCTGTTCGAGATGAAAGCATACATCTACAATGATGATAAGGGTGAGGACATTAGCATCCTTGATATCCCGGAGGATATGAAGGATGACGCTGAGCTTTACCACACCGAGCTGGTAGAGAAGATCTGCGAGCTGGACGACGATCTGATGATGGCTTACCTTGAGGGTGAAGAGCCGTCTGTAGATGAGTTAAAGAAAGTATTAAGAAAAGCAACCTGCGAGTGTCAGGCAATCCCGGTATGCTGTGGTACTGCATACAGAAATAAGGGTGTTCAGAAGCTCCTGGATGCAATCATCGAGTTCATGCCGTCTCCGCTTGACATCCCGCCGATCAAGGGTGTTGACCTGGATGGCAACGAGACTGTAAGACATTCTTCCGACGAAGAGCCGTTCTCCGCTCTTGTATTCAAGATCATGACCGACCCGTTCGTAGGTAAGCTGGCTTACTTCCGTGTGTACTCAGGTGTTATGAACTCCGGTTCATATGTACTGAATGCAACAAAGGACAAAAAAGAGCGTGTTGGACGTATCCTTCAGATGCATGCCAACAAGCGTCACGAGCTGGAAAAGGTTTACTCCGGTGATATCGCAGCAGCGATCGGATTCAAGTTCTCCACCACAGGTGATACTATCTGTGATGAGCAGCATCCGGTAATCCTGGAGTCCATGGAGTTCCCGGAGCCGGTTATCGACATCGCTATCGAGCCGAAGACCAAAGCTGGTCAGGACAAGATGGGCGAGGCTCTTGCAAAACTGGCAGAGGAGGATCCGACCTTCCGTGCTTATACAAACAAAGAGACTGGTCAGACAATCATCGCTGGTATGGGCGAGCTCCATCTGGAGATTATCGTAGACCGTCTGCTTCGTGAGTTCCACGTTGAAGCTAACGTAGGTGCTCCGCAGGTAGCTTACAAAGAGACCTTCACAAAGGCTGTAGATGTAGACAGCAAGTATGCAAAACAGTCTGGTGGTCGTGGTCAGTACGGTCACTGTAAGGTACACTTCACTCCGATGGATCCGAACGGCGAAGAGACCTTCAAGTTTGAGTCCAGCGTTGTCGGCGGTGCTATCCCGAAAGAGTACATCCCGGCTGTAGGCGAAGGTATCGAAGAGGCTGCTAAGGCAGGTATCCTCGGCGGATTCCCGGTACTCGGCGTTCACGCTGACGTATACGATGGTTCCTACCATGAGGTCGACTCTTCTGAGATGGCTTTCCATATCGCAGGTTCCATGGCATTCAAGGATGCTATGCGTAAAGGTAACCCGGTACTGCTTGAGCCGATCATGAAGGTTGAGGTAACCATGCCGGAAGAGTATATGGGTGATATCATCGGTGATATCAACTCTCGTCGTGGTCGTATCGAGGGTATGGAAGACATCGGCGGCGGCAAGCTGGTTAAGGCTTATGTTCCGCTGGCAGAGATGTTCGGTTATTCTACCGACCTTCGTTCCAGAACTCAGGGACGTGGTAACTACTCCATGTTCTTTGAGAAATATGAGCAGGTTCCGAAGAGCGTTCAGGAGAAAGTTCTTGCTGGAAAAGCTGAGAAATAATTAAAAATGTAACTATATTGCCTTTTCCGGGCAGATAACTGCCCGGAAAAGCAATATTAGGCTTGAAAAAACGGCTCTAATCGAATATAATTAGAGTCAGCCTAACATAAATTGAGATACCCGTATTGGGTGTAAATTAAGGAGGACGTCTTAAAATGGCAAAAGCAAAGTTTGAAAGAACTAAACCGCATTGTAACATTGGTACTATCGGACACGTAGACCATGGTAAAACAACCCTGACAGCAGCTATCACAAAAGTTCTGGCTGCAAGAGTAGCTGGTAACACAGCTGAGAACTTCGAGGATATCGATAAAGCTCCGGAAGAGAGAGAGCGTGGTATTACTATCTCTACTGCACACGTTGAGTATCAGACAGAGAAGAGACATTACGCACACGTTGACTGCCCAGGACATGCTGACTACGTTAAGAACATGATCACTGGTGCTGCTCAGATGGATGGCGCTATTCTGGTTGTAGCTGCTACCGATGGTGTTATGGCTCAGACAAGAGAGCACATCCTGCTTTCCCGTCAGGTAGGCGTACCGTACATCGTAGTATTCATGAACAAGTGCGATATGGTAGACGATCCGGAGCTGCTTGAGCTGGTTGAGATGGAGATCAGAGACCTGCTGAACGAGTACGAGTTCCCGGGCGATGACACACCGATCATCCAGGGTTCTGCTCTGAAGGCTCTTGAAGATCCGAACGGCGAGTGGGGCGACAAGATCATGGAGCTCATGGACGCTGTAGATTCCTACATTCCGGATCCGGTACGTGCTACTGATAAGCCGTTCCTGATGCCAATCGAGGACGTATTCACCATCACAGGTCGTGGTACTGTTGCTACCGGCCGTGTTGAGCGTGGTACTCTGAAACTGAACGATGAGGTTGAGATCGTTGGTATTCACGAGGAGACTCGTAAGACTGTTGTAACTGGTATCGAGATGTTCCGTAAGCTGCTTGATCAGGCTGAGGCTGGTGATAACATCGGTGCTCTGCTTCGTGGTGTTCAGAGAACTGACATCCAGCGTGGTCAGTGTCTGGTTAAACCGGGCTCTGTAAAATGCCATAAGAAATTTACTGCTCAGGTTTACGTTCTGACAAAAGACGAGGGTGGTCGTCATACTCCGTTCTTCAACAACTATCGTCCGCAGTTCTACTTCAGAACCACTGACGTAACAGGCGTTTGTGAGTTACCGGCTGGTACCGAGATGTGTATGCCGGGCGACAACGTAGAGATGACTGTAGAGCTGATTCATCCGGTAGCTATGGAGCAGGGTCTTCGTTTCGCTATCCGTGAGGGCGGCCGTACAGTAGGATCTGGTAGAGTTGCTACTATCATCGAGTAATCAATGAATTAAACAAAGGTGCTTCTTGTATGCACAGTAGGCAAGAAGATGTACCGTATATATATTATAAAGTCGCTTCCAGGAAGCGCATTGTGTCCAGACGTAAGAGATACCCCGGAACCGTAAGGTTTCCGGGGTTTTTCTGTTGTTTCATAGGAAATTGCGTTCTATGAAACAACAAACGCTCCGCGAGGATGCGTACTCGCGCGAAGCAGAAACATGTCGCAAGCGACCGCGCGAGACGCCCGAATGTGTCAAGGTACATTCTTTTTCACAGAATTTCAGCCTTTTACGCATTGTCGGTTGCTAGAAGTCCGGCGGCACGCAGGTTGGCAAGAAGTTCATTGAAGCGTTCAACGACATCTTCAGCACTTGTTGCATCTGCGACGGGAGCAGCGGCGGTGACGATGGCGGCGGGACCGGTAGGACCCGTTGCGCCGGTAGGACCCGTTGCGCCGGTAGCTCCTGTAGCGCCGACAGCTCCTGCAGCGCCGGTAGGACCTGTAGCGCCAGTCGGCCCCGCAGCGCCGGTAGCTCCTGTAGCGCCAGTTGGGCCGGTAGCGCCGTCAGCCCCGGTCGGCCCAGTCGGACCCGCAGCCCCGTCAGCGCCAGCCGGCCCAGTCGGACCCGTAGAGCCGTTTATTTATGCACAACATTAGATTTTCCTTTGTGTTGAATAGGCAAGCCGTTAGATTGCCTTGTTCTCAATCACTCGGATAACGTTGTGGTTATTCTCGATGTAATCAATAATTCGCTGGTACTCGTCGGCAAAATTGAAGTCAACCGTTATTTCCCCGTTCTCATGCACCCAAACCGCTTTTACGAGTTCAACCATAATCCCGCGGTTAAGGCTCTGAATGTTTTTGTATTTCAGAAAGGCGGTTAGATACGGGTCGTCGGTTCCGATACCATCAGCCATTACCTGCATTTCCTCTTTCAGATAGGAGATGTTCGCTTCAAGCTGTTGTATCTGTTCTGCAATCTTGCCTTTCAAGCGGCGGTATTCCTCTTTGGTAATCTCACCGCTTTTCCAATCAAGGTACAAGCTATCGGAAGCGTCATTGTACTGTTTTAGCTGCTTCTCTGCCTGTTTCAAGGAATGGGATAATCTCTTGCTTTCCCGGTTGATAACAGGCGCGTTGTTAATCCGTTCAATTTCTTCTGCAAGCCGATCTACAAGGGCAATTTGCATTTGCAACGCTGCCAATACCGCGTTTTCCAACTTGTCTTGCCGGATAGAATGTTTGCTGCAAATCTTCTTATCGGTGTAGCTGCGGCAAGAGTAGTAGGCAATATCGCGGGCGGTTTTGCGCCGCATGGCCTTTTTGCAATCCGCGCAACGGACAAAGCCGGACATGAGATAGACTTCCTGTTTGCCGGGGGCTGTCCTTGTGTCGCGCTTATGTAGGGCTTGCGCTTTCTCGAATGTTTCCCTGTCAATAATCGCTTCGTGTGTGTTGGGGACGACAAACCATTCTTCTTCGGGGACGTTGATCTGCTTGTGTACTTTGTAGCTTATTACGCGATTACGGCCTTGCACCATTACGCCCGTATAAACTTCATTTTGCAATATCCTTACAATCGTGCTGGCAGACCACAAACCATCGTTTTTGTCGGAATTAGGGTTGTTATACTTAAAGCCTTTTTTCTTCTTATAGGCTTCGGGGTTCGGCTCTCCCATTTGGTTAAGCCGCTTTGCAATCCCCATTTTACTGTACCCCTCATTGACAAACCAATGGTAAATGCTTTTGACAACCTCCGCTGCTTCTTCATCTACAATCAAGCTGTTTTTGTCGTTTGGGTCTTTCTTGTAGCCGTAAGGGGCAAACGCGCCTATGAACTCGCCGCGCTCCCGTTTCATCTTGAATGTTTTGCGGATTTCTTCGGAAGTGGTCGCGGCAAACTGCTCGTTGAACATTCCCCTAATAGGTACTTCAAGGCCGCTTGCAGAATGGGGATTTGCGTAAGTGTCAATAAATGGTGTGCCTGTGCAAATAAACCTTGCACCGTTAATGGGTATGAACTCCTCTAAAAACTTTTGCTGGTCGGCAAGGTTGCGGAAACCGCGTGCAAGGGATTTGATAATCATGCAGTTTACTTCTTTTCGGACAATGCAGCCCTCAAGCCGTTTGAAGTTTGGTCGCGCTGTGTCGGTGCCTGTCAATCCGTCGTCGGCAAACACGTCTACAATCACATAGGTTCCCGGCTCAAAATAGCTGTCTACAAAGTCGCGGAGTATCTTTTCTTGGTTGATAACACTCTCGCTTTCGTCCTCGTTGTCGTCCTCTCTGGATAGTCGAATGTATAGCCCAATTTTCCAAAACGGCTCTGCATAACTGCGTGCCATTTTGTCTTTGCGTATGCGGGGCATTATACCTCCTTTCCCCCTATAATTACGAGTTAATTATACCATTTTCGCCCCGTAATCACAAGGTCTTACCCATAGAGTTAGGGAAAGTCGGCGGTTATTTCAGACTTAAAAAGTAATCGCACAATGATTGCTTTAGCGTTCTATCCTCTGCGACAAACCGTATTCTTACGGGCGTATCGCCGCAAAGAAAACAATACGGATTGACGATCTGCTCCAAGTAGCTTTGCATTTTTTTTGCTGCTGGCAAAGAACTGTCAATATGGATATTACGAATATCAACCAAAGTGCTGCGGTCAACCTGTGTAATATCAACATTTCTCATTTGTTGAAGTTGTAACTTGGTAATCATCTTCTTTCCCTCCCGGTTAGCGGCATAGTACAGAATATGCGCTCCGGCTTGTACGATATGAGAAATAAGGCTGAAACGGGCGGTTGTTAGCTGCAACCTCACGGGAGTTTCACCCCGGCCCATGCTTATGGGTGCGCCGCGCAATACTTTGAGGGTGTTCAACGCGGGAGTATCATTGTGCCGCCTTGTATGTCGTCGCCCACAAGCTGCTAAACCTGTTTTACGGCGCGGTAGTTGTCGCTCGACTTTTCCCCGTAGGGGAAAAGCTGTCATGGCGTACCCGCCGACTGGCTCGGTACAGACGGAATGTACCCGTTTGCCTGTTATGCTGCGCACCAAAGGCCGCTTTCTTTGTCAAAGAACAATAGGCTTTGTCGGCCTGCAAAAGCACATCAACAGCGGATATGCTTTTGCGGAACGACAAATAGCCCATAACGGGAAGCGTGGAAAGGGGACACGCTCCCCGCATGGGCTAAAAGATTATCCTACATGAAAAGCAAGGGTGCGGGTAATAAGGCGCACTTGCAGCCTGTTACGCATTTCCTCGTCCACATAGGAATAGGTATTGCCCGCGTCGTCTTTCAGCGTGCGGGTACAAAGTTTCGCTATGTAACCCTCGTAGTGCTTCAAGATCGCGCACATGGCGGTTGTGTCGCCGTTTGCCGCTGCGGAAATGACAGGGAACGGCAACAGATTTTCAGACTTCCTAACGGTATTCATCATCTGCTTTTCCCTCCAAATACTGTTTGATTTTCGCAAGCGCGGATTTCCTGTGCCGGAAAACCGTCGTGCGTACAACATTCAGCAGTTCGCCAATTTCCGCGTCGCTCATATCCAAGAAGTAGGACAAAAGGATAATGTCGCGTTTCCTTTCGGGCAAAGCGTTAAGGGCTTCGGCAAGCAGTTCATTTTTGACGAGTACATCAAAGCCGGACACTTGAAAACGGAAATAATCGCTTTCGTATTCGTCCGTTGTGAAAAGCTGCGCGAGTTCGCTTTCGCTCAAATCCGAAAAAGTAACTTCGCGTGCTGCGCGTTTCGCAAGAGTGCGGCGGTGGCTTTTCGCTTCGCCGACCAAAGTTTTCTTTGCTAATGCGTCGTACTGATGTTGTATTCTTTCCTTGTCGGAAGAAGATAGCTCCATAGAGTTCACCTCCTTCCCGCGTGGAGTAGAGGACGGGAGTTAAGGGCTTGTCCTCTCTGCCCCTTTCGCTCCGTACCCGTTCGGGAGATGGCTCTTGAGTGCGCTTTTCAGAAAAAAGTTGAAAAAAGCAAAATGCGCCCGTCCGCAAGACGCGGACGGGCGCAAAGGAAATGTAAGCAGTAGCTAAATGTATTGACAGTTCACATTCATAGCCGGAATATCCCGCTTGCGGAGCATAGCTTTTTTTGACCGCAAAGCATTAGGCGGGTTACAGTAAATAAAAATGGACACGGCGATACCTCCCCGATACCGCCGTATCCTTAAAAAAGGGCGACTTTAATACACTACCCGCAATCCATTCTATAATAGGGAACAGCGGCTTTTGCGCAATATTAAATAAAAAAGCCGATAACACATAGGTTTTTTGACCTAATGCGTTATCGGCTCTGCGTCTATGCGTCTGGCACTTTTAATCATTTTTTTTTGAATTTATTATATGTGTTAGCTAACTGTCCACAAGCCGCGTTAATCTCTCTGCCATGAGAAACTCTCATAGTAACTTCAAGTCCTGCTTGCTCTAATTGATGTTTGAATGCAACTATTTCCCGTTTCTGTGGTGCTTTAATTCTTGAATTGCTTGTTGGGTTGTATTGTAACACGTTAATCATAACTTTTTTGCCCCGAAACCATTTTGCAAGTTGTCTTACATCTGAGGGCCGGTCATTTATACCCGGTAAAAGCAAATACGCAAAGACAATTTTGCGATTATGCCTTTCAGAATAGGATAAGGCTTGCTTAACAACATCTTCAATAGCATATATGCGCATGTGAGGAATAATACGATTTCTTGCAGATTGTGTTGCTGCGTGTAAAGATATTGTCAACTGAATTTTAAGATGTTCCTCGCGCAATTTTTTTAATTGATCGACCGGACCAACTGTTGATATGGTAATGCCGTCGGTTGGAAAGTTGAGCCCATATCTATCTCGGAGAATATGGATTGCTTTTATCAAGTTGTCATAATTGAATAAAGGCTCTCCCATACCCATAAAAACGATACGGTTTACTTTTCGACGCAACAATATAATCTGTTGTACGATTTCTGACGATGTTAGATTACGAACAAAGCCATTTCGCCCGGACTCACAAAAAATACAACCAACAGGACAACCGACTTGTGTGCTCACGCAAACAGTTCCACCATCTCGCCGCTTGATAAAAACCGTTTCAATGTATTTGTTGTCTTTCAGTTCGTAAACATACTTTTCAGTATCACTGCTTTTGCAAATATTTTTTACCAACATTGATAGATTTTTTTTGCGTGGTAATTGCTTATATAATTCTTCATATAAGGCTTTTGCTTCATTCTCGCCAATAACTTCCGACATTTCTTTGTAAGTAAATCCGTATGGATCATTCCGTACTTCCGCAGGCGTATATTTAGGTAAACGTTTCATTTTTATATCCTTTCTTCTAAATAATAAAAGTTTGTTTTTCTGTATTTTTGATTACAATCTCTAATTTTTCTACATCAATGATATGCGTCAATTTGCATTTAGGGCAGAAAAGAGGAAAATCTTTTAATACAGTATTATGAAATACTTGAACTCTCGTCTTTCCGTTACAAATCGGACATTTTATCCAATATTTTTTAAGCATTATATTTCACTCGTCCTTTTTACACAAAAAAATGCAGGTCAATCCTCAACATGAGCATTGACCTGCATTTATAATGCACAGAGCAGTACAACAAAACTAAGGCATAGCTTGCACTATATCTATACGTCGTTAGTTTTTTGTATAGCATCCGCAAAATAAGCATGACAAAAAAGCCCATGTTGAAAATGGGAAAATCCTTTTTTTCAATGCTTATCTAATACGCATGCTATGCAACATAAACGCCGCCTCCTTTTACATAAATTTTATTTTATCAGAAAATCAGTCTACTGTCAATACACAACAGGAAGTATTTAACCTAATGATATGAATTGTGTGGACATATCCAAAAAGAAAGGTGAACTGTAAAATGTAACAGGGTGAATGAAAATGGCAAAAAGACCCGTACCATTGTACGACTTTAAGGCTTTCGGGGCAGCTATAAAAGCCGCGAGAAATGAATACGGCGAGAGCCGCAAAAAGGTAAGCGACGAGTTATATATTTCCCCGCGCTACCTTGCGAATATCGAGAACAAGGGACAACAGCCGAGTTTACAGGTATTCTATGACCTTGTAACCCGGTATCATATTTCGGTAGATCAATTTTTCTTCCCGAACAGCAATGCGGAGAAATCCACCGGGCGGCGGCAGCTTGACGCGCTGCTGGACGGTATGAGCGATAAAGGCATACGGATTGTAACCGCAACAGCAAGGGAGATAACGGAAGTCGAAAAAGCAGAGGATTAACCTCACAATATGAGAAATCGGGAGATTGCAGCGCATGGCGGCTGCAATCTTTTTTTGCGTCCAAAATCAAGGGAATGCGCAACAAATACCGCCTTTCGGTAGGGGTATGGAGTAGATAGCAAGCACAGCAAACGAGTACCCGTTTGCGAAAAATGCTTGTTGGGATAATCCCAAACCCTTATACCGAAAGGCGGCGCGGAAATGGAAAACCGAAAGAGAAATATCCAAATGAAGTTTTACGTTACGGAAGAAGAAAAGCGGCTGATCGACGAGAAGATGAAGCAGCTTCCCATAAAGCAGTATGGGGCATACTTCCGCAAAATGGCGATTGACGGGTATATCCTTGTCATTGACCGAAGCGACACGAAAGCATATATCCGGGAACTGCAAGCGGTGAGCCGGAACATCAATCAAATTGCCAAACGCGCCAACGCGACGGGGGCGGTTTACCAGCAGGACATTGAGGATATAAAAAAGGCGGTGGACGAGATATGGCGGTTACAAAGACGCACCCTATTAAATCAACCTTAAAGGCCGCAATAGACTATATCTTAAATCCCGAAAAGACAGACGGAAAGCTGCTTGCGTCCTCTTTCGGCTGCGGGCTGGAAACCGCCGATATAGAGTTTGCATGGACGCGGGAAGCTGCCGGAGATCGCGGCACACATTTAGGGCGGCACTTGATACAATCCTTTGCGGTAGGCGAAACCACGCCGGAAGAAGCGCACAAAATCGGCATGGAACTTGCGCAAGCGGTGTTAGGCGGCAAGTATGAGTTTGTTTTGACAACCCACGTCGATAAAGACCATCTGCATAATCACTTGATTTTCAACGCGGTTAGCTTCGTTGACTACAAAAAGTATCATTCCAACAAGCAAAGCTATCACGCTATCCGACGCACCAGCGACAGGATATGTAAAGAGCATGGGCTATCCGTCGTCGTGCCGGGACAGGACAAAGGGAAAAGCTATGCGGAATACACCGCCGAAAAGCAAGGAACAAGCTACAAAGCCAAGCTGAAAACGGCGATAGATACCCTCATTCCCCAAGTCAAAGATTTTGACGAACTGCTGCGCCGTTTGCAGGAAATGGGGTATGAAATCAAACAGGGCAAATATATTTCTTTCCGCGCTGCCGGACAGGAACGGTTTACCCGCGCAAAGACGCTCGGCGCGGCCTATACGGAAGAAGCCATAAAGGAGCGTATCAAGGGCGTATATATTGCCAAGTCAAAGCCGCTGCGGGAAGATAAGAAAATCCGGCTTGTCGTCGATATTGAAAACAGCATTAAAGCCCAACAATCGGCGGGCTATGAACGGTGGGCGAAAATCCATAATCTGAAACAGGCTGCAAAAAGCATGAACTTCTTGACCGAAAACAAGATTGAATATTACAGCGACCTCGAAAGCAAAATCGCGGATATTATGACCGCCCATGACGCGGCGGCAAGGGCGGTTAAGGAAGTGGAACAGCGTATGTCCGATTTATCGCTGCTTATCAAGCACACCACCACATACCGACAATTAAAACCGATTTACGAGGAATACAAGAAATCGCGGGACAAGGAAAAGTATCTGCGGGGGCATGAAAGCGAAATTATCCTGTTTGAAGCTGCGGCAAGGGCACTCCGGGAAATGCAGATAAAGAAGCTGCCCGATCTCGCCGCGCTGCGCAAGGAGTATAGCGGCTTAAACGACAGGAAAAGCAAATTGTATGAGGATTACCGCCAAGCGAAAAAGCAAATGCAGGAGTACGGCGTTGTCAAAAAGAACGTCGATAGTATTCTTTACCCGTCCCAAAGCAAGGCGCGGGAGCAGGAGCGATAAGGCGCAAAACAAGGGGTAGCAAGTGGAACATTAAGGGCTGAAAACGCCTGTGTTTCTGCGGCTTCCAGCGCGGGGAAACGGCATAGACGATACTTTATATTCAAACCCGCAAAAACAGCTTTCTAATTGTCCACGCAAGGACAAAAAAAGAACAGGGGCGCGGTGCCGGAAATCGGCAACCGCGCCCCTGTTTTCTATGGGCTATTCCTCGTCGGTCAAGATAAACTCCCGTTCGGAAAACTCGCTGTCCGTCATGGCTTGCAGCTTTTTCACCGCTGCGGCGGCAAGCTGGCGCATATCCTCGTCCATATAGGGCATGGCGGCAAGGATATTTTCAAGCGTTGTTTCCCGGCTGTCCTCGGCGTAAATCGCAATTATGTTTTCTTCCTCAATGGTAAAGCGGATATTCATACTATCAAACCTCCAAATCCTTTTTCTGCTCTTTCTGCTTGTCTTTCGGCTGCTGCGCCGCCTGTTTCTTGTACTCGTCCAGCTTCTTCAAAATGGACGGTTTCTTTTGCGGCTGCTCCCGTTTCTCGGCTTTTACCGCTTTCGCAAGGTCGGTAACGGAAATCGCTTCGCCCGCCTTTGCCCGCTGCTCCAAATCCGCGACGGTGGGCGTTTGCGGCGTATTATTGATAATCCCGTCAAAGTTGTTGTCGTTCTGCTCTACAATGTCCTCAACGTGCTTTAAGGGATTATCCCGCTGCGGCTGCTCGGCGGCTATGGCATAAGCCTGTGTGCCATTTCCCATAATGAGATACTTCCCGTCCTCCGACGCATGATGAAAACCAAAGCCCGCCGCTTCGATCTGTTCGCGGCTCATGTCGGTAATGTAAAAGTTCCCTCGCGGCGTTCTGACGGTTTCGCCCGTCATAAGGCTTTCGGGGGTCGCTTCCGGCTGCTGCTTTTCAAGCTGCCCGCCCTTGTAGGAATACCCTTGCGCCGCGATTGCTTCAAGGGTCTTGCCCGTAACGTCGCCATAAATCCGCTTGTCTGCGTCTACAAGCAGTTGCAGCGTATCTTTTACGGTATCGGATAGGGCTTGCTGCTGTTCGGGAGATAGCTTATCAAATACGGGGGTCTGCTGCGCTTGCTCCTGTAAAAACTCCGGCACCTGCTGAAAACCTATGCTGTCTACATAATGGGCGGTGTTCTCGCCGTTCTGATGAAGCACAACAATGTCGGAAACGGAAAGGCTATGCCCCTTGAAGTCGGCGGGGCGGTCGATATTAAACTTTTCCCAAATGCCGCCAAGCGTCATATCCTTTGTAAGCGGTGCGGTATAGACGAGTTCATAATTTGCCCGGTCAACGAAATGCCCCGTTGCTTGCAGACGGTCGAAAGGCTCAAAGCGCAAATCCATAGTTTCCTCTCTGCGGGCTAACTGATAAATCCCGTAGCTGTCCTCCTTGCCGTTGAGAAGCAAGGTTTCTTTTGTTTTCGCTTCCTGCTCCTGCTCGGCTTGCCGCTGCTGCTGCAATTCGGTAAAATGCCCCTCGATCTCGGTAATGAGTTCCTTTGCGGTTGCCTGTATCGTTTCAAGGGACGCTTTTAATTCGGTCATTTCCTTGCCGCTGCTCCACCCGGCAACATACCCGAAAGAGTAATCCGACGTATCAAGCCCGAAATGCTGACACACCGTATAGGCAACGCTTTCAGCCTGTACCTCGCGGCTGCGGCGGTCAACGCGGTTTTGTTCCTCCAGCGGGGCGTTTAAGTCCACGTCATGCAGCTTCGCATGGGCGATTTCGTGAATGGCGGTCTTAACCGCTTGCAGCTCGCTCACACCCTCTTTGATAGCAATTCGCTTATCGGTCAAACTGAAATATCCGTTTGCGCCGTTTGTGATCTGCTCAAAAGCAATCGGAACGGGGGACGCTTTTTCAAGGGCAGCGAAAAAGTCCTCGTACTGTTCCACATCGGCAAGCAGCGGTTTGACGGAGAGGTCGGGAAACTCCTTGCCCTCGGTCTGCGAAATGTCAAAGACGGTTACAACCTTAAAGGCGGGAACGGTAACTTCCTTTTCTTCCTTAACCGTCTTTCCCTCGCTGTCAAGTATGGGCTTTCTTGTGTCGGGGTCGATTTTATCCACCAGCTTTTTTACCTTGTAAGGTGCGGGGGCAAAGATTTTAATACCTTTCTCGCCGCTTTTCACATGGCGGTCAAACTCTTTCTGCCATTGTGAATAGCCCTTTACCAAATTGCCGCCCTGCATGGCGATTAGGATAGTGTTATTCAAGCTGTAATCGTGAAACTTTGACATAGCCGTTAAAAACTCTTTGTAGCGGTCGCTGTCAAAAATCGCTTGTATGCCCTGTTCCAGACGGGCGGTGATCTCCTTTACCTTGTCGCCGGGTTTTTCAGAAGAAAGGATAATCGGCACGACGGGGCGGGGCTGCTGCGGCTCTGCGGTCTGTACGGCTGCTTGCTGCGTTTCGGCTGCGTCCATATAGGCTTTGTCCTGTTCGCCGCGCTCCGGCTGCGGGTAACTCATAATGCGGTATTCCTCCGGCACTTCGCGCCCCTCAAACTGCCGTTCCCACTCGTCGCCGCTTTCCACGATATAGCCGTATTCGGTAAACGCGCCTTTTTCCTGCGCGGCGGCGTTCCTGCCAAAAGTAGTAAGGTCAATGCCGCCTTTCCATTCTTCGGGCATTTGTACCATGCCGGATTGATTTAAGTAATAGTCGCCCAAATCGCGGTAGGTATGTACTTCGGGAATATGGACGTAAAAATCCACGTTGTAGGTGAAGTCAATTACCTGTCCGATATTTGCAAGCCCGTTTTTCTGCTGCAAAGCTGCGTTCAGCTTGCCAACCTCGGCGGGGTCAAGCTGTTCGAGCCGCGCCGCAAGAAAATTGAGTTCGTCCACGTCGGCGGCGCATACCATTTCATAAGGCAAAGCAATATGTTTCTCTGGGTCGTCGGAATAGCCGCGAATGGAAAAATCCTGCGGGTTATCGGCGGTAATGCCGACGCTCTGCATAGCGGTCTGTAACTGCTCCTTTGTGGCGGGCATATCCAGCCAATAACCGCCGGGGTCGCCCGCTTCAAAACGGCTGCGGTTGCCAATCATAATAGAAAACTGTTCGCTCATGTGTTCACGCTCCTTTTGCTGCCCGGTAGTTTCGGGGATAGCTGCCGCCTGTGGCTGCTGCTGCGGGGGTTCCTCACCCTCAATGGTATAGCCCGGTAAAAGCATACCGTTTACTTTGAAATGCTCGGCGTACTCCTGCGGGATAGGCGGGGAGATTTCCGTAAACAGACGGTCGTATGCTTTGATACGTCCATTCAGATACTTTTCCATAGCCGCCTTATCGGAAAAAACCTTTCTGTCCTGTCCGGCAATCTTCGCTTGCCCGTTCCTGTTCGGGCTGTTGGTATAAACGCCCCATGTGAGAGAATAAGAGTAAGGGACGCTTTGCTGCTTCTCCCTGTCGTAACGGGTGTTCTCGTAAATGTGGTAGTTCATCTGATATACCCGGTTGCTGCGGGTATATCGGTCATATTCGCCTTTCTGCCACTCGTTAGAAGTGTGCTGCACAACGGTTGTCCTTGTGTATTCAATCGCTTTGTCAAGCAAAAGCGTTTTTCCCGCCTGCTGTTCCCAAGCGGCGGCGCGGGTTGAGAGATCGTTAAAAATCGCCTGTTCCGCTGCCGCGCTTTCCTCACGCATGGCGTGTAGCTGTTCCAGCGGCAAAGAAACATAGGGGGCAATATCCCCGTCCTTTGCTTCAAAATATATCCGGCGTTCTATCCGCATGGTTTCGGCGGTTTCCAATTTGTCATGGTCGTATGAAGAATACGGCATATTGTTTCATCACGTCCTTTCTCGATTTTTAAGGGTTTGGGACTATCCCAACAAGCAAAATGCCCGCGCTTCCCATAGAGCAGCGCGGGTATTTCTCGCAAACGGGTACTCGTTTGCTGTGCTTGCTATGTAGTTATTTTTATCCGTAAACGCCTGTTTCTCTCGCTTTCCGCTTTCTGCCTGCGGCGTATCTTTGCCGCACAATCGGGACAGTATTTCGCCCGATTGCTGCCCGCCGCAAACGTGCTGCCGCATACCGCGCAACGCTTCAAATCGGTTTCCCCGCTGCGGGTGATCTGTTCGCATAGCTGCCTGTCTGCGGGTAAAACCGCTTCGCGGAAATAACGGCATAACAGCGAATAGCTGATACTCTGCACACAAACGCAAGTTTCCCCGTCGTCCAATAGCAGACAGTTCCCGCAATCATTGTTGGCGCACGCGGCTCGGGCCATTTTCTTAACGGCTCGATACTGCTTTTCATCAAGCCTAATCATTTTCGGTTCTGCTCGACGCGGAAGTTTACATACTTGCCGCCTGTGTCGGCAAGCAGCACAACCCCGTCAAAGGTCTTTCCCGTTTTGGTGGAGTACATACCCTTGATTTTTACCTTTCCGTCTTTCAAAAGGGCGGCGGCAATCGCCTTTGTGAAAGTCTTTTTGCGCTGCTGAAAGAACAAGTCATTTTTCCACATGACAAAGCTGCACGCCCTGTCGGAACAGTAGTAGTTTTTCTTGCCCTCGTAAACCGCCGCGCCGCAACGGGGGCAAGTGCCGATTGCTTCCCGCTGCGGGGTAAACAGTTTTGCTTTATCCTCGGAAATCGCGGAATAGGTCTTGACAAGCCCCGCTGTCATTTCCTCAATCCCTCGCATAAAGTCGGCGGGGCTGTCGCTGCCCTTTGCAATCCCGGTAAGGCGCGTTTCCCATTCTGCCGTAAGCTGCGGGGACGTAAGGCTTTCGGGCAGAATGGCGACAAGGTTATACCCGTCCTTTGTGGGGATTAGCTTCTTGCCCTTGCGCTCGGCAAAGCCCGCTGAAATGAGCTTTTCAATGATACCCGCCCGCGTCGCGGTGGTGCCTAATCCCTTGCGTTCCGCGTCCTCCGGCGTTTCCTCCTTGCCCGCGTTCTCCATAGCGGACAGAAGCGTATCTTCGGTATATGCTTTTGGGGGCTGCGTGTAACGCTCGGAGATCTCCGCTGCGGTATTTTCAAAGGTCTGTCCCTCGGTAAGCGGGGGCAAAACCGCTTCCGGCTCTGCGTCCTCGTCCTGTTCCTCGGACGCGGCGCGGGATAATCTTTCAATCTCACGCCAACCCTCGCAAAGCGTTGTCCTGCCCTTTGCGGTAAAGGTATAGCCGCCGCAAGTGAAAACCGCCGTAACCGCTTCATACGCATAGGGCGCGGCTGCGGCGCAAAGCAGCTTTGCACACACAAGGGTCATAAGTTTTGTTTCGCTGTCGGCAAGGGAAGCAAAGCCCGCTTTCAAAAACTCGGCTGTCGGCAAAATAGCGTGGTGGTCGGTTACTTTGCTGTTGTCGCAAACCCTTATAAGGTCTGCTTGCAGCTTCACGTCCCGCATAAAGGGAAGCAGCGAACAAAGCCCGGTAATGAGTTCCTTTGTGCTGTCCTGCATATCGGAAGTGATATATTTGCTGTCGGTGCGGGGATAGGTCAAAAGCCGCTTTTCATAGAGGGCTTGCGCATAATCAAGGGTCTGTTTCGCCGTAAATCCATACAGGCGGTTAGCTTCGCGCTGTAACGCGGTAAGGTCAAACAGCTTCGGCGGGGCAACGGTCTTTTTCTCTTTTTTGAGGGAAGTACAAACGGCTTGCGATTTCTCGCAAGCCGCTTTCATCTGCTGCGCTGCCGCTTCGTCGTTCAGTCTTTCGGACAAAGCCGAAACACCGCCCGCGTCCAGACGGACAACATGATATTTTTCTTTCTTAAAGCTGCTGATCGCATAGTCGCGGTTTACCAGCATGGTAAGGGTGGGCGTTTGCACTCTGCCGACATTCAGCGTTTTGTGATAGAGGATAGAGAAAAGGCGGGTCGCGTTAATCCCGACAAGCCAATCTGCCTTTGCTCTGCAAAGCGCGGATTGATAGAGGTTGTCATAGCTGCGCCCGTCTTTGAGGTTTGAAAAGCCCTCGCGGATTGCGCTTTCTTCCATGCTGCTAATCCAAAGGCGGGAAAAGGGCTTTTTGCAATTTGCCTGTTCGTAGACAAATCGAAAAATGAGTTCTCCCTCGCGCCCGCTGTCGCACGCATTGACAATCTCGGAAACGTCGCTGCGGTGCATAAGGTCTTTGAGTACGGAAAACTGCTGCTCCTTGCCGCTGGCAACGATAAACTGCCAATCCTGCGGGACAATGGGGAGATCGTCATACTTCCATTTTCGGTACTGCTCGTTGTAGGTCGCCGCGTCCGCAAGGCTAATCAAATGCCCGATACACCAGGACACAAGGTAGCCGCTGCCCTCAAAATATCCGCTGCGCTTTTCATTCGCGCAAAGTACGGCGGCAATCGCCGCCCCGACGCTCGGTTTCTCTGCAATTACAAGTTTCATACTTCCTCGTCCTCCTGCTCGGTTTCTAATTCTTCCGCGTCCTCGTCGTCCTCGTCAAAGTCGAGATCGTCAAGGTTGCTGCTGCCTTTTGCCGCGTCCTTTTTGGGCTTCATAATCTTAAAGTAATAGAACGCGCCGCCGCCCGCTGCGGCAAGAAGCAGCACGACAAGCAGAATAGCACCGCCCATGCCGCCGCCTTTATCTTCCTCCGGCTCCGGCTGCTCGGTTTCTTCCAGCTCCGGCTCGGCTTCCTTGCCCGCGCACTCGCTCATGTTGACGCTGCAAACGGGGCAATCGGTGTTGATGCTTCCGGCAACGCATTTTTCAGTACAGCTACAAGCGGGGGTTTCGGTCTGTTCGTCCTCCATAAGCTGCAAAAGGTCTTTTTCATCAACTTGATTGAGGAAATGGACGGTGTTTTCTCCGTCCTCGGCTCGGTCAATGATGATGTAAAAATAGTTTCCGTTTTTCGTAACGACGGTAATAAACTGTTTATCGCCGGACGCTTCGCCCGTTATGTCGTCCACAAGGCTCATGTTGCCCTCCGGCGTTAAGGGCTGCGGCTCATAGCCGCCCGTCGTTTCTTCCGGCTCGGTTTCGGTTACGGGGGTAGGCGGCTCGTCGCTCACATCACCGCCGCCCGCAAAAGCGGTAACAGAAAAGCCGCCCATGAGTACAAGGGCGGCAAGCAAAGCGGTAACGCTGCGGAACAGTTTTTTATGCTTCATCTTCGGTTTCCTCCTGTTCGTCGGTATAGTCTGCGTCCGGCTGCGGCAAGGCAATTTCGCCGCTGGCGTAAGCGGAGAGGAACGCGGCAAGCTGCGCCCCGTCAAGGTGTACCGCTTTCACCATTTGAACGATCTGCGCGTTTTCTTCCTCGATTTTCTGCGCTTCAAGGTCTTTCAGCCTTTTTTGGTATTCAAGGATTTTCGCCCTCGTTTTCTCAATATCCCGTTCGATACGGTCAAGTTTCGTGTTTGCCATAGAAATTAACTCCTTTCAAAGTCAGTTGTAATGTAGCCGCCCATAGGCGTAAAAATGGGATTGCCAATAGCTTGTATCAAGTTTTGTGTATTGTATCGGGTCGCCACAATGCAGCATGACGGGGCTTCCGTCCCCGTCCTCGCCAACGTAGATACCCACATGAGATACCCCCGGCGTGTCGTATGTACCCGTAAAGAAAACCAAATCCCCCGGCTGCGGGTTGGAAACGCGGGTTGAAATGTTGTAAAGCCCCTGCGCCCCAAGTCTGCCCGTATTGTATAAGCCGCTGTTCGTCAGCACATAGCTAACAAAACCGCTGCAATCAAAAGAGGTTTCCGGGGTGCTGCCGCCCCACACATAGGGAAAGCCGACGTATTTATCCGCTTCCTCAATGAGCCGCGCAAACTTTTCATCGGAATTAAGCAGCGCGGCGGGTACTTCGTAATCGGCGGGCGGGTTTTCATAGTATTTTGACACATAGCCGGACGACGGGAACAAATCGGGGCGGTTCCCCAGCGACGACATATACATAGCGTACATGGATAGCTGTTCCTCGCCCATAATGTAGACGGGGACATGGGAAAGGTTGAAGTTTTCCAAATCCACATGAAGAATGTAATAGTTATATGGGACTTCAACCTCATATTCGTTGCCCTCGCTGTCCGTCCTCGTTTCGGTGCGGTAGCGTACCTCGACTTCCTCCGTAACGGTCAAGATATACTGTTTCTCAAAGAGCATTTCAAGGGTGCTTTGCGCTTCATCAAGGGTAAACACGCCCTCATGCAGCGCGGAAAGGATAGAGATTAGCACATAGGGGTCATGCTCGATCTCGTCTGCGTTCACCCGGTATTCGTCGTAGCCGGGGTATTCGCGCTCGATATTATTCAGCATATCCTGTAACTCTGCTTCCATATCGGTGTAAGCTGCTTCCGCGCCCGTAATATCCGCGTCCTCGGAAAGATAGGACGACGCAATCAAGCCGCTACCGCTGTTGCCGCCAAAGAGGGAGCAAGAGGACAAGCCGCCGAAAAGCAGCAGCACGATAAAGGCAATCCCGCCCACAAGCAAGCAGCCTTTCCAATGCCGGACGACAAAGAACGTCGCCCGTTTGGTTTCCTGCGCGGTTTTCTTCGCTGCCTTTGCGGTGGCTTCGGCGGTCTTTTTCACCTTGCCGCCCGCTTTCAGCGTCTTTGCATACTGCTTTTTAATGCGCTGCTTCTGCCAAAAACGGGAAATGGGGTTAGAGTGCGCAAGGGCGGGGTTATCGTGCAGCGCCTTTTGATAGAGGAAATCGGCGTTTGCCTTTACCGCCTTTCTCTCCGCTGCCGCCGCTGCCCGGTAGGGTTTCAGCTTGTGGCTGCGTATGCCGCGTTTTACCGTCCGCGCCGCCATGCCGCCCGCTTTCTCGCCCGCAAGTTCTACCCGGTGCCCGCTTTCCACACCGACGTTTTCTTTCTCTACCTCGTAGATTTTTCCATGTACGGTGCTGTTTAACTCCTGCGCCGGACGTGATAAGGGGTTATGCCGCAACTTGCCGTTTGGGGGCTTATCCGTCTTTTCAAAGGAAAGGCGCGTTTTTGCCCTGCCTTTCGCTTCGTTAAAAACGCGCTCTTTCTTGATTTTGGTATGCTTGGGGATAGCCGCCCGCGCCGCGTCTAAACGGTCTGCCGCCTTGTCCGACTTCCTAATTGCCTTTTGAAGTTCCGGCGTTGCCCGTTCCTCTGCGGAAAACTGCAAGCGGGAAGTATGGGTTTTAAGCTGCGCTGCGTCAAGGCTCTTTTTCTCCGCGCCCTTTTCTAAATGGCGGCTAACCTCTGTGCTGATACGTTGGGTCGCTTTTTCCGCTGCTCCCGCTGCGGGGGCTGAATAGTTTTCCTCCGGCGGTCTTTCGCTGATACTCGTCGTTTCGCCCGTCGTAAGGTTTTCCGCAATCGCCCCGTCGCGGGTCATTTTCTGCGTTACCTTGTCGGGGGCTTTTAATTCCTTGCTCAATGTTCATCACCTCCAATACGCTGTTTTGCAAGGGTGCAGTATTCGGGGTTGATCTCTATACCGATATAGCGGCGGGAAAGGCTTTTTGCCGCCGCTGCGGTCGTGCCGCTGCCTAAAAACGGGTCAAGCACAATCCCGCCGACAGGACAGCCCGCCAAAATGCACGTTTCCGCAAGTTTGGGCGGGAACGCTGCAAAATGCCCGCCGCGATAGGAAGTTGTGTTGATCTGCCAAACGTTGCGGCGGCTGCGGACGGGGGAAATCATTTCGTCGGTGTATGCGCCTTTCCTGCGGGGGCGGTTGATTTTCTGCGGCTGGTTTTGCCCCGGAACGGTAGCGGCATATTTGTTGCCTTTCCCAACTCCGCTTTTCAGCCGTACCGCCGTTGTGGGGGCTATCGGCTCGGCTACTGCCTGCCAATCGTAGTAATATTTCTTTGACTTGGTAAGCAGAAACACATATTCATAGCAGCGGGTCGGTCTGTCCCGCGTGCTTTCCGGCATGGCGTTTCCCTTGTGCCAAATGATAGAACTTCGCAAATACCAACCGTCGCCCCGCAAGGCAAGGGCTACAAGCCACGGAATACCGATTAGGTCTTTCGGCTTGCAGCCGGGGGCGCGGTGGTTTACCGCCACTTGCTGCCCGTTCCTGCCTTTGGGGTATTTCGGGTCTTGGTGGTCGGCTTTGCTGCCTGTGCCGCAATAAGTGTCCGCGATATTCAGCCAACAAGTACCCTCCGGCGTAAGCACCCGCTTTACCTCATGGAAAACCGCCGTAATGCGGAAAACATATTCCTCCGGCGTTGCTTCACGCCCGATCTGCCCGTCTGTGCCGTAATCGCGCAAAGCATAGTAGGGCGGGGACGTTACGCAACAATCCAAACAGTTATCCGGCAAGGTTTGAAGCACCTGCAAGCTGTCGCCGCAATAGATTTTATCCGTTTCTATCCTCATGCCGACACCTCGCCGGGCTTGGTCGTCATTACGCGGTAGAGCTCCGTATCTTTCGGAAAACGGTCAATAAAGGGCAAAATCACGTTGCCATAGAAGATAAGTCCCTCGCCCGCTTCGGAATGGGTTACATAGGTCATTTGCTGTTGTGAAATGTTAAGCTGCTTGGCAAGGATTTCCCGGTCGCCCTGGGCTTGGTTGAGCATATAGACAAAATCGCTGTTTTCAAAAACATTTGAAACTTCTCTGCTCGTCAAAAGGTCTTTGACGTTCTGCGTGATACCTGTCGGAATACCGCCCCACTTCCTAAAACGCTTCCAAATCTCGACGCTGTATGCTGCGGTCTGTTCCTCTTTCAAGAGTAAATGAAATTCGTCGATGTAATACCGCGTCGCCTTGCCCTCGCTGCGGTTTACCGTTACTCTGTTCCATACTTGGTCTTGGACGATAAGCATACCGACTTTTTTAAGCTGCGTACCGAGTTCCTTAATATCAAAGCAGACAAGGCGATTATGAATGTCAACGTTTGTCCTGTGGTTAAAAATGTTCAAGCTGCCGTTTACATAGAGTTCCAATGCCGCCGCGATACGCTGCGCTTCCTTTTCCGGCTGCTTCTTGATCTCGTCGTAGAGGTCGCCCAAAATCGGCATATTCTCCGGCTTCGGGTCGGCAAGGTAGTTGCGGTACACGCTGATAACAGCGCGGTCAATCAAGGTCTTTTCGACAGCTTCCAGCCCGTTTTTACCTCCCATAATCAACTCACAAAAGGAAAGGATAAAATCGCTCTTTAAGGCTATGGGCGTGTCGCCCTCGCTGTAATTGAGGTTAATATCCATAGGGTTAATGTACTGCGTGCTGTTCTGCGAAACCTTGATAACCTGTCCTTTCAAACGTCCGACAAGGGGGTAATATTCGGCTTCGGGGTCGCAAATGATAATGTCGTCGGACGTGATAAGAAAAGCGTTTGTGATTTCGCGTTTTGCAGAAAAACTTTTGCCGCTGCCCGGTGTGCCGAGTATCAAGCCGTTGGGATTTTTCAGCTTCTTTCGGTCGCACAAAATCATGTTGTTGGAAAGGGCGTTTAAGCCGTAATACAATGCTTCGCCGCTTTGGAACAGCTCTTGCACCGTAAAGGGAACGAAAACGGCGGTGCTGCTGGTCGTCAAGCCGCGCTGGATATGGATAAGGTTTTCCCCCAACGGGATAGAGGACATAAGCCCCTGTTCCTGCCGGTAGTCAAGGCGGGTCAAAATGCAGTTGTATTTCTGCGCGATTGCCGCCGCTCCAAATACTTCGTTATCCAATTTCTGCTTGGTATCTGCAAGGTTTAAGACAAGCAGCGTAAGCAGAAACATTCTTTCGTTGCGGCTCTGCAAATCGCGGAGTAGGTTTTTTGCTTCCCCGCCGTAGGTGGCAAGGTCGGACGGAATAATATCCATGTCGTAGCCGCTGCGGATTGCTTTTTTCTGTTCCTCGATTTTCATACGGTCAAGGTCGGTAATCTTGCGCTTAATCGTCTTGATTGCTTCGTTGTGGTCGATACTCTGAATGTGCAGATTGACGATAATCCCGTTTTCCGCGTCCATGAAGTCGGCAAGCATACGGTCGGAGAGTTCCGGCGCGACGATCTGCAAAAAGGAAACTGCGCCAAACTTGCCGCCCATTTGAAACATTCGCCCGTCGCCAAATCGGAAAGAGGACGGCGCGATAAAGTCTTTGACAGAAAGACCGCTTGCGGGTAGCCATTCCCACGCAAAGTTAAAGCGTTCCCCGTCCGGGTGGAAAATCCCATGCAGCACTTCAAGACGCTGTTTCCCGTCCAATACCCGCGCCGCCGCGCCGATCACCTTAAAATGGTTGAGGGTGTCCGTTTCAATGCGGGCAAGACGCGCCCGCGCCGATCTAATGTCCTTTGCTTCAACGGTAAAGGTGAGAAACTTGGTCTTGATAAGCCCGTTGTTTCCGCGTTCAAGCTGCGTCCTAAGCATTTCGGTGTATTCTGCTCTGATACTGTCGAAGTCATCATTCTGCGGCGCAATCGTGATACTGTTCTTGAAATCGTCCTTGTTCGCATGGCGGCTGATTAGGGAAAGCTGCACGCTGATAGAAGCGTCGAACGAGTTATACATATCGCAAAGGGCTTCAAAAATGGCGGTTTTGTCGTCCGGCTGCGCAAGCTGATAGTTGATGTCCTCAAACTCAATGCACTTGGAATACCGCCCGTTTGCAAGGCGGCAAATCCCGTCCTTATACATTCGCTCAAACGGTATGCTGTCCTGCGCCGTATGGGGCTTCCCGTCGCCCTTTGCCTGTCGGATAAGGGTATCTATCTGTTTTCTTTCCTGTCGGGAAAGTTTACGCTTTTCGTTTTGGGTGTTTTTCTTTTCCTTTGACAATCGCCCGTACCTCCTTATCTAATTGCTCTTGCCGCGCAAGGGCGGCATAAAAATTGTTGGTCTGATAAGGTCGCTCTTTGGGGCGAAGAAACTTCACTTCCACAAATTGCCGAATAATCACTTCCAGCGGTTGCCCGTTTTTCTCGTACATGGCAAGCAAAAACATAGGCAGCATGGCAAGCACCATGCACAATGCCGCTGTGGTTGTTCCAACGCTGTCTTTTACCAAAAAGAACAGCGGCAGTCCGATTGCTACCGCCGCGCTGAAACAAATTAGCTGTCGTTTCGTAAGGTTGAACATTACCTTGCTTTTGATTTTTGTTAAGTCCTTTGGGACGGTTACATACGCCATTTCAAACCTCCTTTCTGCCCGGAATGTAATCTTCAAAACGGGGGACAGCATAGAAAAGCCGTTTGTTATTTACCCACCGTTGCAAATGGCGGGTAACAGGCGGGGCGGTTGGACGCTCGTAAATCATCACATACGGGTCAAAGCCCATAGCCCGCAAGGTGTTCACGCGGTATAAATCCTGTTCGTGAGTGCTGCCGTAGTTGGTAAGAACATACACGCGCCGCTGGCGGCTGCTCTTAATGGCGGTCAAATCCAAAAAACGTTGGAAATACCCGGTTAAGTCCTCGTCGGGATTATCCCATGCAAAATGTACCGCTTTTATCCGTACCCGATTTAACAGGCTGACATTATCCCTGTTCACAAGGCGAATATCCAGCCCTTGCGAAAAATCCACCCATGCGCGGCTTCGTATAAGCTGCTCAATGAGATTTTCATGGTCGGGACAGGCAAGCAGATTAGCGTCCATGATTTTTATTTCCGGCTGCCATTTCCAAAACTCGGACAAATCCGCAACCTTAACACTTTCGCGTCCCTCTTTACTGCTGACAATGCAAAACCCGCAATTTCTCGGACAACCCCGGCTTAAAAAGCCGTAGGCAATCCCGAAAAACTGCGGGTAGATAGAATAATCCGGGTAACTGTGTTCCACTTCCGGCAGCAAGCGGTTTTTCGTGTCGTAGCCCGTACCGCCGAAAATAACTTGTTCCGCGTTGGTAACGGTTATCGTGTCTTTGGAATAGGTGTCCGTAAAGACGCGGCTTTTATATACAAGGTCGTACCGCCCCTTTGCGTTCCACCATTCCACCGTATGCCCCTTTGCTTTATGATACGCGGATAGCTTCATCAAGCAGAGGTTGGGGAAATTATGGCTGTCAACGTCGATTAAACCGATTTTCAAATCATAACTCACCCCCTTAATGTGCCGAAAAGACGCTCTTTGCAAGGCTTCCCGTTTTGAAAAGCGTAAAGCACAAGAGGACGGTATAGCCCATGCAAGCCCAGATCGCGCCGGAAATGTCGTCGGTCGCTGCGATTGTTTGTATCAACACCGCATAAATGCCGACACACACCAAGATCAGAAACGCCTGAAAACCAAGCGCAAGCAAAGATTTTAAGTAATTCTGTCCCATGCTGCCCCATTCGTGATTTACCATTGTTGCCATAGGGATAGGGGCAACGCTCGTTACAAGATATATTTCAATCATGCGCCCATACACCACAAGCATAATGCAGATTGACAGGGCTTTCATGGTAAGCCCTACAAAGAGGGATTGAAACCATAACCCCAAAAGACCGCCCACGCTCATAGCGTCGAGTTTTGCTTCAATGTCGGTAATGACGGTGGTAACGTCTATGCTTGTATCGGATATGATAACCCCCGCGCTCTGATTGACGACGCTCTGCGTAACGTCGAAAACTCCCATGACGATGTTCCAAGTGTTTGTTACCAGCAGCACCGCAACAAAGGTCTTAAAAATCCATTTGAAGAAAATCCAAGTGTCGAGATCGTGCAGATTGTTTTTTTCAATTACAAGCTGGATTAGTTCATAACACATGACAAAGGTAATGATAACGCCCGCAATCGGTACAATGACGTTTTCCGAAAGGCTGCGTATCATGTTGAATATGCCCGCGTTCCACCCGGCGGGGGTCGTGCCGACTTGTGTTGCGATTTCTCCAACCTCTGTATTTACGCTGTCAAACAAGCCGGAAAGGTTCGATAAAATCCCGTCTGTCAAAATGCCGCGAAACCAATCTTCAATCATCTGCCATATCAAAAGTTAATCCCTCCTTTCCCGCGCCCTCCCGTTTCCGAGAGGGCGCGGCGGGTGGTATTTGTTTTAGGCATTATCCAAAAAGTTGAGAAAGCAGGGGAACAAGGGTGCCGCCGATCAAAGCGACGCCGCCGCCCGCCATGAGCTGTTTCATCCCCAATTAGGTGTAAAAACTCTGCTCGATGGCGGGCGGCGGCGTACAAAAAATCTATATGGTGTTGTTAAGAGAACCGTCCCGGCGGGACAGGTCAGGCAGTGACCTGTTCCACCTCCGGGATGGGTTTGAGATTAAAATGAATTTCGATAGAAATGTGTCTTGTTTTATCTTCGTCAATGCG